>NZ_JBFRDL010000011.1:0-220210 GCF_052113525.1 Rhodococcus sp. TAF43
CCACCAGCACGGCGGAGTCGCACCAACAGCGACTGCACTGGCTGGCGGAGCAGGTATTCGACTGGTCAGGGTTGCCGGTGGTCCACGTGCGACCGACGGTGTTCCTGGACAATCCGCTGTTCACCACGCTGGCTGCGCGGTCGATCCGGGAGAACGGGACGCTCGCGCTGCCGTTCGGTACCGGGCGCACGTCACCGGTCGCCGTCGACGACGTCGCCCGGGTGGCCGCCACCGTTCTGCGCGACCCGGCCCCGCACGTCGGACATGTCTACGAACTGACGGGTCCACGCACTCTCGACATGGTCGGCGTGGCCGAGGAGTTCTCACGGGCGCTCGGGCGCTCGGTGCGCTATGTGGACGTACCGCCGGACCGGTGGCTGGCCGATGTGCTCCCGAAGGCGGGACTGCCACGACACACCGAGCAACACATCGCAACCATGGCCCGGCTGCACCGGGAGAATCGCTACGCCCGCGCGACCGACGACGTCTGGCGCCTGACCGGCGTGCCGGCACAGACTGTCGAGGCGTTCGTGGCCGCACGCCGGGACTTCTATCTGCTCGGCGGAGATGGGACGAGCCCGTCACTCCGATCGGAGTGACGGGCTCGTAGCTAGTTTCATCAGAGCACGAGGCTCTGATCAGTAGCGGCTCGCGCCGGAGAAAGGCATCGCGTCGATCGACGAGACCTTCACGTTCTCGCCCTCGGTGGGCGCGTGGACGACCTTGCCGTTGCCGATGTAGATGCCGACGTGATCCGAGCCGTAGAAGCCGATGACGTCACCGGGCTGGAGGTTCGACTTGGAGACGGGGGTGCCGCCCGAGACCTGGTCGTAGCTGGTACGCGGGACGGACTTGCCGGCCTGCTTGTAGGACCACTGGACGAGGCCGGAGCAGTCGAACGAGTTCGGGCCGGTCGCGCCCCACACGTAGGGTGAGCCGATCTTGGACTGGGCTGCGTTTGCGGCGGCCTGGCCGGTGGAGCCGGCGACCGGGGTGACCTCGACCGAGCTGCTGCCCCAGCTGGGCGCCGTGAACGGCTGCGCCATGGCGGGAGCGGCGGGGATCATGATCGCGCCGGCGGCGACGGCGCCGAGCAGCAGGCCGCGGGTGGTACGGGTCAAGCGGGTGTTCTTCAGGGCCATTCGAGGGTCCTCCGAGTCTTGCTGTGGTCCGACACTTGGTCTGGCATCGGTGTTCGGGCACAACCCAGAGTTCCGTCGTTACCGGATCGATACACCGGTAGATCTACCCGCATGGGTACCTGTTTCGTCCCCCGGCTACCTACGCGCCTCGGAAAACCCACTCTGACCAGCGCATATACCTCGGACTACGTGTGTTGCCGGTCACTCTCGGAGCCGTGACGGCGCTGTGACGGGGGTCATCACAGCGCCGTTACGTAGTCGCCGGGCGCGAATCGGTCGGTCAGGAGGCGGATCCACCGAGCGCCGGCAGGCACCGGTAGGTCGCCATGACGGCCTTGTGGTCGGTGGGCCACGGCAGCGGGGAGTCGACGAATCGGTCCTGCGTGCTCTCGATCACCCGCTCGTTGCGGACGATCGACTCCCGCGGTCCGACGATGCCGGCCGACGTCAGGCGCAGGCGGGAGTTCCGGCTGGCGAAGATGTAGTCGATGCGGTCTCGCTCGTCGGCCTCGGGCGCCCACGTGAGTTCGGAGACGGGGACGTCGGGATTTCCGGCCGGCCAGGTGAACCCGGGGTGGGTCACCGGGTTCGGGTACATCCGCCGGTAGGAATCGGCATATCCGGCCTGCTCGAGCAGCCGGGTCGATTCCCACGGCAACACGACGCCGTTGTGGTCGAACAGGTCCCTGGCCTCCGCCGTCCAGTCCAGGTTCGACGGCTCGTTGAAGTCGCCGCCGATGATGACCGACCTTCCCTTCTCCCGTTCCAGCGCCGCATCCTCCAGGAACGCGGAAATCACGGCAGGACGGCCCGAGTCGATGTTGACTCGCTGGACCACGTCCGGGTCGGTGACAGGACCCGGCATCTTGCCCCAGCCGAACTGCGAGAACTCGCCCGGGCTGGGGATCCCGCCGCCGTACCCGCGCGGAAGGTACGTCGCGTACCACCGGTACTCGAGGTGCGCCGAGTACACGGCGAGCTCTGGTCCGCCCGGCACCGACACGACCGCCTTGACCATGTAGTCCAGCGCGCCCGTCTCCTCGACCGGGAACCGGGACAGGATGCCGGTGTCCGACGACGTGGCGGTGTGGAACCGGGACCCTCGCCGGCCGAGGATGTCGGCGAGCGCAGTTGTCGCGTCGCCCGATTCGGAGAGCAACACGATCGATGCCCGGGTGGACTCGATGATGTCGGCGACCCGCTCGAGACCGTTCGGGATCTTGCTCCCGCTGTGCCAGATATTGATGGACAGGACGCGCACTTCCTGGAACGGGAACGCTCCGGCGGACGCGGCCGTGCCGATCGCCCCCGCACCGAGGGCCGCCGTTCCTGCAGCCACCGTGAACGCCTTCATTGCCTGACGCCGTGTCAGCGAAGTCATCACACCACTCTCCTCATCGTCTGCCGCTATGGCGCAGCGATGAGACCAAACGGAACTGAACGGTCCGCGAACCGGACATTACCGGCACGCGGGCGGAGGATGACCAGCCGAAAGGTAGTGGTCTACGGCGACATACGACGTCAGCCCGGTAGCTTGGCCGCCAGGATGTCGACCTTGCTGATGTGGGGGTGCCCGACGAAGAGTTCGTCGGCCCGCGCCATGAGCGCCGCGGCGACCTTGCCCGCGAGATGGGCCTGGCGGCCGGCGTCGTCGGGGAAGGCGTCGAAGATGCCGAAGGTGGCGGGCCCGAACTGGAGGGCGAACCACGCGACGGTGTCGGGTTCCTCCTGCACGAGCGCCAGGGCACTCTCGAGGAACTGTGCCGCCTCGTTTTCCTTGCCGCGTTTCGCCTCGACGCGGACCAGCAGTGCGGCGGTGACCATCGGATACCTCCAGCGGTCGTACGGAACGAACCACTCCTCACTGTTCTCGCATGCTCCGACCGCGTCAACGACGACGGGAGGCCACGCGCCGCGCGGCCTCCCGTACGTGTGGATCGATCAGTCGATCTCGGCGAACCGCGGAATCAGGTGCTCGGACACGTGCTTCGCCTCGTCGATCAGCGGCCAGCCCGCGAGGATCAGGCCGATCAGCCCGGTGCGCTCACGCAAGGTCCGGACGTGGCCGGTGATCTCGTCAGGCGCGCCCACGTAGTACACAGCGGACGACCCGGTCGCAAAGATGTCCAGCGGTGACCACGCGGTGATACCCGCGTACAGGCCGTCGCCGAGGTACAGGTCGTCGGGTTCGGGGATCTTGCCGGCGACGATGGTGTCGACCCAGCCCTGCCGCTGGGCGTCCCGCGCGGTGAAAGTGCGCAGGTCCTGTTCGCCGCCCGTGCGCCTGCGCACCGCCTTGTCCAGGATGTCGCTGATCTGGTCGATGCCGGCCTTCTCGAACAGCGATCGGAAGCGCTCGATCGCCTCGTCTCGGCTCGGCTCGGGCGGACGATGACACCGGACAGCGCGCCGAAGTCGGTGAACTCGCGACCGGCCGCGGCCGCCGCCTTGCGGGCACCGTCGAACTTGTCCTCGATGAACGACGTCTCGCGCAGCATCGCGAGGTACGCATCGAGCACCTTGCCCGAGTTCTCCAGTCCCGCAGGCGAATCACCGGTGCCCCACAGCGGCACCTCGCGGTCGGCGAGCGGGTCGATGCGCAGCGGCGTGTTCGGGAAGTTCGACTCGGTGCCCTCCCGGTAGTACCGACGGAAGTCCGCCCAGTACTGCTCCCCCAACTCGTAACGCCGGTCGTGTTCGACGTTCATGTCGTACTTGGTGAGGATGTTGTCGCGACCGTTGACCGAGTTGATCATCAACCGACCGCCGCTGAACGCGTCGAAGGTGAGCGCCTTCTCGGCGAGCAGCCGGGCCGGGATCATGTTCGCGTACACCGCGACGAGGAACTTCATCCGCGAGGTGTGCGAGGCCGCCCACGTCGCCGACACGAACGGATCGTTGGGCCACGTCGCGACGAGTGCGCCGTCGAAACCACCGTCGTCGATGGTCTTCGCGAGTTCGATCTGACGCTGCCCGTCGACCGGGAACAGCCCGCCCGGCGTCCACGGATAGTCACCGTCTGCCTGCGTGAGGTACCAGAAAATCTTGACGCTCATCGGTTTCCAGCCTCCACGGCGAGTACGGTCGGGTCGATCGTCTCGATGCGGGCGCGCCCGGCGAGGGTTGCGGCATCGACGGTGTACAGGGCGTCGAGGTACGCGACGGCGAACGAGCCGGGACCCGACGACGTCTCCTGCGCGATCTCGGACGCGACCGCGACGTGGGCATGCGCGGCAGCGAGCCCGATCAGCGGTGTCGGTGCAACCGCCAGGTAGGCCGCCACGAGTCCGCCGAGCGAGCACCCGGTGGAGGTCACCCGCGGCAGCATGTCGCTGCCACCACCGATGCGGACACCGACCACGTTGCCGTCGACGTCACGTCCGACGAGGTGGTCCACCGGACCGGACGCCGAGACCGCGTCGGCATGGGCGAGCAGCGCGACGGCAGCGGGAACCGCGGTAGCCGGGTCGTCGGAGCTGTCGACACCCCGGGTGTCGCCACCGAAGCCGGCCAGCGCGATGATCTCGGACGCGTTGCCGCGGATGGCGGTCGGCCGATGCTTCAGCAGGTCGACGGCCAGTCCACTGCGCCACGGCAGCCCGCCGACGCCGTGGGCGTTGCTGGCGCCGGCCGCGAGCACGACGTTGGTGAGGAAGTTCGCGGACACGATGTTGGTGAGCGAGTGGACGAGGGGCACCTGGGCGCGCAACGCGTCCAGGGCATCGGCGAGGCGGCCGCCGGTGACAGCTTCGGTCATGAAAAGACCTTGGGGAGGGCGTGATTCGGGCGAACGCGGATCAGGACCTACGACATCGGGTCACTGATCACCGCCGGGAAGGGTCACGAGTGGCGGCGCCGGATCCGCAGTCCACTCCTCGAGGGAGCCGTCGTAGATCTTGATGTCGTCGTACCCGGCCAGCACCAGGCCGAGCGCCGACAGGCACGCGGAGATACCGCCGCCGCAGTACACGACCACCGGGTCGACGGCGCCGGCCAGCGCGCCGGATGCGAGGGCACGCACCTCTTCCACGTCACGCATCCGGCCGGTCTCGTCGAGCAGGCTCTTCGCCGACAGGTTCCGGCTTCCGGGGATGTGGCCGCGACGCGAGTAGCGGGTCTTCTCGGCGCCGGAGAACTGACCCGGGGCCAGCGCGCAGACCAGCGTGCCGGGCGCCGTGCCGTCGCTGATCGCGGCCACGTCGTCTCGGTCCACCCACCGCGGCAGGTACTCGACGTCCGAGGTGGCGTCGACCGGCAGAAGCGCCGGGACCTCGTCGCCGGACTCGACGGGCAGGCCCGACGCACGCCACCGGGCGAGTCCGCCGTCGAGGACGCGGGCGTGGATGCCGACGCTGCGCAGCAGCCACCAGAACCGCGATGCCCACGTCATCGACCCCTGGTCGTAGACGACGACGTCGGAGTCCCACGAGATGCCCAGCTGCGCAAGCTCTTCCGCAAGCTGCCTCACCGGCGGCCGGCTGAAGTGCAACTCCTTGGCGGTGTCGGAGAAACTGGTGAGCAGGTCGATGTGCCGCGACCCCGGCACGTGGGCGTCACGCCACAGTCCGGCACCGGACTCCGGACGGTAGTCACCGTCGAATCTGGCCGGCGCGAGTTGGAGCGTCACGTCGAGAACGACGGGCCRGACCGCACCCCCGAGCTCGGAGACGAGTTCCTCCGTCTGAACCAGGGGCCACTCAGCGCTACGCAACTTCCACATCCTTCGACGACGACGTACACGAACGTAAATGACGACTTGCGTATACGCAAGTATTCAGACGTCGTCGGTGGCATAATCATCGGGTCCGGAAAGAGACACGACAGATGGGGCATCGATGACGCACGGGGACGAACTGACGGATCTTGGCCCGCTCACACCCGGCGACGCCTCCGGCCGCTCCGATCAGACGTCCAAGCAGTACCTACGCCTGCGCGCAGACATCCTCGACGGCAAGTTTCCGCAGGGCGCGGCACTGCACGAGACGCAACTCGTCGAGTCCTACGGCGCCTCCCGCACCCCCATCCGGGAGGCGCTCAACTGGCTCGCCCACGACGGGCTGCTCGAACGCGCCGCGCGCGGGTTCCGGGTCCGCTCCGGAACGCCCGAGGATGTGATCGAGATCTACGCCGCACGGGTCGCACTCGAGTCCGAGGCGGCCGGCGCCGCCGCCCTGCGACACACGGACCTCGACATGGCGAGACTGGAACGACTGCACGATTCCTGCTGCCACGCCGCCGACGACGTGCAGGTACGGAGCGGAAACTTCCGGTTCCACGAGGCACTGTGGCAGGCAGCCCACAACACGACAATCACGTCGCTGCTGATCCGCCTCACGACCCAGTTGCGGATCTACGACAGCGGCCCGCCGTCGAACTACGGCGAGCCCGACCTCCTCAACACCGAGCACAACCTCATCCTCGAGGCGATCCGAGCCCGCGACGAGCGGGCGGCCCGCGAACACATGCGGACGCACCTCGAGCGCAGCCGCGAGCAGCGGATCCGCCTGTTCGCGAACGGCTGAGAACCGCTGTGTCAGCCTGCTGACGCCGAAAACGCCGCGGAGCCGCATACGGCGGGAGTCTCCCGCCGTATGCAGCTCCGACGCTTCAGAAGGGGTGGTGCTGGGTCAGGACTGCGGCGACCGCTCGGCGGCGTCGCGTGCGGCGATGTAGCCGAACACGAGACCCTGCCCGATCGTTGCCCCCGCCCCGGGGTAGGTGTGGCCGAACGCGTTGGCCGCGGTGTTGCCGATGGCATACAGGCCCTCGACCGGGCTGCCGTCCTCGCGCACGACGCGCGCCCGCTCGTCGGCCTGGACACCGCCGCACGTGCCGAGATCGCTGAGCGTCATCTTCACCGCGTAGAGCGATCCGCCCGTCAGCGCCCGCAGGTTGGGGTTCGGCTGCTGGGTGGGGTCGCCGTAGTAGCGGTCGTAGGCGCTCTGGCCCCGCCGGAACTCGCTGTCGGTTCCGGTTGCCGCGTCCTCGTTGAACTTTCGGAACGTCTCCGCGAACGCCTGCTCGGGAAGGCCGACCTTGCGGGCCAGTTCGGCCGCATCGGACGCCTGGTGGGCGATGCCGGCCTTGTACCACGACTCCGGAAGCGGCTGACGCGGGAACAGTCCGGCCGCGAAAATGTAGCTGTTGCGGTACTTCTGGTCGAACACGATCCACATCGACTCCACCGGGTCACCGGCGCGCTCGCGCTCGAGAACCTTCTGCCCGTAGGACATGTAGTCGATGGACTCGTTGATGAACCGGCGACCGGTCTGATCGACGATGAACGACCCGGGCAGCGAACGCTCGGCGAGCATCACGGTCGGCGGGCGACCGGGCAGGGCCGCCACGGCGGGGAACCACCACGCCTGATCCATCAGACCGGTGGTGGCACCGACCTCCTGCGCGAGCCGGATCGCGTCACCGGTATTACCTTCCGCACCGAGGCTCTCGTGATCACCGAGCTGCTCGGACTGGTACTTGTGCCGCATCGCCATGTCGTGGTCGAACCCGCCGGCCGCGAGCACCACGCCCCGGCGCGCGGTGACGGTGACCTCGCGGCCGCCCTGCGCGACGACGGCGCCCGTGACCCGATCGCCCTCCGTGACCAGACGCACCAGCTCGGTCTCGGTCCAGACGGGAATGCCCGCGCGCACCACGCCTGCGAACAGACCCGCAGCCAACGCCTGTCCACCGGCCATGTACTCGCGGCGCAGCGCGAGGCCACCGACTCCCTGGGCGAGACGCTTGACGACACGCGGGATGCCCTTGGTGGGCACCCGCGCCATGAGGTTCATCCACTTGTAGTCGGCGCCGGTGGTGGGCATCGGCATAGGCGCTTCCATCAGGCCCGGGCGCAGACGCGGCCGCTCCGCCCCGAGGACCGAGGCGTCGAACGGGCGGCACTCACAGGTGCGACCGATCGCCGATCCGCCCGGCAGCTCGGGGTGGTAATCCGAGTAGCCCTCGGCCCAGAAGAACTTCATCGGCGTCGTGCGCTGCAGCAATTCGACCGTGGCAGAAGAATTCTCGACGAAGGCGGTGCCGCGTTCGGCGGGCGCTGTGCCGCCGACGACGGAACGCACGTAGGTTTCCGCCCGCTCGCGAGAGTCTCCGGCGCCCGCTTCACGCAGGATCGGGTTGTCGGGCAGCCAGAAGGCACCGCCCGAGCGGGCCGTCGATCCGCCCACGTACTTCGTCTTCTCGACGATGAGCGTGGACAGCCCCAACTCGTTCGCGGTCAGGGCGGCGGCCATGCCGGTGCCGGCCCCGACGACGAGTAGGTCGACGGTGATGTCGCGTGCGGGGGTAGGGGTCGGTGCGGGACGGGTGGTCATAGTGCTCCTTCGCCTAGTTCTGGTGTGGAGGCTAGGAAGGTCCGCCGCGCACCGAAACCTGCAATCCCATCCGCTGGGATGTCGCGGCGGTCCGGGTTCCGGCGGGGACCCTCCCACGCAGCGGGACAGCTCCTGACATGTGATCTTCCCCACTCCAGAATGGGTGGGCGGAGTGTCGGCCACAGGCTCGGTCGGCCCCCCCGGCCGTGGTCCACATCCGTTGCCCCGTCGCGTCGGTTCGCCGACCGCCACTCGACCGAAGGAACACCACCGTGCGATTCACCTACGCAGAGGCCATGACCGACCCCGCCTTCTACGTGCCGCTGGCGCAGGCCGCCGAACGCGTCGGCTTCGACTCCATGACAGTTGCGGACAGCATCTGCTACCCGGAAGATTCGGATTCGGTCTACCCGTATACGCCCGACGGGAACCGCGAGTTCCTCGAGAACAAGCCGTTCGTGGAGGCGATGATCCTCGCCATGGCCCTGGGCGCGGCGACGAGCACGCTGCGGTTCACGACCTTCGTGCTCAAGCTCCCCATCCGCCCACCGGTGCTCGTCGCCAAGCAGGCCGCCTCGGTGGCATACATGACGAACAACCGGCTGCGGCTCGGCGTCGGGGTGAGCCCGTGGCCCGAGGACTTCCAGGTGATGGGGGTGCCGTGGGAGCGACGCGGCAAGCGCACGGACGAGGCGATCGACATCGTGCGGGGACTCACCGGCGGCGGCTACTTCGAGTACCACGGTGAGATCTACGACGTGCCGTCGATCAAGCTCAATCCGGTTCCCACCCAACCCGTCCCGATCCTGATCGGTGGGCACAGCGACGCAGCACTGCGCCGGGCCGTGGTGCGCGGGGACGGCTGGACGCACGCCGGCGGCGACCCCGCCGAACTCGATCGGATGCTGGAGAAGCTGCAGAAGATCCGCGTCGCGGAGGGCAAGGCGGAGACACCGTTCGAAATCCACGTCGCCTCGGCGGACGCCTTCACCGTGGACGGAGTCCGACGACTCGAGGACAAGGGCGTCACCGACGTAATCGTGGGCTTCCGCAACTCCTACGAGGTCGCGCCCGACGCCGAGCCGCTGGATCGGAAGATCGCGAACCTGGAGCGCTACGCGGAATCGGTGATCGCCAGGATGTCCTGACCACGGCGGGCATCGCGGGCCGTGGAGGCCGGCTCGCGATGCCCGTGCACGGCCACTACCGAACCCCGGCCACCCGACTAGGTAACCGGTCCACCGCCCGCAACGTCGTGTCAACCAGGTCGCGATCTCGATGGCGTCGAAAGGCATGCTGGGCACGATGTTCCCGCAGTTCCTCGACACCCCGGTGGTCGCGGGCAACGACTTCGTCCCGAACGTCGAGCACATCCTGAGCCTGAACCCGGACGTCGTGATCCAGTGGGGCGACAAGGGTGACGACATCGTCGCGCCGCTGCGCAACGCCGGCCTGARGGTGATCCTGCTCGAGTAAGGCACGCAGGAGGACCTCGAAGCCTGGATCACGATCTTCGGCAAACTGCTCGGCAAGAAGTCCGAGGTGGACGCGGTTCTCGCCAAGATAGCCGGCGACCGCGCGATGGTCGAGAAGACCGCCGCGTCCCACGCCTCGGCCGCCCCGCGCGCGATGTACCTCTACAACGCGCCCGAGATCAAGGTCGGTGCCGACAACAGCTACATGGACTTCTGGATCAAGCTGGCCGGCGGCAAGAACGTCGCATCGGGCGCGGGCAGCGGATCGAGTTTCGCCGTCACCCGCGAACAGGTTCTGGGTTGGGACCCGGAGGTGCTGATCCTCGGCAACTTCGAGCCCACCACCCCGGCCGACGTCTACGCCGACCCCAAGTGGGCCTCGCTGTCCGCGGTGAAGAACAAGCGCGTCTACAAGGCCCCGATCGGCGGCTTCTCGTGGGATCCGCCGTCCAACGAGGCCAACCTGATGTGGCTGTGGGTCAACTCGGTCTTCTTCCCCGACGTCGACCACGAACTGCGCGAGCGCATCCGGGAGACGTACCGCACGCTGTACGCGTACGACGTGACCGACGCCGACATCGACCGGATCCTGATCAACGAGGCGGTCACGCTCCCCCGCACGTGGACGGATGCCGAGGCGAACGTCGTTCTCGGCGTGCGGCTTCCGCGCGTGTTGCTCGGCATGCTCGTCGGTGGCGGTCTCGCGCTCGGCGGCGCCGCGCTGCAGGCCGCGTTCCGGAACCCGTTGGTGAGCCCGCAGATCCTCGGCGTCTCGTCCGGTGCGTCGTTCGGTGGCGTGTTGGCAGTCATGCTCGGCCTCGGCTCGACGTTCCTCGTCGGCGGCGCGTTCCTGTTCGGCCTCGTGGCCCTCGGCATGGTGCTGCTGATCGGGCGCAGCCGGTCCGGCGGCGCGATCCTGATGATCGTCCTCGGCGGCGTGGTAACGAGCGCGTTCTTCTCGGCGCTGGTCTCGTTCATCACGTACATCGCCGACCCGTATTCGACGCTGCCGTCGATCGTGTTCTGGCTCATGGGGTCTCTCGCGACTGCCGACATGGCGAAGGTCGCGGTCGCGGCCGTGCCGATCCTGCTGGGCGCCGCGCTGATCCTGCGGTGGCGGATCAACATCCTCTCCCTCGGCGACGACGACGCCGCCTCGCTCGGGGTGAACCCGGGACAGCTGCGCGCGGTGCTGCTGATGATGGTCGCACTCATGACAGCCGGCGCCGTCGCGGTGTCCGGCGTGATCGGCTGGGTGGGCCTGGTGGTTCCGCACATCGCCCGACTGTGGGTGGGCCCCGATCACCGGATCTCGATGCCGACGACGTTCGTTCTCGGCGCCGCCTATCTGACGATCATCGACACGCTCTCGCGCACCGTCACTTCCGGGGAGATCCCGCTCGGCATCCTGACCGCGATCATCGGTGCGCCGGTGTTCGTTCTGCTGCTTCAGAATTCGCGTAGACAGGCCTTCATCGATGCTTGAGGTTCATGGCGGCCTCGAAATGCGGGACGGCGGTTTCCACTATCCCCGCCGCGACTGGGTGTTCCGCCACGCGAACCTGCGGGTCGAGGGGGGCATCACCTCCATCCTGGGCCCCAACGGCCAAGGCAAGACGACGCTGCTGCGCTGCATCGCCGGGCTGACGCCGCTGCGCGAAGGGCACGTCGAGCGCGACAATGCGATCGGGTACGTCCCGCAGGCGAGCCTGTCGAGCTTCGCTTACTCGGCGCTGGCGTCGGACGCCACGTTCATGATCCTCGACGAGCCTGTCTCGGCGCTGGACCTGCGCAATCAGGCCCGGGTGCTGGAACTGCTGCGCGACCTCGCGGCCGACGGCATGGGAATCCTCCTCACGACGCACCATCCGGACCATGCCCTTCACCTGGGCGGCAATGCCATCGTGATGCGAGCACCCGAGGACATCCGGCTGGGCCCTGTCACCGAACTGGTCACCGACGGCATGCTCACCGAGCTGTACGGCATCGAGGTGGTCAGTGCCACCGTCGACGACCGCGGCGCCCCGCGCACCGTTCTCTACACCCGCTACGACAATTTCACGGCCGGGGAACCGGCCACACTTGGGAAAGTACCTCGATGACACTCGATTCGGCTGCGCCGCAGTCCCTTTCACCCGTCCTGCATCTGGTGATGGGTTCGAACACCGGCATGTCGGGCGGCACCACCGCCGCCCGGCTGGTCCGGCCGGTCGACCTCTACGACCTCGACACCTTGGACCTCGCCGGCGTGCACGGTCTCCTGATCAACGGCAACTGCGACCAGATATTCCTCGAGCGGCGCCGCGGCGTGCTCACCGACTTCGTCACCGCCGGTGGCCGCATCGCGATCATGGGCCACCCGCTCACCGACTTCCTGCCCGGCCTCGGCCAGTGGCGCAAGCTGCAGTACTCGGGCCCCAAGGATCTGGCGATCACCGCCGGCGACCCGCACCCCGTGTGGGACGGCGTCGATCCCGCCGACGTCAGCTTCCGGCGGGGCGTCTCCGGCTTCTACGGCCGCGGCTACAGCCAGAAGCTGCCCCACGGCGCCGTGGTCACCAACCGCATCGGCCGGCACGCGCTGCCCGTCGACTACGTCTACCCACTCGGAACGGGCCAGGTGCTGGTCCACGGCGGCATCGATCTCGCTGTCTACCAGGAGGATCCGAACACCTCCGCGCGCATCTTCCCGCAGCTGCTGACGTGGCTCGGCCAGCAGGAGGCACAGGCATGACCACCATCGAACCGTTCGCCCGCACCGACCGCGCACCCCGCTCGCGCCGCCGGCTCGCACTCGTGCACGGCGGATCCCACTTCCACCTGCAGACGCTGAAGGATCCGGCGGTGATCGCGCACCAGCCCGAGTTCCTGTATCTCGCGGGTCTGACCGACGGCGACCTCGACGCGTTCGACACCGTCATCCTTGCCGACCGTCTGCACCCCGAACTGCTTCGCAGGCACACCGCGCAGATCCTCGCGGTCGCGCAGCGTGGCGGCACGCTCGTGGTGCTGGGTGAGAACGCCGCGCACACGTGGTTGCCCGGCATGTCGTGGACGGCGCGGCCCACCAACTTCTGGTGGTGGCTCGAGGGCGAGGATCCGTTGATCCGCACCCGTAGCCCCGAACACGAGGCGTGGGAATACCTTTCGACCAAATCGGCGATCTGGCACCACCACGGCCTGCTGCACACCGACGCCGACGTCGTGCCGCTGCTGGTGTCGGAGGAGCCCGACGAGAACGGCGACCTCCACGACGCCGGGATGATGCTGTTCGAGGACACCGTCACCACGCCGGGCCGGATCATCGCGACCACACTCGACCCGACGTACCACCACGGCAACAACTTCATGCCGGGGTCCACGCGCTTCCTCTACGCGCTGCTGCGCTGGCTGGACAACACCGGGTCCTGGTCAGGAAGTGTGCATCAGCCCACCGATCCCAGTGGCAGGCCGAGTCCCGCGAGCGATCCGAGCGACCCGGTACCGGGGCCCTCCGAGATCGGACAGTGGATCGCGACCGTGCGGTGACCGCCTGCCGCGATGGCGGTGTAGACCCGACCTTCCGGCGGTGCGGGAAGGTCCAACTGGCCCTTGTCGTTCTGGCCGACCGCCACGATTTGCCCCGTCGAGGTCAGCGCCACCGAGTGGTAGGTGCCCGCCGAGATCGCCGTGTAGGTCACTCCCGACGGGAAGGCGAACTGCGAACTTCCGCTGGAACCCCATCCGACGACCTGTCCGCCGGAGGTCAGGTCTACACCGACATCGCGGTCGGCGGTGGACACTCGCTGCTCCTGCGATCCGACGGCAGGATCGTCGCGATCGGGCGCGGCGACAACTACCTGCAGACCATCGTCCCGGCGTTGCCGGAAGGCGTGACCGTCACCGCCGCCGTCGCCGGAATGAACCACTCGGTGGCACTACGTTCCGACGGTCAGGTCCTCGCGTTCGGCAAGAGCACGGAGGGACAGTTGCTGTTCCCGCCGGCACCGGAGGGCACCCGGTAGCTGTCCGTGGCCGCGGGTGAGGACTTCTCCCTCGCGGTCCGAACCCTCGCCCCCGGCGGCGAGGGCCCCGGGGAGCCCGGAACCGGTTCGCTGGGAAGTCTTTTCGGCAACTGAGCCCGCGCCCGGGTGAAGGGACCCCTCGAGCGCTGACAGGCGCCGAGGGGTCCCTTCAGCCGTCACGCCGGTGTGTCAGTCGACGTCGTAGACCTCGGTGGCCGACGCCGCGAGCAACCGATCGGTCATCTCGTGCTCGAGCACGACCAGGCGCGCCTCGTCCGTACCGGCCACCCGTGACGGCCCGCGTGACCATCTCGAACGCGTCCCGAACACCCGGCCCCCGTGCGCGGTGGCGATCTCGACCTCGCGGCGCTCAGCCGGCCCCTCGGGATCGAGCAGCGGCAGCGCCCGCTCGAGCACCTTGAAGGCGTGCGCGACGCCGCCCGGTGCGTTCGGGCCGTGGTACTTTATCAGGTCGTCGAACGAGACGGTGATCGGCGTGCCCAGCTCGGCCACCTCCAGTCGAGCCACGGCCGCCACTACTCGCCTCCGAACACGCGCTGCACCACGGCCTTTGCCCGGCGGGTGACGCGGAGGTAGTTGTCGAGGAACTCGTTCGCGTCGCCGCCCGGCCAGCCGGCGACCTGCGCGACCGCCGCGAGGATCTTGCCCGGCCCGGGGAGCTGGTCGGTCGGCTTGCCGCGCACCAGCACCAGCGCGTTGCGCGCCTTGGTCGCGGTGAGCCACGCATCGCGCAGCAGCTCGATGTCGGTCTCGCTCAACAGCTCCGCCCCGCCGATCGCATCGAGCGTCTCGAGGGTCGACGTGTTGTGCAGTGACGGGATCTCGTGGGCGTGCCGCAACTGGATCAGCTGCACCGTCCATTCGATGTCGGCGAGACCGCCGCGGCCGAGCTTGGTGTGCGTGGCCGGGTCGGCACCGCGTGGAAGTCGCTCGGAGTCGACGCGGGCCTTGATCCGACGGATCTCGCGCACCGCTTGCTCGGAGACGCCGCCCTCCGGGTAGCGGGTCTTGTCGATCATGTGCAGGAATCGCAGACCCAGATCGGCGTCACCCGCGACGGCGTGGGCCCGCAGCAGCGCCTGGACCTCCCACGCCTGGGCCCACTGCGCGTAGTACGCCTCGTACGACGTCAGGGTCCGCACCAGCGGTCCGCTGCGCCCCTCCGGCCGCAGTCCGATGTCCACCTCGAGCGGCGGATCGGTGCTGGGCGCGCCGAGCAGGGTCCGGACGCGGTCACCGACGATGTTGGCCCACTTGACCGCCCGGGTCTCGTCGACTCCCTCGCGGGGCTCGCACACGAACAGCACATCGGCGTCCGAGCCGTAGCCGAGCTCTCCGCCGCCGAGCCGACCCATGCCGATCACGGCGAACTTCGCGGGCGCGGGCGCACCGGTCTCGGCCTCGCTCGACCGGATGACGGCGGCGAGAGAGGCATTGAGCACCGCCGCCCACACCGACGACAACGCCCGACACACCTGCGGGACGTCGAGCATGCCGAGGAYGTCGGCGCTCGCGATCCGCGCCAGTTCGTAGCGGCGCAGCGATCGCGCCGCCCCGACCGCGCGGGCGGGGTCGACGTACCGCGAGGACGACGACAGGATGCCCCGCGCGACGTCCTCGGGTCGGGGGTCGAGCAGGCGCGGACCGGAGGGACCGTCCGCGAACAGCCGGATCACGTCGGGCGCCTTGATCAGCAGGTCCGGGATGTAGGCGGACGAGCCGAGCACCGTCATCAGTCGCTGGGCCACCGACGCCTCGTCGCGCAGCAGACGCAGGAACCACGTCGCGTCCACGAGCGCGTCGGACAGGCGCCGGTAGGCCAACAGGCCCGCATCGGGATCCGGRGTGTCGCTGAGCCATTCGAGCAGAGTCGGCAACAGCAGCGCCTGGATGCGCCCCTTGCGGGAGGCTCCGCCGGTGAGTGCGGTGAGGTGACCGAGCGCGTTCTCCGGCGCCGAGTAGCCGAGGGCCGACAGCTGTCGCACCGCGGCGTCGGGGCTCAGCCGCAGGGCCTCCTTGTCGATCCGGGCGACCGACTCGAGCAGCGGCCGGTAGAACAGCTTGGCGTGCAGCCGCCGCACCCGGTGCGAGTTGCGCTTGATCTCGGCGTTCAGCACGCCGAGCGCGTCGTTGCGGCCGTCCGGCCGCATGTGCGCGGCGCGGGCGAGCCAGCGCAGCGCCTCCTCGTCCTCCGGCGGCGGAAGGGTGTGCGTGCGCTTGAGCTTCTGCAACTGCAGCCGGTGCTCGAGCAGTCGCAGGAACTCGTACGAGGCGGTCAGGTTCGCGGCGTCGTCGCGTCCGACGTAGCCGCCGGCCGCGAGCGCGGTCAGGGCGTCGACGGTGCTCTTGACCCGTAGCGACGCGTCGGCGCGGCCGTGCACGAGTTGCAGGAGCTGGACGGCGAACTCGACGTCGCGGAGGCTGCCACGGCCCAGCTTGAGCTCCCGCTCGCGCAACTCCGGCGGCACCGATTCCTCCACCCGGCGGCGCATCGCCTGCACCTCGGGCACGAAGTCCTCACGCTCGGCCGCCGTCCACACCATGGGGCCCAGCGCGTCGGTGTACTGCCGGCCCAGGTCGAGGTCGCCGGTCATGGGCCGGGCCTTGAGCAGCGCCTGGAACTCCCACGTCTTGGCCCACCGCTTGTAGTAGGCGATGTGCGAGTCGAGCGTGCGGACCAGCTCGCCACGCTTGCCCTCCGGCCGCAGCGCCGCGTCCACCTCGAAGAAGGCCGACGATCCGATGCGCATCATCTCGCCGGCGATGCGGCTCGACACCGCGTTGGACGGCTCCGCCACGAACACGACGTCGACGTCGCTGACGTAGTTCAGTTCGCGCGCACCGCACTTGCCCATCGCGATCACCGCGATCCGGACGGGACACGGCTCGTCCGGGCACACCGCGGCCACGGCCACCGACAGCGCGGCCGTCAGTGCCGCGTCCGCCATGTCCGAGAGCTGATGTCCCACAGTCTGATACGGGACCACCGGCTCGTTCTCCACCGTCGCGGCCAGGTCGGCCGCGGCCAGGACCATCATCTGGTCGCGGTAACAATCCCGCAGGGCCGCAACCGCTTCCGGCCCGGTGACGGCAGCGCGATAGAACATCGAGGACGCGTTGGGGCCGGTCTCGGGCACCGCGCCGACACACGCCAGCAGGCGCCGGGTCAGCTCGTCCTTCGACGGCAGCGTCATGTCACCGGCGAGCAGCTTCCACGACATCGGGTGCGCGACGAGGTGATCGCCGAACGCACTGGACGCGCCGATCAGCCCCAGAAGCCTCCCGCGCAGACCCTTGTCGGTGCGCAGCGCCGCGTCGAGCTCGGCCCAACCGTCACCCAGGCTCTCCTGCAGCCGTACCAGCGTCCGCAACGCCAGGTCCGCGTTCGCGGCCCGCGACAGCGACCACAGCAACTCCACCCCGTCGAGGTTGGACCAGCCCAGCACCTTCAGCTCTTCCGGAGCGGTCGGCTCGACCAGGCCCAGCCGACCCGCACCGGGCACCGCCGAACGGGCGTACGGAGGCTTCACCGGATCACCCCGACCCAGACGTCGTCACGATCGGAACGTGGACTGACCGGACAGGGCACGCGTGTCACCTCTTCGGGGATCGTACGGTTCGGGTGGGCCGTTCTACAGGCCCAGGTACGCCTTCAATTCGAACGGCGTCACCTGGCTGCGGTAGTCCTCCCACTCCCGGCGCTTGTTGCGGAGGAAGAAGTCGAAGACGTGCTCGCCCAGCGCCTCCGCCACGAGTTCGGACTTCTCCATCTCGAGCAGTGCTTCCTGGAGGCTCCCCGGCAGCGACTTGTAGCCCATCGCCCGTCGCTCGGCGTTGGTCAGCGACCACACGTCGTCCTCGGCCTCGGCGGGCAGTTCGTAGCCCTTCTCGATGCCCCGCAGACCGGCCGCGAGCAGCACCGCGAACGCCAGGTAGGGGTTGCACGCGGAGTCGGGGCTGCGGATCTCGACGCGACGCGAGGACGCCTTGTTGGGCGTGTACATCGGGACACGGATCAGCGCGGACCGGTTCGACGGCCCCCACGTGGCCGCGGTGGGCGCCTCGCCGCCGTGCACCAGACGCTTGTAGGAGTTGACCCACTGGTTGGTGACGGCACTGATCTCGTTGGCGTGCTCGAGGATGCCGGCGATGAACGCCTTACCGGTCGCCGACAACTGCATCGGATCGTCCGGGTTGTGGAACGCGTTGGTGTCGCCCTCGAACAGGCTCATGTGCGTGTGCATCGCCGAGCCGGCCTGATCGCCGAACGGCTTGGGCATGAACGACGCCCGGACGCCCTCGTCGATCGCGACCTCCTTGACGACGTAGCGGAACGTCATCACGTTGTCGGCCATCGACAGCGCGTCGGCGTAGCGCAGGTCGATCTCCTGCTGGCCGGGTGCGGCCTCGTGGTGGCTGAACTCCACCGAGATGCCCATCGACTCGAGCGCGTCGATCGCGTGGCGCCGGAAGTTCGGCGCGCGATCGTGCACGGCCTGGTCGAAGTAGCCGCCGCTGTCGGCCGGTACCGGCGGGGTGCCGTCGATCGGCCCGTTCTCCAACAGGAAGAACTCGATCTCGGGGTGCACGTAGCACGAGAAGCCGAGGTCGCTGGCCTTGCTCAGCTGACGCCGCAGCACGTGCCGCGGGTCGGCCCAGGACGGCGTGCCGTCGGGCATCGCGATGTCGCAGAACATGCGTGCCGAGTGCTGAGCGCCGTCCTTGTGCGCCCATGGCAGGATCTGGAACGTCGACGCGTCCGGCTTGGCGACGGTGTCGGCCTCCGAGACGCGGGAGAAGCCCTCGATCGCCGAGCCGTCGAATCCGATGCCTTCCTCGAAGGCACCCTCCAGCTCCGCGGGGGCGATCGCCACCGATTTGAGGTACCCGAGCACGTCGGTGAACCACAACCGCACGAACCGAATATCGCGCTCTTCGAGGGTGCGAAGCACGAACTCCTTTTGGCGATCCATGTCCGCGAGACTAAGCAAACCGCGTTAAATCTGTGTTACATCGTGAAATCGGTCTCGTCCGGCCAGCTCAACACGTCAGGTCCGGATCGGGAACGGTGCGATCGACGAAGTACGCGGAGACCGGATCGTCGACGCAGGCGACGCCGTCGAACACCGCGGTGTGCTGGGTCCCGCGGTACGTGATCAGCGCACCGCCGAGCTGCTTCGCCAGATTCACCCCCGCCTGGTAGGGCGTCGCCGGGTCCTCGGTGGTCGAGACCACGACCACCGTCGGCAGGCCCTGGAGTGCCGCCGCATCGATCGTGTGCGGCGCGCCGGTGTTCGGCACCGGCCAGAACGCGCACGCATCGAGCGGGGCGTTGCCGGTGCCGCGACCGTCGTCGAGGAACGGCGCCGCCTGCCGGTACCGCGTGTCCGCCTCCCCCTCGATCGCGCGGTCGGTCACCGGCGGATCGTCGACGCAACGGACCGCGTTGAAGGCGTCCTCGAGGTTCGAGTAGCTGCCGTCGTCCAGGCGACCCTCGTACATGTCGGCGAGCAGCAGCAGCTCGTCGCCGCGCCCCGCGGAGAGTTCCTTCAGCCCGGCGCGCAACGGCCGCCACAGGCTCGGTGAGTACAGCGCCTGCTGCACGCCGGTGATCGCGTCGCCGTAGCTCAGCCCTCGTGGATCCGTCGTCGCAGCAGGGCGGTCCACCAGCGGGTCGACCAGCGCCCGGAACCGGGCGTCGACCCGGCTGGGGTCGGATCCCAGCGGGCAGTCCGCCGACCGCGCGCAGTCGACGGCGAAACCGTCGAACGCCTGCTGGAAGCCCGCGCCCTGCAACACCACTTCCTCGACCGGATCCTGCTCGGGGTCGAGCGCCCCGTCGAGCACCATCGCGCGCACGTTGCCGGGGAAGGTCTCGGCGTACGCCGTGCCGATCCGGGTGCCGTACGAGAAGCCGAGATAGTTCAGCTGCGGATCACCGAGCACCGAGCGGATGACGTCCATGTCGCGGACCACCTCGCGGGTCCCGACGTGCGCCAGCAGCGGCACACCGGACCGTTCGGCACAGCGCGCCGCGTAGGTGCGGTTCTTGTCCTCGGTCCGCGCGATGCCCGCCGGACTCATGTCGACATTCGGCTCGCGCCGCTCGGCGTCGGTTTCCTGCGGGGTCTGGCACCGGACCTGCGGAGTGGACGCACCGACGCCCCGCGGATCGAACCCGATGACATCGAAACGCTCGGCCACGTCGGTGCCGTCCGCGACCGACGCCGTGCTCAGCCCCGACGCCCCCGGACCACCCGGATTGACCAGCAGCGAGCCCACGCGCGCGCCCGTCGCGGCCGACCGCGAGATCGCGATCTGCGCGGTATCCCCGCCCGGGTTGTCGTAGTCGAGGGGCACGGTGACCTTCGCGCACTCGAGGGTCGGGCTCAGCTCGCCGCCGTCGGTAGCGAAGCCGTCGCACGAGCCCCACCGGATCTGCTGCGTGTAGAACGCTTCGAGACCCGGTGGAACGGTCCCCGCTCCCGCCTCACCCGCCTCGGCCGCCACCGGGGTGCCGGAGACGGTCCCGGACGACGGTTCGGTGGTGCATCCGACGGCCAGCACGGTCACCGCCGCGATCGTGGCGACGAGCAGTGTTCGACGTCCGGTCCGCATACCTCCGATCGTGCCATGCCCCGTCGAACGCCCAGGAAACACAGCATCCGAGGCCCATTCCGGCGGCGCTGCGCGCGTGCCCACGGCACGCCCGCCGATGTGACGAACTGCACTGGAAGCGCACTTCGTGGGCCTCGGTCGCGGTGGCAGACTGAAGGCGTCATCACCCAACCCGGGGACCCGCAGAGGCGGGCCTCGAGGCCAGAAAGGGACAACGATGTCCGAGACCGCTCCGTACGGCTCAACAAGCTCGACTTCTTCCGACGCCCCCAAGCGCAAGACCCGGATCCATCACCTGCAGGCGATGAAGTCCGAGGGCACCCGCTGGGCCGAGCTGACCGCGTACGACTACTCCAGTGCTCGCCTCTTCGAGGAGGCCGGCATCCCCGTCCTGCTCGTCGGCGACTCGGCCGCCAACGTCGTGTACGGCTACGACACCACCGTTCCCGTCACGATCGACGAGATGCTCCCGCTCGTGCGCGGTGTCGTCCGCGGCGCGCCGCACGCCCTCGTCATCGCCGACCTCCCGTTCGGCACGTACGAGGCCTCACCGCAGCAGGCACTCGAGACCGCCTTCCGCTTCATGAAGGAAGGCCAGGCGCACGCCGTCAAGCTCGAGGGCGGCGAGCGGGTGGCCCCGCAGATCGCGGCGCTCACCGCGGCCGGGATCCCGGTCCAGGCGCACATCGGCTTCACCCCGCAGTCCGTCAACAGCCTCGGCGGCTTCCGTGTACAGGGTCGCGGGGACGGCGCCGAGCAGCTCATCGCCGACGCCATCGCGGTGCAGGAGGCCGGCGCCTTCTCCGTCGTGATGGAGATGGTGCCCKCCGAGCTCGCCGGTCAGGTCACCCGCAAGCTCACGATCCCGACCGTCGGCATCGGCGCAGGTCACGAGTGCGACGCCCAGGTGCTCGTGTGGCAGGACATGGCGGGCTTCACCAGTGGGAAGACCGCCAAGTTCGTCAAGCGCTTCGGCGAGGTCGGCGGCGCCCTGCGCGACGCGGCCGCGGCGTACGCGGCCGAGGTCGGTGCCGGCACGTTCCCCGGCCCCGAACACAGCTTCTGACGTCACCGCGTTTCGGTTCCGAGATCGGGGACCCCGGTCGAGAAATCGGACGGGGTCCCCGATCTTTGGCACACTCGACATTCCGGGCTCACCGTGAGCCGGCCCCGACAGAAAGCTCAGGTGCACCATGCTCGAACGCCGCGGACGTCTCGCCGCCACCGTCGCCGCGACCGCTGCAGTGGCCGCGCTGATCGGCGGGTGCAGCAGCACCGAGTCCCCGACGCCGGAACAGAGCGCGCACACCGCGGAGTCGACCTCGCCCTCGAAGACGCCGCCGGCGACCACCGGGAACTCCGGGAACTCCGGCGCGGGCGGCGGTGCCGTCGCCGGCGTGACGGCGGAGCAGGCGGCACAGCTGTGCTCGGACATCGACGAGCAGTTGCAGAGCTGGCGCACCTACACCCCGACCATCGGGAAGGGTGGGCTCAACACGGTCGTCGTCACCTGGGCCACCTCCAACGGGATGAACCTGATCGAGCTCGCGGGTGACCGCGATCGGATCGACGCGATCACCACCGCGCAGTGCCCGCAGGTGCGGGACGGGGCGCTCTATGCGCTCGAACTGCCCACTCTCGCGGCCGGGTTGATCGGATTCTGATCGAGGTGCGCACCCTGTACCCCGAGATCGTCCCGCACGAAACCGGTTTCCTGGCTGCCGGCGACGACCAGCACGTGTACTGGGAGGTCAGCGGGAACCCGGACGGCAAACCGGTGGTGTTCCTCCACGGCGGACCCGGCGGGGGCACCGACCCGGCACACCGACGGTTCTTCGATCCCGACGCCTATCGCATCGTGCTGTTCGATCAGCGGGGCTGCGGCCGCTCCACTCCGCACGTCGCCGAGGGGGCGGACCTGACGGTGAACACCACCGACCACCTCCTCGCCGACATCGAGTTGTTGCGTGGGCATCTCGGCGTCGAGCGCTGGCAGGTGTTCGGCGGATCCTGGGGTTCGACACTCGCACTCGCCTACGCCCAGCGGTTCCCGCAGCGCGTCACCGAGCTGGTGTTGCGCGGCATCTTCCTGCTGCGGCGCAGCGAGATCGACTGGTACTACAACGGCGGGGCCGGGCACATGTTCCCGGAGCGGTGGGCGGAGTTCCTGG
This sequence comes from Rhodococcus sp. TAF43, assembly GCF_052113525.1. Classification (NCBI taxonomy): domain Bacteria; kingdom Bacillati; phylum Actinomycetota; class Actinomycetes; order Mycobacteriales; family Nocardiaceae; genus Rhodococcus; species Rhodococcus sp. TAF43. Next base: position 22,766 of record NZ_JBFRDL010000011.1, read on the forward strand.
CGCCGGTGCCGGTCGCCGAGCGCACCGGCGATCTGGTGGAGGCCTACCACCGGCTGCTGCACGCCGACGACCCGGACACGGCGCTGCGTGCGGCCATCGCATGGTCGAGCTGGGAGGGCGCGACCAGCTCGTTGCTGCCCAAGCCCGAACGGGTCGCCGAGACGTCCGAGCCGCGGTTCGCGTTGGCGTTCGCGAGGATCGAGAACCACTACTTCCGCAACGCGGGCTTCATCGAGGAAGCACAGTTGCTCCGCGACGCCGGGGTCCTGGCATCGATACCCGGGGTGATCGTCCAGGGCCGCTACGACGTGGTGTGCCCCGCGACGAGCGCGTGGGAACTGCACCGGGCGTGGCCGGCGTCGGAACTCCACATCGTCGACGACGCCGGGCACGCGGCCGCCGAGCCCGGGATCACCCACCACCTGGTGGAGGCGACGGACCGCTTCCGCGGCTGACGGTTTCGGTCCTCGACTGGACCTGTGTGCACTGGTAGACCTGAACTGTGGCAGGACGGAAGCAGGGATCCGGCAGTACCGTCACCGACGTGATCGTCCCCGCGGCACGGGGCCACTACGAGCGGTTGGTCTCGCTCGCCGCCGACGTGCGGGACGACGCCGACGACTCCGTGCACCAGATGCGGGTTTCCGCGCGCCGCCTGCGCAGTCTGCTGGGCACCTACCGTGACGCCTTTCCCCCGGACGCGACGGTCACCGCCCGCTCCGAACTACGGTGGCTCGGATCGGTTCTCGGCAAGGCCCGCGACGCAGAGGTGCTCGCGGCCCGGTTCTGCGAACTGATCGACGCCCAGCCCGCCGATCTGGTGGTCGGCTCCGTCCACCAGCGACTGGTCGGGACACAGGAGGATCTGTACCGGGCCGCTCACGCGGACGCGGTCGACGAGTTCGCCCGGCCGCGCTACGCGGCGCTGTGCGCGCTGCTCGAGGAGGTCACCTCCGGGCGCGAGGCGGCGCCGGTGGATCTGACGCTGCGCAGCGGCCTCGACAAGGCGTACCGACAGCTCCGCAAGGCCGCGAAGAAGGTTCGCGCGCTGCGGCACGAGGACGGCGCGGATCTCGGGCCCGCCCTGCACCGGGTCCGCAAGCGCGCCAAGAAGCTGCGCTATGCCGCCGAGGCGGTCTCGGCAGCGGAGCCGTCGGCCGCGGATCTCGGGTCGGCGGCCAAGGCCCTGCAGTCGATGCTCGGCGACCACCAGGACGGCGTCCTCGCGCGAGACTGGATCATCGACGCCGTCGCGCAGGCGCGCATCGACGACGAGGACACCTTCACCTACGGACTGCTGTACGCCGCCGAGGAAGCACGTGCGGCCCGGACCACGAGCGAACTTCCACGGCTCGTCAAGGCCATCAAGAAGGCGCACCGCACGCTCGACCTCCGAACGTGACCTAGGCGGGGAACGCGAACTGGACCGAGCGCCCCGCGACGTCGGCGCCCACCAGGCGCACCTTCACCTCGTCGCCCTCGGCCGGGTCGCCCGCGCACTTCGCAATGACCGACACCGCCGGCACGAACACCTCCGCACCCCTCTTGTCCCCCGCCGCGCGCAGCACGGTCGCGTCGAACACCTCGCCGACCCGGCCGGCCAACAGGGTCGCCTCGGTGAGGTCCACGCACGCCCGGTCGATCTTGCCCGCACGGGAGTCCGACGCCCTCATCAGCGCGGGCAGGGTGGGCAACGCCTCCCGCACCCATTCGGGTACGGGCTCCCCCGCCGACACCGCGAGGCACACCTCTGTCGTGAACCGGTCCGACAGACGACGCAGCGGCGCGGTGACGTGCGCGTAGGGTCCGCCGATCCCGGAATGGGCCACCACCGCGGGAAGCTCACCGTCGAAGGCCACGTAGTCGGCGCCCCGCATCAGGGAGGTCGCCTCCGTCATCATCACCAGTGACGCCGCCGCGTTCGGATCGAGCCCGGCGAGCACCTCACCCACCCGGGTGCCGTCCGCCCAGGCGACGCCGAGCGCACTTGCGGTGCGCCGCAGCGACTCCACCGCGCGCGTCGCGGGCGGCGGCATCGTCCGCAGCAGCCCGACACCCGCGTCGAGCATCAGCCGCGCCGCGCACATCCCGGTCAACAACGACACCTCGGCATTCCAGTCGTCGGCCTCGGTGCGCGGCTCCATCTCGACCCGCCAGCCGTTGCCGTGGCGCACCACTCGCTGTTCGGGCAGTCGCAGTTCGATCGCGCCACGCTCGGTCGCCGCGACCGCCCGCAGCCTGCCGAACGCGGGCAGTGCCGCGATCGACGGATGCAGGGTCCCGGACGCGGAATGCGCCTGCACGGTGGCGTAGTCGAAGCGGGCGACCGACCGCACCAACGCACGGGTGACGGCCACCCGGACCGGCTCGGCGTGCTCGTCCAGGTCCATCCGCCACAGCACCGCGGGGCGCACGACGTCGGGCAGCAGGCTCGCCGCGTCCTCCGACAGATCCCGCGGATGCAGCGGCACCGAACCGTCGGGGAGATAGAAGGTCTGGCCGCGGTCACGCGTCTCGCGGTCCAGTGCACCACCCGGCAGCACCACCGCGGCCACATCGGCGATCGCGTAGTGCAGCACGAAGCCGTCGCCGTTGCGCTCGAGGTGCAGCGCCTGGTCGAGATCCATGGACCCCGGCGGGTCGATCGTCACGAACGCGAGATCGGTCCGGTCCTCCCGCTCCCCGGCGCGCGCGTCCACGGCGGCGGCCACCTCCGCGAGCACGGCCTCCGAGAATCCTTCCCGGAGCGCGAATTCGGCTCGCACCGCGTCGAAATCGACGCCGCGCGCGATGACCCGGGCCATCCCGACCGGCCGCGGGCTACCGTTCAGTCGTTCCACTCGGCGTCGGCGTCGTCGGCCGCCTTGTTGCGTTCGGCCGCGATCTGCAACGCGCGTTCGGCGCTCTCCCGGTCGGGATACGGTCCCATCCGGTCGAAGACGTTGCTCGCCTTGCCCTGGGTGACCGAGCCGTCGGAGGGGCTGAAATACCACTGCTGGTCGTCGTCGCTCATGTCCTCAGTGTGCCTCGGACGCGGCGTCGTCACCATCGCAACGCGAGGGAAGGGGCATAGGTCTGTGACATCGCCGCTCAGGCTGCTAATCTCTGCGCGTACCGCGCTTTCTCGTCGACGCACCGCGTCACCGAACCATCGACGCGCTGCGTCAAAGATCGGAGCCCCGCATGTCCTACATCCTCTTCGATACGCTTCTCCCCGTTCTCGGCAAGACCGGCGCCGAATACTGGGCCAAGCTGCTGATGATCAACCCGCTCAGCGGCATCCAGGCGTAGTACCCGCAGACAACGAGAAAGGCCCCCGGCAGCGCCGGGGGCCTTTCTCGTGTGTGATTCGGGCGGACGAGTTGGCGTGTAAGCCGGATCCTGTCCCCGACGCGAGCGCCGGGTGGCGACCATCCATCTGGGCACACCGTTGCCGGGTACCTCGAGCGGTTCACCCGCAGGCTCGGGCGAGCAGCCCTCGAACACCTGCGCAGCCGCACCATGTCCCGGAGGACACCGGTGCGGCCTTCAACCTTGCTCCGGGCGGGGTTTACCTAGCCGCCCCAGTCACCTGGGGCGCTGGTGCGCTCTTACCGCACCTTTTCACCCTCACCGACCGCTGTGTCACAAGGACACAGCCGCATCGGCGGTCTGTTTTCTGTGGCACTGTCCCGCGAGTCACCTCGGGTTGCCGTTAGCAACCGCCCTGCTCTGTGGAGTCCGGACTTTCCTCGGCATCGGGCCTGACATCTCGAGGATGTCGGTTCCCGTCGCCGCGGCCGCCCGGCCAACTCGTCCGCACGGTAAGCCTACTGGGTCGCCGCGCCGTGTCCGAACCGGCGGTGTCGGAGTGCCGGGCTAGGGTCCGGAACATGACCCGATACGTGTCACTGCTGCGAGGCATCAACGTCGGTGGAATCAACATCAAGATGGCCGATCTGAGCCGGGTGTTCACCGAGTTGGGCTTCGACGACGTCAAGACCGTGCTGGCCTCCGGGAACGTCCTGTTCTCCAGCGACTCGACGGACATCCCGGCGCTGAAGTCGGACATCGAGGCCGCGTTGCGCGCCGCATTCGGCTACGAGGCGTGGGTGTTCGTGCTCAGCACCGAGACATTGGCCCGAATCGTTGCGTCCTACCCGTTCGACCCCGCGCACGACGGCTGGCATCCGTACGTGATGTTCACTGCGGAGCCGACGGTCCTCGCGGGTCTTCTCGACGCACATACCGACCTCGATCCGGACATCGAGCGGATCCGGGGCGGCGACGGCGTCCTGTACTGGGAGGTCGAGCGCGGGATGACACTGAAGAGCAGTTTCGGTAAGAACACCGGCAAGCCGAAACTCAAGGCGGTCACCACCACTCGCAATCTGCGGACCCTGGTGAAGCTCCTGAAGTAACCGCGGGCCCCCGGTTCTCACGGGCAACAGCCGCCGGCCCGAGCTCGGTTCGTTCGAGCTCGGGCCGGTCACCATCCCACTGACGATCCTCGGCGCCCGTCACCGCGCTGTGGGCGGTGCGGTAGGCGCCGTGGCCGTCAGCTCCGGGCCGGCTCCAGCGACTCGTCCGCGAACGGATCGCCCTGGCGCGGCGCGTTGTACAGCGTCTCGTCCAGGATCTTCTCGCGCTTGGCGACGATGGTCGGCACCAGCGCCTGACCGGTCACGTTGAGCGCGGTGCGCCCCATGTCGACGATCGGTTCGACCGCGAGCAGCAGGCCGACACCGGCCAGCGGCAGACCGAGCGTGGACAGCGTCAGCGTGAGCATGACGGTCGCACCGGTGGTGCCGGCGGTGGCCGTCGAACCGATCACCGACACCACGATGATGAGCAGGTAGTCGGTCAGGCTCAGGTCGATACCGTAGAACTGGGCGACGAAGATCGCCGCGATCGCCGGGTACACCGCGGCGCAGCCGTCCATCTTGGTGGTCGCGCCGAGCGGCACCGCGAACGACGCGTACTCGCGCGGCACACCGAGATTGCGTTCGGTGACCCGCTCGGTGAGCGGCAGTGTGCCGATCGAGGAGCGTGAGACGAACCCGAGTTGCGTGGCCGGCCACACTCCCGTGAAGAAGTTCTTCACCGAAAGCCCGTGCACCCGAATCAGAATCGGGTAGACGACGAAGAAGACGATCGCCAGTCCGATGTACACGGCGAGGGTGAACACGCCGAGCTGACCGATCGCGTCCCAACCGTAGGTGGCGACGGCCTTGCCGATGAGGGCGGCGGTGCCGATCGGCGCGAGGCGGATGATCCACCACAGCACCTTCTGCACGATCGCCAGCAGCGCGGCGTTGAAGTTCAGGAACGGCTCGGCCTTCTCCCCCACCTTCAGGGCGGCGATGCCGATCGCGATCGCGACGACGAGCAACTGCAGGACGTTGAAGCTCAGCGACGTGGTCGCCGAGAAGCCGGAGGCGGCGTCACCGGTGACGGTGGTCCGGGCGCCGAGGCCGAGGAAGTTCTGCGGCACCAGACCGGTGAGGAACGCCCACCACGATCCGGAACTCTTCGGCTCGGAGGCCGTCGTCGCGTCGACCGTGGTGTTCGCGCCGGGCTGCATGACCAGGCCGACGGCGATACCGATCAGCACCGCGATGAACGCGGTGATTGCGAACCACAGCAGCGTCTGGACCGCGAGGCGGGCCGCGTTCGCGACGTTCCGCAGATTCGCGATGGAGCTGACGATCGCGGTGAAGATCAGCGGTATCACCGCGACGGTGAGGAGGGCGACGTAGCTGGAACCGATGGTCTTGACGGTTCCGACCAGCCAGTTCTCGTTGCCGTCGGCGGCATCGGGCATGGACCGGGCGATCAGACCGATGACGACGCCGAGGATCAGGCCGGCGACGATCTGCGGGCCGAACGAGGTTGCCCACTTGGGCAGGGCGCGCCGGGGCGCGTCGAGGGTGGGGGCCGACATGAGGGCCTTTCGGGTGGAGATGTGGAGACGGCGCACGACGACGCGCGCGACCGAAGGGGACGCACGGAGGGCTCAGAGGGAGGAGCCGTCCCGGGACTCGAGATGTCTACCGGGTGTCAGGCGTGACAGACCGCGCTCGCCTGCAGACAGTTGTCGACGTAGCGGCGACAGGTCAGCAGGGCGTTCACAACGAGGAAGGGTACGCCCATACCGGGCATCGATTCCAACCGGGCGGCACCGGCGAGCGAATCGGCGGACAATGGGACCACGATCGACGACACCGGCCGCGGAAGATCGCGGCCGCCGGAGGAGCGATTGTCATGGACGAGTCCGAGGGCTTGGCCCGGACCACGACTCAATTGGCGGCGACCGTCGTCGCCGCGATCATCCTGTCGATAGGCATCGTCGGGTTCGTTCCGGGCATCACGTCCGACGTCGGCGACATCACCTGGGCCGGCCCCGGGACCGACGCGCGACTGCTCGGCACCGTGGAGGTGTCGATCCTGCACAACCTCGCGCACATCGCGGCCGGCGCCGTCGGTCTGGCGATGTCCCGCACACTGGCCTCCGCCGAGATGTTCCTCATCGGCGCCGGATTCCTGTCGGCGATGCTCGCCGTGTACGGGTTGGTCATCGACGCCGCGACGGCGTCGAACTTCATGCCGATCGACACCGCCGGGAGCTGGCTGCACCTGCTCGCCGGCGTCGGACTGGTGTTCCTGGGCGTCGCGCTGCCGCGACACGACGACGGACCTACAGATGCGACGTATCGTTGACCAGCCGCACCGACGAGCCACCGTCCGGGTAGAACTCCGCGATGCTCAGCGACGCCAGATCCAGGTGCAGGCGGTACAGCAACGACGGACCCACGTCGAGCGCCAGTTGCAGCAGTGTCTTGATCGGCGTCACGTGCGTGACCACCAGGATGTTCGAGCCCGCATACGACGCGGTGAGCTCGTCACGCACCCGCTCGATCCGGGCCCGGACCTCGTCGAAGCTCTCGCCCTCGGGTGGGCGCACGGACGTGTCCGACAGCCACCGGCGATGCAGGTCGGGGTCCCGCTCGGCGGCCTCACCGAACGTCAGGCCCTCCCACTTACCGAAGTCCGTCTCGGTGAGTCCCTCGTGCACCGTGACCGGCAGTCCCAACGCGCGGGCGGCCGCGTCCGCGGTCTCCCGGGCTCGCCCGAGCGGCGACGACACCACCGCGGCGATCGCGCCGCGCTCGGCGATCCGCTCCGCCGCCGACCGGGCCTGCGACCGGCCGAACGCCGTGAGTTCGGGATTGCCGCGGCCCGAATAGCGCCGTTCGACGGACAGTTCGGTCTGGCCGTGCCGCAGCAGCAGCATCCGGGTGGGGGCGCCGACCGCGCCGGTCCAACCCGGAGCGGTGGCCGCGGCCGGCTCCGCCGCGGATTCCTCGGTGGTCTCGGCGACCGCACCGGAGGTGATCGCGTCCTCCCCGTCCATCGCCTCGTTCGCGAGCCGGTCGGCGTGGGAGTTCTCGGCGCGCGGGATCCACGTGTACGTGACCCGCGCGAACGATCCCGCCAGCGTCCGCGCCTGCTCGGCGAGCGGAATCATGTCCGGGTGCTTGATCTTCCAGCGCCCGGACATCTGCTCGACGACGAGTTTGGAGTCCATCCGGACGTCCACCTCGCGGGCGCCGAGGTCGCGGGCCGCGGTCAGGCCCGCGACGAGGCCGCGGTACTCGGCGACGTTGTTGGTGGCGACACCGAGGAACTCGCGGCGCTCGGCGAGCACCCGGTTCCGATCGGCATCGAACACCACCGCGCCGTACCCGGCCGGGCCCGGGTTACCCCTCGATCCGCCGTCGGCCTCGACGACGACCCGGTCAAGAGTCACAGACCGGACTCCTTGGTGCGCACCATGATTGCGCCGCATTCGGGGCAGCGGACGACGACGTCCGCAGCGGTGCCGGCGATCCGGGAGATCTCGCCGCGGTCGATCTCGATGCGGCACGCGCCGCAGCGACGGGCCTGCAGCAGGGCCGCGCCGACACCGCGCTGCTCGCGCTGCTTCTCGTAGATCGCGAGCAGGTCCTCGGGGAACTGACCGACCAGGGCGGCGCGGTCGGTGTCGCAGCGCTGCTGCGTCTTCTCGAGGTCCGCGACGGCGTCGTCGCGGCGACGCTCTGCGTCGATCAGTTCGTCCTCGACCTGCGTCAGGCGGGCACCGGCGTGGTCGTGATCGGCCTGCGACGCCTCCCGGCGCTCCATCACCTCGAGCAGTTCGTCCTCGAGCACGCTCTGTCGACGCTCCAGGCTGCTGAGCTCGTGCTGCAACTCCGACAGCTGCTTCGCGCCGACGGTGCCGCCCTCGAGCAGCTTCCGGTCCCGCACCTCGCGCTGGCGGACCGCGTCGACCTCGCCTTCGAGCTTCTTGATGTCCCGGTCGAGGTCGTCGAGGACGATCTCGACGGACACCGCCGCGTCCTTACGGGAGAGGCGCTCGGCTTCGAGTCGCTCCACTTCCTGCTGCTCGGGCAGTGTCGAGCGACGGTGCGCGAGCCGTGCCAGCTCGGTGTCCACACCCGCGAGCTCGAGAAGCTTGGACTGCACTGAGGGATCGACGTTCACGCGTGGAAGCTCCTGCTGTGTTCTTGATGTTCTTGGGGTCGGACCAGTGGTCGTTCGTCGTAGCCGACGAACTCGTACCGGCCGAGATCAGGTGTCAACCGTACCCCGACAATGCGGTGCGCCGACCACATCAGCCGACCGCTTCACCGGCACCCGTCAGTGGCACGCGACGGTCCACGGGTCGGTGCGCAGTTCCGTCACCCGCACCTCCCAGCCGTCGACGTCCGAGAACCGCTCGTCGAGCACGCCCTTCGCCTGTGCGCACCACGGTTGTTCGCTGGCCCAGTGCGCCACGTCCACGAGCGCCGGCCCGCCCTGCCGCAGATGCTCGTCGGCGGGGTGGTGACGCAGGTCCGCGGTCACATAGGCGTCGACGCCGAGGCCGGTCACGGTGTCGAGCAGCGAGTCGCCCGAGCCCCCGCAGACCGCGACAGTGCGGACGATCCGGTCCGGATCTCCGGCTGCGCGAACACCCCATTCGGTGCGCGGCAGCGCCGCCGCGACCCGTTCGGTGAACTCGCGCAGCGTCTGCGGCCGCGGCAGCTCCCCGACCCGGCCGAGGCCCCGGCTGCCGGGGAAGTCGACGGTCTCGAACACGTCGAACGCGGGCTCCTCGTACGGGTGCGCCGCCCGCAGGGCGCGCAGCACGCGTGTTCGGGCCGAGCGCGGCGCGATCACCTCGACGCGGTCCTCGCGCACCGCCTCCACCTCGCCGACGGTGCCCAGCGTCGGGTTGGCGCCGGCGAGCGGCCGGAACTGTCCGTCGCCGGTCGCCGTCCAACTGCACTCGCGGTAGTCACCGAGCTCGCCGGCGCCGGCCGCGAACAGTGCGTCGCGCACTCGGCCCGTGTCGGTCGTGGGGACCATCACCACCCACTTGTCGGTCACCGTGTCGGGGATCGGGACCAGCGGGCGCGTGTCCACGAGGCCCAGCGCGCCCGCGAGCGCGTCGGACACGCCCGGATCGGCGCGGTCGGCGTTGGTGTGCGCGCTGTACAGCGCGCATCCGCCGCGGATCAGCCGGTGCAGCAGCGCCCCCTTCGGCGTGTGCGCGCCGACGGTGTCGACGCCGCGCAGCAACAGCGGGTGGTGCACCAGCAGCAGTTGTGCACCGGTCGCCAGCGCCTCGTCCACGACCGCGGCGGTCGCGTCGACGGCGACGACCACCTTGCGGACCTCGTCGGCGGGGTCGCCGGCCACCAGGCCGACCGAGTCCCACGACTCGGCGAGGGCCGGCGGGTAGGCCGTCTCGAGGGCCGCGATCACCTCGGCCAGCGTCGGGGTCGTCGTCGGGGTTGTCATCACGGCATCTCCCTCGTCAGTTCACTCATGGCGGCGATAAGTTGCTCGGCCTTCCCGCGCGGCCGGACCGCGACGCGCAGGAAGTCCGGGCCCAGGCCCGGGAAGGTGTCGCAGCGGCGGACCGCGATCCCCCGCTCGCGCAGGTGGGCGCGCGCACGCTCGCCGTCCGGCAGACGCAGCAGCAGGAACGGCGCCGACGCCGGCAGGTGGACGTCCACCCCGGCGTCGCGGAGCAGCGCGGCCATGTCGCCGCGGTCGGCGGCGATCCGGTTCGCCATCTCCCCGGCCTGCTCGACGGCGGCGGGTTCGCTGCACGCGGTGATCGCCTCGAGTTGCAGGCTGCCCACCGGCCAGTGCGCGCGCCCGTGCTGCATCCGCGCCAGCACGTCCGGGTGGCCCAGCGCGTAGCCGCACCGCAGCCCGGCCAGCGCCCACGTCTTCGTCAGGCTCCGCAGCACCAGGACGTCGGGCAGCGAGAGGCCGGCTACCGACTCGGTCTCCCCCGGGACCGAGTCCATGAACGCCTCGTCGACGACGAGGATCCGGCCGGGCCGGCGCAGCGCGAGGACGTCATCCGCCGCGTGCAGCACCGACGTCGGGTTGGTGGGGTTGCCGAGCACCACGAGATCGGCGGAGTCCGGCACGGCGGCGGGATCGAGGCGGTACGGCGCCTCCAGGGTCACGTGCGTCACCGGGACGCCGGCCTCGCGCAGTGCGAGTTCGGGCTCGGTGAACGACGGATGGATCAGCGCCGCCTTGCGCACCCCGAGCCGCGGCAGCATCGCGAACCCCTCGGCGCCGCCGGCCAGTGGCAGCACCTCCTCCGGCGTCCGGCCGTGCCGGACGGCCACCTGTTCGCGGGCGCACCGGTCGGCGTCGGCGGCCGGATACCTGCCCAGGCCCGCCAGGGCGTCGGCAAGCCTGCGCCGCAACCACTCCGGCGGCCCGTCTCCCTGCACGTTCACCGCGAAGTCGAGCAGTCCGGGGCCGGTCTCGGCGTCGCCGTGGTGCCGCAGGGCCGCGAGAGTGTCCGCCGCCGATCCCGATCCGAATTCCATAGCCGTCGAGCCTACGGCGCGTGCGGTGGCGCACCTGCCCGGGCGTCGGTGGACGTCGGCAGCACAATGGAGCCGTGACACTTTCCTCTTCCTCCCCCGGCCTCGCCTCGACACCCACGACGATCGCCCCGGTCATTCTGTTCGACCTCGACGGCACCCTCACCGACTCCGCGCTCGGCATCCACAACGGCTTCCGGCACGCCCTCGCCGCGGTCGGCGGTCCCGAGCCCACCGCGGAGATGCTGGCGACGGTAATCGGCCCGCCGCTGATGGACTCGATGCGCGGGATGGGACTCGACGCCGACACCACCGCGGCGGCGCTGGCCGCGTACTTCGAGCGGTACGACGCGATCGGCTGGTCGGAGAACGAGGTGTACGAGGGCATCGAGCCGATGCTGACGGCCGCCCGGGGCACCGGCGCCCGCCTCGCGGTCGCGACGTCGAAGACCGAGAAGTTCGCGATCCGGATCCTCGAGCACTTCGGCCTCGCCGACTACTTCGAGGTGATCGGCGGGGCCAGCAGCGACGGGTCGCGCCGCGCGAAGGCCGACGTCGTCGAGCACGTCCTCGGCGGGCTGGGCCTGCCGGCGACCGTGGGCGGCACCGCCGACGTCGTGATGATCGGCGACCGCGAGCACGACGTGCACGGCGCGGGGCACTGGGGCATCCCGACGGTGTTCGTCGAGTGGGGCTACGGCACGGCAGACGAGGCGGCCGCCGCCCGCTGGACGGCGCCCACCGTCGCGCATCTCGAGCGGATCCTCACGCGGGCCGGGTGAGCCGGGCATGATTCACGTCACCTTCGTGTGCACCGGCAACATCTGCCGGTCCCCCATGGCGGAGCGCATCTTCGCCGAGCACGTGCGCCGCGCCGGTCTCGACGATCGGGTGCGGGTCAGCAGCGCGGGCACCCACGGCTACCACGTCGGCGACGGCGCCGACGGCCGCACCGACCGGGTGCTCGTCGATGCCGGCTACCCGACCGGGCACCGCGCCGAGCAGGTCGGGGACGACCATCTGGCCGCCGACCTGGTGGTCGCGCTCGACCGTGGACACGATCGGGCCCTCGCTCATCTCGGGGTGCCCACCGAGCGCCGCCGACTGCTCCGCAGCTTCGATCCGGATGCGGACGGCGATTCGGTGCCCGACCCGTACTACGGCGACATGACCGACTTCGAACTGGTCCGCGACCAGATCGAGGCAGCCGTTCCGGGCCTGCTGAACTGGGTGCGGGGGAGCTGACCGGCAGCCGAGCCGCTACCGTGGACACGTGCGAAGGCTGAAGTTTCTGCTGCGTCCCGGCTGGCTTGCGTTGGCGGCCGTGGTAGCCGGTTTCGCCTTCATGTGTTTCACCGTCCTGGCGCCGTGGCAGCTCGGCAAGAACACCAGGACCGAGGAACGCAACGGGCTGCTCGAACAGTCCATCAACGCCGACGCGGTGTCGATCGACACCCTGCTCGGTGGTGCCGGCCCGGCCCCGGACGACGAGTGGCGCAAGGTCGTCGCGACGGGAACCTATCTTCCCGACAGCGACCTCCTGGTCCGGCTCCGCTCGGTGGAGGACGCGCCCGCGTACGAGGTGCTCACCCCGATGCGACTGAGCGACGGCGCCACCCTGCTCGTCAACCGCGGTTACGTGCGCCCTGTGCAGGGCACCGAGGCGCCGCCCATCCCGGCGCCGCCCACCGGCGAGGTGTCCGTCGAGGGCCGCGTCCGCATGTCCGAGGGCACGGTTCCGGGCAAGGAACCGATCACCGAGGCCGGCACCGAGCAGGTGTACTACATCGACTCCGGCCAGATCGGGCAGTTCATCGGCACCGACCTGGTCAACGGCTACCTGCAACTCGACGACGCCCAGCCGGGCGGGCTCGGCACCATCCCGCTGCCGATGCTCGACGCCGGGCCGTACCTGTCGTACGGGTTGCAGTGGCTGGCGTTCGGCATCATGGCGCCGCTGGGTCTGGCCTACTTCGTCCGCGCCGAACTCCGCGAGCGCCGCAAGACCAAGGCGACCGCGGCGGCGCCGCCGGCGCCGGAACCGGCCGACGAACCAACCACCGCGACGCCACCGGTCGACGAGACTCCGGCCGGTGCGGCTCCCGAACCCACCGTCGACGAGTTCGCACTGCCCACCCGCCGCCGTGGACTGCGCAAGAAGGACGCGGCCCCCAGCGCGCCGCTGTCCGCCAGCGAGGCCAAGATGGCCGACCGCTACGGCAGACGTCGCTGACCCGGTCCCCCCACCGACACGGAGAAGCCGCCGGCCCCTCGCGGGTATCGGCGGCTTCTCTTTATGACAACGCCGCCCGGCCCCCGGTATTCCGATCCCCCGGTATTCCGATCCCCCGGTATTCCGATCCCCCGGTATTCCGATCCCCCGGTATTCCGATCTCGGCCTCGGCCCGGGGTCAGAGCGCGGTACCGCTGTCGCATTCGAACTCACTCACCTGCGCCTGGACGATTCGGGCGCCGAGATCCTCGCCGGATCCGTCCCCGCGAAAAGCGGTCAGAGTGTGCCGGTCCTGCCACCGTTCGAGGACGTTGATCCGGTCGGGTTCGATCGGATCGGGACTGAGGGCGAAGTCCAGGCATCCGTCGGCGGCCCGCGCCGCCGTCACGACGCTCCGGCAGGCAACCAGGTAGCCCTCGCGGTCGTCCGGGGCGACCCGCAGATATCCGGCCACGATGATCATGGTTCTGACTCCGTTCGTCTCGAGCTGTCGTGAGGACAGACTCCGGCGGACCGGAGAACTCGTCGCAGCCGGTCAGCGTCGTCGGCGCCGACCGACGACGAGGGCCAGCGCCGCGGACGTGACGGCCGCCCCCGCCTGGACGATCGTCGACAGCCGCGCCGCTCGCTCGAGGTCGGCGACGACCGGCGCCGGGCCCGATCCAAGGGTCGGCCGCATCTCCACGCCGTACGCGTACTCGGTGCGTCCGCCGAGTTGGATCCCGAGCGCTCCAGCTGTGGATGCCTCCGCGACGCCCGCGTTGGGGCTCGGATGATTCGACGCGTCCCGCCGCCACGCCTGGAGGGCGTCCCGAGCCGAGCCGCCCACGGCGGGTGCCAGGGCCACGGTCAGCGCGCCGGCGAGGCGGGCGGGCGCCAGATTCACGACGTCGTCCCAGCGCGCCGCAGCCCACCCGAAGCGGTTGTACTTCGCCGAGCGGTAGCCGATCATCGCGTCGAGCGTGTTGGACGCGCGGTACGCCAGCAGCCCCGGCACCCCGGCCACCGCGCCCCAGAAGAGTGCGCCGACGGTCGCGTCGGAGGTGTTCTCGGCGACCGATTCGAGGCTCGCGCGGGCCAGCCCGTCGGCGTCGAGCACGCTCGGATCGCGACCGCACAGCGACGGCAGCAGCGAACGTGCCGACTCCAGGTCCCCGGCTTCGAGGTGTCTTGCCATTGTCCGGCCGGTGCCCGCGAGGGAGGTACCTCCGAGTACGGTCCACGTCGCCGCCGCGGTCACCGCCGTCTCCCCGACCCAGCCGCACTTCGCGCCCAGGCGCTGCGCGAGCACACCGCCGACAGCGGTCGCGCCCACCAGGATCGTGGTGTGCGCGGCTCCGGACAGCCGACTGTCGGCGTACGTCCGCTTCTCCAGTTCCATTGCAGCAAGACCGAATCCGGCGACCGGATGCCACCGCCGCGGGTCCGCGAACACGCGATCCGCGGCGTAGCCGAGGAGCAGGCCGACAGCCCTCGCGGTGGAGCTCGGACGACGAACAGCGGGTTCCCGACGGGAGTTGTGGAGCACGACGGTATTTCTATCAATGCCTAGGTCGACGGGCCGGCACCGGGCTGTGGGGATATGCCCGTCGGAGCACATGGGGTCGAGGTGCTGTGTCTCCCCCGGTCCACGTCGTGCTGCAGCGGTGACGGTGGCAGGCTCGAACCATGCCCGATTCCACCGCGTCGCCATCCGTCCTACTCGTCGAGGACGACGCCCCACTCACCGATCTGCTGTGCGATCTGCTCGCGGAGGAGGGTTACGCCGTGGAGGTCGCGACCGACGGTCACCGGGGGCTCCACCTGGGGCTGACCCGCCGGTTCGATCTGATCGTGCTGGACCGCGGGCTTCCCGTCCTGAGCGGTCTCGAGGTGCTGCGTGCACTGCGCCGACAGGCGGTGGACACTCCCACTCTCGTGCTCACGGCCAGGGGCGCACTCGACGACAGGGGCGAGGGTCTCGACGCGGGCGCCGAGGACTACCTGGTCAAGCCGTTCGAGGTGCCGGAGCTGCTCGCCCGGCTGCGCGCGTTGCGCAGACGCCGATTCGAGGGCGCGGAGCAACTCCCGGTGGGCCGACGCCGCCTGGACCTGGCGAGCCGGACGGTGATCGGGCACGACACGGCTGTCGAGTTGTCTGCCAGCGAGTGCGCTCTGCTCGCCGTCCTCGCCGAAGCGCCGGGTCAGGTCTTCACCCGGTCGCAATTGTTGCTGTCGGCGTTCGACGGCGCCGACGACCCGGGCACCGTCGATACCTACGTGCATTACCTGCGACGCAAACTCGGTCGCGACGTCGTGCAGACCGTGCGCGGTGTCGGATACCGGCTCGGTGCCCGATGAGGCGTCGGCGGCGACCGACCGTCGCGACCCGCCCGGCCGCCGTCATCGGCGACGAACAGTTGCTGCGCCGCGCCGGACGTTTCGCAGCACTGCAAGCCGCGGCGGCTCTCGCACTCGTGCTGCTGGTGGTGGGCCTGGTGGCGTATCTCGTCGACGCCCGCGTCCAGTCACGGCAGATCGACACGCAACTGCAATCCGTGGTCGACACCGTCGAGGACGTCGACGATCCCCCGCCCGGCACGGCACTCGCGTTGCGGGGACCCGACGGTGAGACGCAGGTCAGCGCCGGCGCACCACCGCAGATCGCGGGGCTGCTCGACGGACCCGCCGGGTTCTCCGACCTACGTGCGGGCGGACGGTACTACCGCGTACTGGTCGGCGGCAACACTCACGGCCAGGTTGCCGCGGCCCTCGACCTCGAGCCGTTCGAAGCGGGACGCCATCGACTGCTCTCGGCCCTGATCCTCGCGGAGATCGCCGGTATCGCAGCATCCGCGGTCGTGGTGATCCTGCTGTCCCGCAGATCGATTCGGCCACTGACCCTGGCGCTGTCGCTGCAGCGACGTTTCGTCGCCGATGCGTCGCACGAACTGCGTGCCCCGCTCACGGTCCTGCATACCCGCGCGCAACTACTCGCCCACCGTGTCGGACGACTCGAGCCCGAGGAGGTCTCCCGCCAGCTCGACGGGATCGTCGCCGATACCCGCGCGCTCGGTGAACTGGTGGAGGATCTGCTCCTCTCGGCGGCCATGGAGACCGGACCCGACACCCGGGAACCTGTCGACGTCGCCGCGCTCTGCGAGCAGGTCCGCGACAGCGTCGAGGCGCACGCGCGATCGCTGGGCGTCGACGTCGATATCGTGCGCGGCGACGCGCCCTGCGTCGTGAGCGGGTCTCGCCCGGCATTGCGACGCGCAGTGTACGGACTCGTCGACAATGCCGTCACCCATGTACGCCCCGGCGGACGGGTCACGCTCCGTGTCGACGGCGACACCGACGTGGTGCGAATCGCTGTGACCGACACTGGTCCGGGGATCGAACCTCAGCAGCTGAGTCGACTGTTCACCCGCTTCGCGCACGGCCCTGAGCAACCGGCCGGAGGCCGCCGGTATGGCATCGGGCTTGCTCTCGTCCGTGAAATCGCGACCGCCCACGACGGCGAGATACTGGTCGATCCGAGGCCTGGTCGCGGGGCCACCTTCACGCTCGTCCTGCCGAGGCACGCCTAAGACGTTCCCAGAAGGCTCCAAGAATTCGCGCCTACCGTGAGAACCGGAACACCGGGAACACGCGACGGAGGCGAGTCATCATGGGGCCCACAACGTTCAACGGCCTGCCCATCCACCCGTTGCTCGTGCATTTCGTAGTGGTGCTGGTACCGCTCTCCGCACTGCTTCTACTGCTGTCCGTATGTTGGCCCGCAGCGAGGCGACGGATCGGGGTCTTCTCCCCCGTGGTCGCCCTCATCGCCCTGGTTCTCGTGCCACTCACGACCCACGCCGGCGAGTGGCTCGAACACCGCACCGCGCCTGATCCGCTGGTGCGGATCCACGCTGAACTCGGGGACCAACTGATCTACTGGTCGGCCGGTCTCTTCGTCGCCGCACTGGGATGGTGGGCCATCCACAACCCCCGTTTCCAGGCGTGGCGGGCCGAACGCGGCGGGTCGACGAGCAGTACGGCGTCGCGGGTCGTCGCCACCGGACTTTCCGTCGTCGCGGTGGTGCTGGCAGTCGGATCGACGGTGCAGGTCTACCGGATCGGCGAGAGCGGCGCGGCCGCCGTCTGGAGCGATACGACGGCTGCCGATTCCCCGGCCGCACAGTGACGCCGGACCACTTCGGACAGCCTTGCATAGCTGGTGACACCGTGGCGTCGGCAATACGATTCGCGCTGTGACCTCGAACCAGGAGTCCCCGAATGCCGGCGAGCAGGCCGGAACCCATGCAGCGGAGCCGCACACCGCAGGGTTGTCGTCGCGCCTGAACTGGCTTCGCGCGGGGGTACTCGGCGCGAACGACGGCATCGTCTCGGTAGCGGGTCTCGTCGTCGGTGTCGCCGCGGCAACCACCGACCGCGGCCCGATCCTCACCGCCGGTCTGGCAGGGCTCGCGGCCGGCGCCGTCTCGATGGCGCTGGGCGAGTATGTCTCCGTGAGCACCCAGCGTGACACCGAGCGCGCTCTGCTGGAGAAGGAGCGCCTCGAACTGACCACCATCCCCGACGCCGAACTCGACGAACTGGCATCCCTGTACGAGGCGAAGGGTCTGTCCCCCGCCACCGCCCGTACCGTCGCCGAGGAGCTCACCGCGCACGACGCGTTCGCGGCGCACGCCGAGGCCGAGTTGGGCATCGACCCGAACGACCTCACCAACCCCTGGCAGGCTGCGTCTGCATCCGCGATCGCGTTCACCGTCGGCGCGATTCTGCCGATGCTCGCGATCCTGCTTCCGCCGGCGAGCGCGCGCATTCCGGTCACATTCGTGGCCATGCTGGTCGCCCTTGCCATCACCGGCAGCATCAGCGCCCGACTCGGCGGCGCCGACCGGTCCCGGGCGGTGATCCGTGTGGTCAGCGGTGGCGCGCTCGCGATGGCCGTCACCTACGGGATAGGGCAGCTACTCGGCGGCGCCGGGGTCTGACGCGGGGTCCGGCGACCCCTCGCCCCTGGATCGCCCCAGCAACCAGGCCTCGAACGACGGGTTGCACAGGCAGGCCGGCGACCGCCGCGCCCGGAGCAACGCCACCGCGCCGGCCGGGTCCGCCTCGCCGGACAGCACCATCGCCCGACCCGCGATCAGACTCGACCGGTTGAGCCCCACCTGACAGTGCACGAGAACCGGACCTGTCTTGCGGCACGCGTTCACCCAGGCGGCGAGGGCATCGACCTGATCGAAGCCCTGTTCGGCACTGTCGTACATGCGGACGTAGACCTCGGAATCGACGACGTGCGCGATCTCGTACTGCTCCCACGGGTACAGCGACACGAGGTGGGTGACGAACGTCGGCAGCAGCAGTCCGTCGCGGCAACCGCCCTGCCACAGATTCGGGGCGATCTCGCTGATGACCGGAACGTCGAAGGGCAGGTGTCCGTGCGCCGTGATCCCGACCAGGCGCTGGCGCAACGGGTCGAGCCTGATGTCGATCGCGGTCGGATCGACGGAGTCGTCGTTCACGCTCGGGGTCCGTTCGGAGTGTCGGCCGGGGATTCCAGTATCGCCTGGTTCCCGACCGTCGCGCGTTCCGAACACTTCCCAGACTTCCCTGGTCGTTTCGGCGGACCAGTGGTCGGGTTCGGGCTACGATCCCCCGGACGCGCAGCCTGAGCGCGAGAAATATTTGGGGGAGGTTCCGAAGTGCCTGATCGATCAGTCATGTCCGTGCGCAAGCCGACGAATTGGGTTGCGGGAGCGGTCGCCGCAGCGGCCACAGTAGCGATTGCGGCGGGCGGGGCCGGGGTGGCATCAGCCGCTGACGCCGGCTCTTCCGGATCGCTGGGCGTAACCCCGTCGAGGATCTTGATGGACGGCGTCTACAAAGTCGGCTTCGACGTTCAGCCGGGAACGTACACGACGGCCGGCGCCTGGCCCGGCAGTCTGCTGCCCTGCTCGTGGACCCGCATCGAGGCGCTGCCTACCGGCGGCATCAACGCGATCGAACGCGGGGTTTCCTACGGACCGGTCACCGTCACGATTGCGCCGGACGACGACGGGTTCGAGACCGCCGGCTGCCGCGGGTGGAATCCAGTTCGTGAGCCCGACTCCGTCGACGCCGGATCTTCGAGTGGTTCGCTCGACTTCGGCTCACTGAGCACGGGCTCGCTCGGCTCCTGATCGGCTTCGGCTTCCGGCCACGACGAAGTCGTATCGAGACCCATCAAGACCCATCGAGACCCACGGATTCAATCCAACTTTCGCCCATGCATTTTCGATCGTGGGCCGACCGATCGAGCTCCCCGGAACGCCCCGCCCCGTGCGGGGCGTTCTGCGTTTCGACTACGGGTGTATCGACCGTGTCGCGGGAACTGTCGAGCGATCTGACTGAAGTTGGCCGGCATCCGTGCCACGATCCGCGAATGAACGACTGCTTGTGGGCGCGGAGGGTTTCGAACCCCCGACCGCTGGTGTGTAAAACCAGAGCTCTACCACTGAGCTACACGCCCGAATTCCGGCGGTGGAATTCCGCCGGAATCGCATCAGGACTTTAGCGCGGTGAGCGCTTTCTCCCAAGCTGCCTGGTCACGGGGCTCGCCGGGGCCGTTCATCTCCGCGAAGCGGATGATGCCGTCCTTGTCGATCGCGAACGTGCCGCGGTTGGCGAATCCGAGCTTGTCGTTGAACACCCCGTACGCCTCGGCAATCGCGCCGTGCGGCCAGAAGTCGGACAGCAACGGGAAGGTGTAGCCCTGTTCGGCGGCCCAGATCTTGTGGGTCGGCGACGGGCCCACCGAGATCGCGAGGATCTCGGCGTCGTCGTTCTGGAACTTCGGCAGTTCGTCCCGCACACGGCACAGTTCGCCCTGGCACACACCCGTGAACGCGAGCGGGTAGAAGACGAGCAGGACGTTCTTCTTGCCACGGAAGTCCGACAGCGTGACTTCCTGGTTGTTCTGGTCCTTGAGGGTGAAATCGGGCGCAGTGGCGCCCACTTCGAGAGGCATGCCTGGTCCTAACATCGGGTACGTCGGCGCATCCGTCACGACAAACGTACGCCGCACGGATGAACCGAATGTGGTCTCGGCGAGATCAGCGCTTGGGTGCGCGAGCCTTCGGCTGCACCAGCCGGCTACCGCTCCACATCCCGAGGTTCGCGGCCGACGTCTGGGTCAGCCCCGCCGTGGGCGCCGATTCGGCGATCTCGCTGGGCTCGACATGCCCGGACTGGCCGGTCTTGGGGGTGAGTACCCACACGAAGCCCTCGTCGGACAGCGGTCCGATCGCGTCCATCAGGGCGTCGACCAGGTCACCGTCGCCGTCGCGCCACCACAGCACCACGACGTCCATGACCTCGTCGGAGTCCTCGTCGACCATCTCTCCACCGATGGCCTCCTCCACCGCCGAACGAATGTCGTCGTCGGTGTCCTCGTCCCAGCCCAGTTCCTGAACCACCATGTCGTGGGTAATGCCAAGCTTCTGAGCGTAGTTCTGAGCGTCCGCCGCGGCGACCACGGTGGTGTCCTCCTCTGTTCGGTGGGTGGCGGGCCCGAATGGGCCCGACCGACTCCAGTGACGATCGAGCGTGTGTCGATCAATAGGTGAAAGCGAACATGGTCGAAGCCGTTCGCGCAAGCCGACGTCCCCGAAAATCTCGAGAAAGTGCGATCGGCACGCCGTCGACGACGGTTGCCAGGGCGAATTCCGACCCCCACCGTATCCCGCGACGCGCCGAAGACCGAACAGCAGGAGTGGGGGTGCCTCCGCGGACTGGATGGTGAAAGATGAGGGTTGCGCCATATTCATATGGAAACTCGGGCGGCCCTAACAAGGACCGTCCGGATGGAGCGGACGCGACACCGCGCGTCCCACCACAATGAGGAGCACACCTTGTCAGACCTGATCCAGGGGCCCGCGTCTCAACCGAACGCCGACACACCAGGCGTATCCGGAGCGGCCTCGTCACCCGCCGCGAACGCGCAACCCGGCACAGACGGCCGGGTCCGCGTCATCCGCGAGGGCGTGGCTTCCTACCTGCCGGACATCGATCCGGACGAGACCACCGAATGGCTCGAATCGTTCGACGGTCTGCTCGACCGCTCGGGAGCCGCCCGCGCCCGCTACCTGATGCTGCGCATGCTCGAGCGCGCCGGCGAGAAGCACGTGGCGATCCCCGCACTCACCTCTACCGACTACGTCAACACCATCCCGACCGAGAACGAGCCGTGGTTCCCCGGCGACGAAGAGGTCGAGCGCCGCTACCGCGCGTGGATCCGCTGGAACGCCGCGATCATGGTGCATCGCGCGCAGCGGCCGGGCGTGGGCGTCGGTGGTCATATCTCGACGTACGCGTCGTCGGCCGCGCTCTACGAGGTCGGTTTCAACCACTTCTTCCGCGGTAAGGACCACCCGGGCGGCGGCGACCACATCTTCGTGCAGGGCCACGCCTCGCCGGGCATCTACGCCCGCGCGTTCCTCGAGGGCCGGATCCCGGCCGAGCAGCTCGACGGCTTCCGCCAGGAGGCCAGCCACGCGCAGTCCGGCGGCGGCCTGCCGTCGTACCCGCACCCGCGCCTGCTGCCCGATTTCTGGGAGTTCCCGACGGTGTCGATGGGCCTCGGCCCGATGAACGCCATCTACCAGGCCCGCTTCAACCACTACCTGCACGACCGCGGCATCAAGGACACCGCGGATCAGCACGTGTGGGCGTTCCTCGGCGACGGCGAGATGGACGAGCCGGAGTCGCGCGGTCTGGCGCACGTCGCGGCCACCGAGGGCCTCGACAACCTGACCTTCGTCGTGAACTGCAACCTGCAGCGCCTCGACGGACCGGTCCGCGGCAACGGCAAGATCATCCAGGAGCTCGAGTCGTTCTTCCGCGGCGCCGGCTGGAACGTCATCAAGGTCGTCTGGGGCCGCGAGTGGGACGCGCTGCTGCACGCCGACAAGGACGGCGCGCTCGTCAACCTGATGAACGAGACGCCCGACGGCGACTACCAGACGTACAAGGCCAACGACGGCGCGTTCGTCCGCGAGCACTTCTTCGGGCGGGACCCGCGCACCAAGGCCCTGGTCGACAATCTCTCGGATCAGGAGATCTGGAACCTCAAGCGCGGCGGCCACGACTACCGCAAGATCTACGCGGCGTATGCGGCGGCGATGGCGCACAAGGGTCAGCCGACGGTGATCCTGGCGCACACCATCAAGGGCTACACCCTCGGCAAGCACTTCGAGGGCCGCAATGCCACGCACCAGATGAAGAAGCTGACGCTCGACGATCTCAAGCGGTTCCGCGACATCCAGCGCATCCCGATCTCCGACGAGGAGCTCGAGAAGGATCCGTACCTGCCCCCGTACTACCACCCCGGTACGGACTCCCCCGAGATCCAGTACATGCTGCAGCGGCGCAAGGCGCTCGGCGGCTTCCTGCCGTCCCGCCGCACCGACTCCACACCGCTCGCGCAGCCCGCGGACAAGACGTACGACGTCGTCCGCAAGGGCTCGGGCAAGCAGGAGGTCGCGACGACGATGGCCGTCGTCCGCATCCTCAAGGAACTGTTGCGGGACAAGGAGATCGGCAAGCGGATCGTGCCGATCATCCCGGACGAGGCGCGCACGTTCGGCATGGACTCGTGGTTCCCGTCGCTGAAGATCTACAACCGCAACGGACAGCTGTACACGTCCGTCGATGCGGAACTGATGCTCGCCTACAAGGAGAGCGAGATCGGCCAGATCCTGCACGAGGGCATCAACGAGGCCGGCTCGACGGCGTCGTTCACCGCGGTGGGCACGTCGTACGCCACCCACGGCGAGCCGATGATCCCGGTGTACATCTTCTACTCGATGTTCGGCTTCCAGCGGACCGGCGACGGCCTGTGGGCGGCGGCGGACCAGATGGCCCGCGGCTTCGTCCTCGGCGCCACCGCCGGCCGCACCACGCTCACCGGTGAGGGTCTGCAGCACGCCGACGGTCACTCGCTGCTGCTGGCGTCGACCAACCCGGCCGCGGTGTCGTACGACCCGTCGTTCTCGTACGAGATCGCGCACATCGTCAAGGACGGTCTGCGCCGCATGTACGGCGGCACGACGTCGGCGGACGGAACGCTCGAGCCGGGCTTCGGTGGAGAGAACATCTTCTACTACCTCACCGTCTACAACGAGCCGTACCAGCAGCCCGCCGAGCCGGAGAACCTCGATGTCGAGGGCCTGCTCAAGGGCATCTACCTGTTCAAGCCGGCCGAGAGCTCGGGCGTCCCGGAGGGGCGCTCCGCAGGCTCCGCACCGCGCGCGCAGATCCTGGTCTCGGGCGTCACGATGCCGGACGGTCTGCGCGCACAGCAGCTGCTCGCGGACGAGTGGGGCGTCGCCGCCGACGTGTGGTCGGTGACCTCGTGGGGCGAGCTGCGCCGCGACGGCATCGAGTGCGAGCGCGAGGCGCTGCGCAACCCAGGTGTCGACGCACCGGAGCCGTACGTCACGAAGGCGCTGTCCCAGGCGCAGGGTCCGTTCGTGGCGGCCTCGGACTGGATGCGTGCGGTCCCGGACCAGATCCGTCAGTGGGTCCCCGGCTCGTACACCACGCTCGGCACCGACGGGTTCGGTTTCTCCGACACCCGCCCGGCGGCGCGACGGTTCTTCAACGTCGACGCCGAGTCGATCACCGTCGCGGTGCTCTCGGCGCTGGCGAAGTCCGGTGAGATCGACCGCTCGAAGGCGGCCGAGGCGGCCGCCCGCTACCGGATCGACGACGTGCTCGCCGCTCCGAAGCAGACGTCGGATCCCGGCGTCGCCTGAAGCGGCCCGATCGGCACGCTGATCGACAACTGATCACGCCCGCCGCTTGCACGAGTGTCCCGGAGACGCCGTGCAGGCGGCGGGCGTAAGTTCCTCTCATGGCCGAGGATCTGCCCGAGACGTCGAACAGCTCGTCGGAGCCGCCCGCGCTGCGCGAGGCGCCGACCCCGAACTCGCCGCGACGCGTCCGCTATCAACCTCCGGCCCCCAGGTCGGACGGCAGGCCCACTCGCGATTCACTTCCGGACGCACTGCTGCGCCGGGTCAAGCAGTTCTCCGGACGGCTGTCCACCGAGGCCATCGCCTCGATGCAGGACCAGCTGCCGTTCTTCGCCGACCTCGACGCCGAACAGCGCGCGAGCGTCCAGATGATCGTCCAGAAGTCGGTGGTCAACTTCCTCGAGTGGCTCACCGACTCCGACAGCGACATCCGATTCACCATCGACGCGTACCAGGTGATTCCGCAGGACCTCGCCCGACGACTGACCCTCCGCCAGACGGTCGACATGGTGCGGGTCGCAATGGAGTTCTTCGAGCAGCGTCTCCCGGCTCTGGCCCGAAACGACCGGCAGCTGGTGGCGCTCACCGAGGCGATCCTGCGCTACGGGCGCGAGCTCGGTTTCGCGGCCGCCTCCGTCTACGCCAGTGCCGCGGAGTCCCGCGGTGCATGGGACACCCGGCTGGAGGCCCTGGTGGTCGACGCGGTTGTCCGCGGCGACACCGGTTCCGACCTGCAGTCCCGGGCGGCAACCCTGAACTGGGACGCCACCGCGCCCGCGACGGTCATCGTCGGCACGCCTCCCCCGGAACAGGGCGTGTCGGTGATCGGCACGGTGCACAGCGCAGCGCAGCGCCACGATCGCGGGGCCCTCGCCGTGATCCAGGGCGATCGGCTCGTCCTCGTCGTCAGCGGTGAGCTGCACGGCACCAAGGCGGCGCGGGAGTTCATGACCGATCTCATGGACAAGTTCTCCGCCGGCCCCGTCGTGATCGGACCCACCACCCCCAGTCTGGGGGCCGCACACTTCAGTGCGGTCGAGGCGCTGGCCGGCATGGAAGCCGTCGCGGGTTGGCGGGGCGCTCCGCGGCCCGTCTTCGCCGCCGACCTTCTACCCGAACGCGCCCTTCTCGGAGACACCGCGGCCGTCGTTGCCCTAAACGAACGTTTGATCCAGCCGTTGTCGGCCGCCGGCTCGGCACTGTCCGACACGCTCGACGCCTACCTGGATTCCGGTGGGGCCGTAGAGGCTTGTGCCCGTCAGCTGTTTGTTCATCCAAATACTGTCCGCTACCGCCTGAAGCGAATTGCCGAAGTCACCCGCCGGGATCCGACCAACTCGAGGGACGCATATGTGCTCCGCGTCGCAACCACGGTGGGCCGACTAGCTCAAACACGTCACGAAACGTCGACTTCTGACACATCAGTCACAAAATTCACATTTAGGAATGTCGGGACGTAACACGGAGGCGCCCGAATTCGATAACGGCGGCCGACGTGCTTTTTTGTAGGAAACCTACAAAACACGTGTCCAGGTTTCATCCCCGACAACATCTCGCAGACCTGCACCCGCAGTGTTCCCTTGAAAGCGTGATTTCGTTGCTAGCCCCGGGTCAGGGCTCTCAGACCCCCGGCATGCTCAGCCCATGGCTGGAGCTGCCGGGTGCACACGATCGCGTGGCTCTGTGGTCCAAGGCCTCCGGCCTCGATCTCGTACGCCTGGGCACTACCGCCTCGGCCGAGGAGATCACGGACACCGCAGTGACCCAGCCGCTGGTCGTGGCTGCCGCGCTCCTCGCCTACGAGGAGCTCGAACGTCGCGGCCAGATCCCCTCCGACACCATCGCCGCCGGTCACTCCGTCGGCGAACTCGCTGCGGCCGCGGTCGCCGGCGTGCTCTCCTCCGACGACGCGGTGATGCTCGCCGCGATCCGGGGTGGCGAGATGGCGAAGGCGTGTGCGTTGGAGCCCACCGGAATGTCGGCGGTGCTCGGCGGGGACGAGGACGCCGTCCTGTCCCGGCTCGAGGAACTCGATCTCACGCCGGCCAACCGCAACGCGGCGGGCCAGATCGTGGCGGCCGGGCGACTCGACGCACTCGAGCAGCTCGCCGCGAACCCGCCCGAGAAGGCCCGCGTACGGGCACTTCCGGTGGCGGGTGCGTTCCACACCCGGTTCATGGCGCCTGCTCAGGACGCCGTGGCCGAGGCCGCGTCGCGGATCACACCCAACGATCCGTCCCGCACTCTGCTCTCCAACTCGGACGGCGCGCCGGTGACCTCCGGTGCCGATGCCCTGACTAAGCTGGCCGCGCAGGTGACCCGACCTGTGCGCTGGGACCTGTGTACCGCGAGCCTGCGGGCCGCGCAGGTCTCGGCGATCGCGGAACTCCCCCCGGCGGGCACCCTGATCGGAATCGCCAAGCGCGAAATGCGCGGCACCCCGACCGCGGCGCTCAAGGAACCCGGGGATCTCTCCGCACTGACCGAGTTCACCGAAGTCGGTTAGCTTGCTGCGCGCTCACGATGCGCGCACCGGGTCGGCCCCGGCCGCCCCGGACCCACAGAAGACGACACATCGAATGAAGAAGGGAGCCACGAAGTGGCCGCCAACCAGGAAGACATCATCGCCAACCTCGCCGAGATCATCGAAGAGGTCACCGGAATCGAGCCGTCCGAGGTCACGATCGAGAAGTCGTTCGTCGACGACCTCGACATCGACTCGCTGTCCATGGTCGAGATCGCGGTCCAGACCGAGGACAAGTACGGCGTGAAGATCCCGGACGAGGATCTCGCGAGCCTGCGCACCGTCGGCGATGTCGTCGCCTACATCCAGAAGGTCGAGGCCGAGGGCGGCGAGACCGCGGAGACCGTCAAGGCCAAGCTCGAGGCCGCCAAGAACGACGACGAGTGAGCCGAACGTGACTTCCGCTTCTACCCGAGGGAGATTCCCCAACATCGTCGTCACCAGCCTTGCGGCTACGACGTCGGTCGCCGGAGATGTGGATGGCACGTGGAAGGGCCTGCTGGCCGGTGAGAGCGGCATCGACGTGCTCGATGGCTCATTCGTGGAGGAATTCGATCTACCAGTGCGTTTCGGTGGCCAGTTGAAGGTCCCGTTCGACGACGCACTGTCCCGGGTCGAGATCCGCCGGATGAGCTTCGTCGAACGTCTCGCTCTCGTTCTGGGTCGTCAGGTCTGGCAGAACGCCGGCAGCCCCGAGGTCGACAAGGATCGCCTCGGGGTTGTCATCGGCACCGGACTCGGCGGCGGCGAGGCGCTCGTCGACGCCGTCGACAAGCTGCGCGCAGGCGGGTACCGCAAGGTGTCCCCGTTCGCGGTTCAGATGGTGATGCCGAACGGTCCGTCGGCCACCGTCGGACTGGAACTCGGCGCGCGCGCCGGTGTCATCACGCCGGTCTCGGCGTGTTCGTCCGGCTCGGAGGCCATCGCGCATGCGTTCCGCATGATCGCGATGGGCGACGCGGACATCGTCGTCGCGGGCGGAGTCGAGGGCAACATCGGCTCCGTGCCGATCGCGAGCTTCGCAATGATGCGCGCGCTCAGCACTCGCAACGACGACCCGAAGGCGGCTTCGCGCCCCTTCGACAAGGACCGGGACGGTTTCGTCTTCGGCGAAGCGGGCGCAATGATGGTCCTCGAGACGGAGGAGCATGCGAAGGCACGCGGGGCGACGATTCACGCCCGCCTGCTGGGCGCCGGCATCACCTCGGACGGATTCCACATCGTGGCGCCCGATCCGGAAGGCACGGGTGCGGCTCGCGCCATGACCCGGGCCATCGAGACCGCCGGTCTCACCAAGTCCGACATCAAGCACATCAACGCACACGCCACCGCGACCCCGATCGGCGACATCGCCGAGGCACTGGCCATCCAGGCCGCGGTCGGCACGCATGCTGCGGTGTATGCGCCCAAGTCGGCACTGGGCCACTCGATCGGCGCCGTCGGCGCCCTCGAGGCCGTGCTCACGGTCCTGAGTGTGCGTGAGGGCGTCATTCCCCCCACGCTCAATCTCGACAACCAGGATCCAGAGATCGATCTCGACGTCGTGAAGGGTGAACCCCGGTACGGCGACATCGATTTCGCGATCAACAACTCGTTCGGTTTCGGTGGGCACAACGTCGCGCTCGCCTTCGGCCGGGCTTGATCCCAGCCGAACTTCGCTGGACAGCCAGGTGGGGGGCCCCGCACCCCGGGGTCCCCACCCCCGAACCCTCGCCCCATATGGGCTCGCTCAAGGAGGACTCGATGACCGTCATGGCCCCCGCGACGAACACCGAAGCATCAACCGATCCGCGCGATCCGCTCGCGCGTCTCGCCAAGTTGTTCGATGCCGGTACCGTCGTGCCCCTACATCCCCGCGACAAGTCCGGAGTACTCGCCGCATCCGGTGAGATCGACGGCGTTCGCACCATCGCCTACTGCTCCGACGCCACCGTCATGGGCGGCGCCATGGGCATCGAAGGCTGCAAGCACATCGTTGCCGCCATCGACACCGCCATCGCCGAGAAGGCGCCCGTCATCGGACTGTGGCATTCGGGCGGCGCACGCCTCGCCGAAGGCGTCGAGGCGCTGCACGCCGTCGGACTGGTCTTCGAGGCCATGGTCCGTGCGTCCGGCCTCGTCCCGCAGATCTCCGTCGTCCTCGGCTTCGCGGCCGGCGGCGCCGCCTACGGCCCCGCGCTCACCGACATCGTGATCATGGCCCCCGAGGGCCGCGTGTTCGTCACCGGACCCGACGTCGTCAAGAGCGTGACCGGCGAGCAGGTCGACATGGCCTCGCTCGGCGGCCCCGATACGCACACCAAGAAGTCCGGCGTCGCGCACATCGCTGCACACGACGAGGACGACGCCTACCATCGCGCCCGCCGCCTGGTGTCGATGTTCTGCGAGCAGGGCGAGTTCGATCTCGCTGCCGCCGAGCACGGCGACACCGACCTGCGGGCGCTGATGCCCGAGTCGGCCAAGCGCGCGTACGACGTTCGCCCGATCGTGCACGAGCTGCTCGACAACGTCGAGGGCGAGTCGAGTTTCGAAGAGCTGCAGGGCAATTGGGCGCGCAGCATCGTCACCGGCCTGGGACGCCTCGGCGGCCGCACGGTGGGTGTGATCGCCAACAACCCGCTCCGCCTGGGCGGCTGCCTCAACTCGGAGAGCGCGGAGAAGTCCGCCCGCTTCGTCCGCCTGTGCAACGCCTTCGGCATCCCGCTGGTCGTGGTCGTCGACGTCCCCGGCTACCTGCCCGGTGTCAGCCAGGAATGGGAAGGCGTCGTGCGCCGCGGCGCGAAGCTGCTGCACGCCTTCGCCGAGGCCACGGTTCCCCGCGTCACGCTGGTCACCCGGAAGATCTACGGCGGCGCCTACATCGCGATGAACTCGCGCGCGCTGGGCGCCACCGCGGTGTACGCGTGGCCCGAGTCCGAGGTTGCGGTCATGGGCGCCAAGGCTGCCGTCGGCATCCTGCACAAGCGCGCCCTGGCCGCCGCGCCGGAGGAGGAGCGCGAGGCACTGCACGATCGCCTCGCCGCCGAGCACGAGGCCATCGCCGGCGGTGTCGGCCGCGCGATCTCCATCGGTGTGGTGGACGAGACGATCGATCCGGCGAAGACGCGCAGCGTCATCACCGCGGCCCTCGCCGCGGCACCGGCCGGCCGTGGACAGCACAAGAACATTCCGCTGTGACACGACGACACTGAGTGATGGGGCCCCGCACCGCGGGGCCCCATCACTTTTGGGTCCCGACGGCCCACTCCACTGCCGGGCCGAGACTCACCACCCTCGTCGACGCCGTCCGGTTTGCCGGATCTCGTTGCACCACAGAGAAATCGGCCGCATCCGGAATGGACACGACCGAACCGACTCAGCCGACGTCGCGGCGCAGCCAGGTCACCTCGGCGCCCTCGCCACCGCTACGGTAGGGCTCGAGCACCTCGTCCCACGGCGTGCCGAGGGCGTGCTCCACGGCGGCGGCGAAACCGTCGGCGCCCTTCGCGAGCAGCGCCCGCAGTCGCATCTCGCCGACGACGACGTCCCCGTTCGCGCTCGTCGAACCGCGCCACAGCCCGAGGCCCGGCACGTGGCTGAATCGTTCGCCGTCCACGCCGTCACTCGGGTTCTCCGTCACCTCGAAGTACAGCAGGGGCCAGGCCCGCAGGCCCGCCGCGAGCCTGGACCCGGTACCGACAGGGCCGGACCAGTCGCAGGTTGCCCGTAGTGTGCCGCCGACCGCGGGCTGAGCCGTCCAGCGAAGGTTGGCGCGGGCATCGAGAATCGAGGTGAGGGCCCACTCGACGTGTGGACAGACGGCGGCGGGCGACGAGTGGACGTAGATCACTCCGGTCGTCGCATCCGCGAACTGGTTCAACGAGCGCACTGCAACACCTCCAGCTTCGACGAGGGACGTCTTCCCCAACGACCTCGATCAAGTGGAGCCGGCTGTGTCGCAATCGCGACTTCACAGAGCGACACAACGTCGACCAGTGTGCCCTGTGATGCCACTGTTACGCCAGTGATAGCAGTAAATTGATCTACCGGCGGGCGCGCAACTCGGCGACGACGCCGTCACTCAATGCCGGCCACAGCGGCTTCGCCCAGTCCCCGAAAGCCCTATCCGTCAGCACGACGCACGCGGCGTCGACGGCCGGGTCCACCCAGAGGAAGGTCCCGGACTGGCCGAAGTGCCCGTAGGTGGCCGAGGAGTTGCCCGAGCCGGTCCAGTGCGGGCTCTTGCCGTCCCGGATCTCGAAGCCGAGCCCCCAGTCGTTGGGCCGCTGCGGGCCGTAGCCGGGCAGCAGGCCGGCAAGTCCGGGGAACTGCACGCTGGTCGCCTCGGTGTGGGTCTGCGCCGAGATCAGGGTGGGGCGCAGCAGTTCGGCGGCGAACCGCGCGAGGTCGGCCGTGCTCGCCTGTCCCCCGTGCCCGGCGGAACCGACGAGGGCGGAGTTCACCATCCCCAACGGCGCGAACACTGCCTCGGCCACGTAGTCGGCGAACCCGATCCCGGTCTCGGTCTCGACGAAGTCCGCCAGCACCTCGAACCCGGCGCTGGAGTAGATGCGCTTGGCGCCCGGCTCCGCCTGCACCTTGTGCTCGCCGAATGCCAGACCCGACGTGTGCGCGAGCAGGTGTCGCACCGTTGCGCCGGGTGGGCCGGCGGGCTGGTCGAGTTCGATCGCCCCTTCTTCGACGGCCACGAGAGCGGCATACGCGCACAACAGCTTCGTCACGGACGCGAGTGGATACACCCGCTCCTGGTCACCGAAATGCGCAACGCCTCGGCCACCGTCGACGACGGCAGCCGAGGCGTTGTCCACCGGCCATTGCCCGATCCGATCGAGAGTCTGCACCCGATCAGACTACGAGGGGCGTCCGATCAGAGGTTCACCAGTCCGCTTCGGTGTAGCGGACCACACCGCGAATGTTCTTACCGTCGAGCATGTCCTGGTAACCCTCGTTGAGCTGCTCGAGCGAGTACGTGTTGGTGACCATGTCCTCGAGATTGAGCAGGCCCGCCCGGTACAGGTTCAGCAGGTTCGGGATGTCCACGCGGGCGTTGCAGCCACCGTAGATGTTGCCCTGCAGATCCTTCTGCAGCATCGCGAACAGGAACGCGTTGAGCTTGACGTCCATGTCGGCCATGTGGCCCATCGCGGTGACGACGCAGCGACCGTTCTTGGCGGTGAGCGTGAGGGCCGGGTCGACGTACTCGCCCTTCATCTCACCGACCGTGATGATCGTCTTCTGGCACATGCGACCCCAGGTGATCTCCATGATCGGCACGATCGCCTCCTCCATCGAGGCGAAGGCATGCGTGGCGCCGAACTTGAGGGCCTGCTCGCGCTTGAACGGCACCGGGTCGATCGCGAACACGTGGCGTGCACCCGACGCGACGGCACCCTGCAGGGCGCTCATACCGACGCCGCCGACACCGATGATGGCGACCGAGTCACCCGGCTTGACGTCGGCGACGTGCGTCGCCGAACCCCATCCGGTCGGGACACCGCAGCCCACGAGGGCGGCGAGCTCGAACGGGATGTCCTTCTCGATCTTGACGACCGACGTCTGGTGCACCGTCATGTAGGGCGAGAACGTGCCGAGCAGGCTCATCGGGATCACGTTCTCCCCGCGCGCCTGGATGCGGTAGGTGCCGTCGGCGATGGCCTGGCCGCTGAGCAGCCCCATGCCGAGGTCGCAGAGGTTCGAATGGCCCTCGGAACACGACGGGCAGCGTCCACAGGCCGGGATGAACGAGAGCACGACGTGGTCGCCGACCTCGAGATCCGTGACGCCATCGCCGACCTTGGTGATCACACCCGCGCCCTCGTGGCCGCCCATGGCCGGGTAGGACGCCATCGGCGTCGCACCGGTGACGATGTGGTGGTCGGAGTGGCACATGCCGGCGGCTTCCATGCGGATCTGAACCTCGCCGGCGACCGGGTCACCGAGTTCGATCTCCTCGATCGACCACTTCTCGTTGATGCCCCACAGCAACGCGCCCTTGGTCTTCATTTGCAACCGCCCTTCCATACCTAACAACCGATTGCTGTGACGATAGCCACAAATCTTCTAAATTGGAACACGTTCTAGGCGGTGAGTAGGAAACCGGCCCACTGAGTGGGAGAACTTCCCAGGTCACCGCCCGTTCACGGCGCCGGACTCCCGCCGAGCCCACCCGGACCGACTGGACGCTCGACCTGATCTGTCGGTATCCCGTGAGACGTTTCCGTTGTCGAGTTGGCTTCAGGGGAGGAACTCAGCAGTTCGTGTCCGACATCGTCTCAGTCTTCGTCCTTGCGCTCGTCGTGACATCGATGGGCCTGACCGTCAAGCAACTGGCACGCAGCCGAGCTCGTCGCGCGACGTACCTACGGACCGTCCGCGCGATCCGGTGGTGGATGGTGCCCGCCGCAGCCATGCAACTCACCGTTGTCGCGGGAACCTTCTGGGTGTTGTCCGAGGCCGTGCCGATCCTGAGGTTCGGATGGTGGTCGGCGCTCGGCGGTAGCGGCAACATCGCGCTGGGGCAGACCGACAACAGCGGATTCGTATGGTCGGCACTGTCCCTCGCGATACCCGCGGCGCTCGTCCTACTGGTGCCCTTCCTCGCCCACGACGAGGAGCGCACCTTCCGAGCCGGCGCCGAGGAGTGGACGATGGCCACCCGCGTCCGAACCCAGGTCACGTTCGGGCTGATCCACCTGGCGATGGGAATCCCCGTCGCAGCCGGCATCGCCCTGATCGTCAGCGGGTTCTACTTCGAACGCCTGTATCTGGTGGCGGTGCGCGGGAACCGAGAGCGGATCGCGGAGCTGCGCAACGTGCCCCCACCGGCCGTGATCGACTGTCCCCCGCTTCCCGTCGGCGCCCCCTATGATCCGCACCACTGGGATCGGGTGCAGGCCGAGCGGGCGGCAGTGCGAGCCGAGAACACGCGCCTGCGCCTCGCCTGGGAGGACGGGGAGGACGAGGCAAGCCGACGCGCCCGCTCCCTCAGGGCCGAGCTTCGAGCCCCGGCACTCGCGACGGCGGCCGCGGCCCATGCGGTCTCGAACTGGATCGTCTGCGCCCTGCTGTTCGTGTTCATGCTGACGACGTAGCGACACGACAGCGGACGGCCAGGGCCGCGTCGAGTCGGACATGCCGTTCACGTCACCGTCACCGGATGTATTCGCCGAGTCATCGGTCCGGACATCCCGCGCGGGGATGGTGTGCACCCGACCACACGCCACCACCCTCGAACCGGAGTGTCCATCCATGCACCTCGCCCGTCGCACCGCGTTCACGGCCCTCGCCGTTGCCACCCTCGCCGCTCCGGGTGCAGTGGGCCTGGCCACTGCTGCTCCGCACACCGTCGCGCAGCGGGCCCCGATCTGCGACGGAGCGGGCGCGTTCGGTTCGCTGTCGACGGGGTCGCTGTCCACCGGTTCCCTGCCGGGCACCGACTATCTGTGCGCCCAGCCCGGTGATCTGCTCGACGTGCGCATCGGCGACGTCCACGCCACGCAGCCGTCGCTCGGCTACGACGAGGTCTACTACAAGCTCGGCCGCTACACCCTCGGCAAGGATGCGATCAACAAGAAGTTCGACGACTGGTGCGAGGCCAACGGCCAAGCGAAGGCTGCGACCGCCGCGCCGACGGCCACTCTCGCCGATCCCGCGTCGTTCACGTGCGAGGTGCCGGTGGGACAGGAGACCGAGGACACGATCGCGCCGATGAAGACCGTCGTGATCGGCCCGGGTGGAGCGCTGTATCTGACCGACGGCCACCACACGTTGACGTCGTTCTACGAACTGGCCGACGGCGGCCCGAACCTGCACGTCCGCCTGCGGGTGCTCGACAATCTCAGCCAGCTCTCCACCCAGGACTTCTGGGCCGAGATGAAGAAGGGCAAGTGGGTGTGGGACCGCGATGTGGACGGCCATACGGTTCCGGTGGAGCAACTTCCGGCCGGTGTCGGGCTCGCCAACTTCGCCGATGACAAGTACCGCAGCCTGATGTACTTCTCGCGGGACATCGGTTTCACCGCCGGCACCATCCCGTTCCAGGAGTTCTACTGGGGTGCCTGGGTCCGCGAGACGTCCGGCATCGACCTGACCGACTGGAACCGCAACGACCTCGCCGGCTACCTCGACACCGTCCAGCGCGCCACCCGGGCGCAGACCGCGCTTCCGGCCGACTCCGCGGTCCAGAGCGGCTTCACCGCCCGCGAACTCGGCGTCCTCCCCCAGTGGAACGACGGCAAGGCCGAATCGAAGGGCGAGTTCGCGAAGCTGTCGAAGCCGTACTCGGACGACAAGCCCGGAAAGATCGCCTACGCAATCGAATACAAGCGCAGCCTCTCCCGCTGACGCCTCATCGCCGCAATGGCCGCATTGGCCGCACTGGCCGCGCGGCCGTCACATGGCCCAGACGAAGGCCGTCGTGACCGCCCCGATCGCGGCCAGTGCGAGCAGTCCCCAAGCGCGGACACCGCGCCGGAAGGACCACGCCGCTGTTCCGGTCACGCCGACCAGAGCGGACGTCGCGACGGCTCGCCCCCACATGCGCGCCTCGTCGGCACGCTCGAGACTCGTCAACGACGGCGCCTCCCCGAAGAACGACGCCTCGGATATCAGGACGACGTTGCAGAGCCAGGCCGGCACCACGAGCAGTCCGATCACCCCTACACACCAGGCGATCGCGCGGGCCACATCGACTGCGATCGGGGTGCTCGGACGATCGCGGAAGTCGGGTGAGCCGTCGGACGAGTCCCGCACCGGTGTGCCCATTCCCCGATTGTCGGCTATGCCACCGCATCCGGAACGTCGCGTCGCGCGCCAACCCACCGTGTCGCTATGACCCGAACGAGTGAAAGAACGCTTCGATCTGGAGCGAGAGCACCCGAGTGAAGTCGGTCAACGCGTTGCTCCAGTTCTGGAGATCGATGGTGCTGACTGCAGCCCTCATGGCGAGCTCCTCGCGAGCGAGTGGCCCCGCTACAGGATGCAGGGGCTGTCCCTGTATCTCGCCCCGGCAGAAGCAGCTGTTACGCCGACGTCTGCCGGGTCACTGGCCGAGGCGTGGCCATTCGCACCGATGAGACTTGCCGCAGCCCTCCTACATGTTGAGATCGCCCGCTTCTGAAATTCAGATCCATGGCGCCGCTGTCGGCGACCGACCGTGCTGCGTCTTTCGGAACGGAATCACGTTCCGGCGCTGCGGGCCGATCGGTCGATTGTTTGAAAATCCTTCTGACCTGCGGCTACTCGTCGAGAACATTCGCGATCGAGCGTGACTTTCGACGCGCATCCCGCCTAGTCTCAGTTCGCCGCCCCTCCCCCCGGGGCGGCAACCCGTGGCCCCATCCCCCCTGTGCGGGGTCACGCGGGCGGCGCTTCTCGCCTCGCGAGTGCCTACACCGCCCTACCACTGACTGATCGCCCCGCCGCCGCTGTGACCAGGCGGGGCGATCAGTCACCGGCCCGTCCCCTGGCCGCCACGAGTGCGGTGTCCAGTGGGCGTGGCGCCCGTGCGGCACCCGGGTTCGGTCCAGGTTTCGCAGCGGCGACTCGCTTCACACGAACACCAGAACAGGTATACGAGTAGGTAGTACGGACGCGTTGTCGGCGGCTCCGATCGGTCAAGCTCGATCTACCCCGATCACCCGATATCACGATGAAGCGAGGCACCATGAGCGGCTGGCTCCCTACCTTGATCATCCGCAAGTGGCGCCTGGCCGGCTCGAGACTGTTCCGGCGATCGACCACCTCGACCCCGCCTCCACATCGAAGCGAGGGACCCCTGTGCGAGTACGACAGCCTCGGCCTGTAGCTCCTCTGAGGCCGGTCCGCAGGCTGGATGTGCTTCGTGTGGGGCGGTTTCCCGTTGTGGCAGCGCTACCCGACAGAACCGCTGCCATCAGCGAAGAACAGACAACGAATGCCCCTTTCTCGACGTCGAGAAAGGGGCATTGGCGTGGGGCGGGCGGGGCTCGAACCCGCGACCAATGGATTATGAGTCCACGGCTCTAACCGACTGAGCTACCGCCCCCTGCCGCGGCGGTACGCCGCGGACAGCCGAATGTTACCGCCCGCCCTCGACAGTTCCCGTCTGCGGGGTGGCGCATGTCGCGTGCCCGACAGGGCGTGTCGGTGCCTGCCCGCAGACTGGGCGGCGACACGATCGAACGGCACGATCCCGCGACACCCGAAGGACCTCGAATTGAAGAACTGGACCACCCGACCGATCTGCGCGTTCGATCTGGAAACAACTGGCCGAGACCCGCTCTCGGCGCGAATCGTCACCGCATGCGTGGTCACCGTCGAGGGTGGGCGGCCCCGGTCACGCAACTGGATCGTCGATCCGGGTGTCGACATCCCCGAGGACGCCAGCTCCATCCACGGCATCTCGACGGCCCACGCGCGCGAGCACGGCACGGATTACGCAGTCGGGTACCGGGAGATCCGGCAGGCCCTCACCGACGCGTGGGCGGCCGGCTACGCCGTCGTCGCGTTCAACGCCTCGTACGACCTCACCGTGATGGACGCCGAGGGCCGCCGCCTCGGTCTGCCACCGATGGACGACTACGGGCTCGTCGTCGACCCGTACGTGATCGATCGGGAGGTCGACCGCTACCGCCGCGGCAAGCGCACGCTGGGCGCGCTGTGCGAGCACTACGGGATCGAGTTGGGGTCGGCGCACGAGGCGGAGTCCGACGCCCTCGCTGCCGCCGAACTGGCGCAGATCCTGCCGCAGCGGTTCCCCGAACTCGCCGCGCTCGACGACGTGATGACGAGTCAGGCAGGCTGGCATGCCGAGCGCCAGCGCGACTTCGCCGAGTACCTGCAGCGCGAGGGCCGCGACGCGTCGGACGTCGACGGGCAGTGGCCGATCCGGCTCGCGGCCTGACGCCACAGCGCCCGGAGTGCTCCCCGGTCTGCGATGATGCCGTGAACCAGCACACACCAGACCGGGGAGGCTGAGTTGGACGAGCACAATCCCACCCTGCCCGTGGCTTTCGACATCACCGCGCTGGTGGTCGCGCTCCTATGGCTCGTGCTGGTGGTGGCGGTCCTCGGCGCACTCGCACGGCTGCTGATGGGCAACAAACCCGGCGCCGCCGATATGCGTTCGGATTCCCCGCCCCGCTGATCGTTCCGAAACGCAGAAGGCCCCTCACCCGCTAGGGTGAGGGGCCTTCTGTTCGGCTCCCCCGGCTGGACTCGAACCAGCAACCGTTCGATTAACAGTCGAATGCTCTGCCAATTGAGCTACAGGGGATTACCTGGGCGGCACTGCCGTTTCCCGCGGTGCCTGGAAAACTGTAGCCCATACCCCCACCCAAGTACCAAATCGCCTGAACAGAGACGGATCAGGCAGGATGTATGCAGGCAGTTCGACGGGAGGAATCCGGAAATGTTGCGGTTGTTGGTAGGCGTTGCGGCGGGTTACGTGCTGGGCACCCGAGCGGGACGAGCCCGGTACGAACAGATCAGCAAGGCCGCGAAGGCCGTGGCAAGCAGCCCCGCCACCAAGAAGGTCATCGAGACGGGTCGGCAGAAGCTGTCGGATTCGCTCAGCACGCAGCCCAAGCTCGAGCCGATGAAGCCGATCGACGAGCGGACCACGATCCTGGTCCCCCACGACCAGCTGCGGAGGAACTAGCGGCACCTCGGTTCGGCACCGGCGGCGCCGACCGTCAGGCGATACCTTCGCCGCTGGTGTCGCCGATCGCCTGATCGAGCAGGCTGCGCCGGTACTGCTCGAGTGCGACCAGATCACCGAGCAGGGAATGGAACTCGTCGGAGTCGGTGGTCGGCGAGACGCGCTGCAGCTTGGACTTGAGCTCGGCGACCTGTTCGCCGACCCAGACCTCCTGCAGTCGTGCCAGCACGCCGCGGATGTAGCGAGGAATGATGTCCTCGTCGGCGGGCAGCGGCTCGACTGCGAGTTCCATCACGATCGACTGCACGACGAGGTCGCCCGCATTGCGCCCGACCGCGTCCACCCATTCACCACCACCGAGACCGGCGGATGTACCGCCGGCCGCGGCGACCGCCTCCCGGACGGCCGCATAGGCCGGATGGGCGAACGTCTCCCCCGGCAGCGAATCGA
Source organism: Rhodococcus sp. TAF43 (assembly GCF_052113525.1). NCBI lineage: Bacteria > Bacillati > Actinomycetota > Actinomycetes > Mycobacteriales > Nocardiaceae > Rhodococcus > Rhodococcus sp. TAF43. Next base: position 61,278 of record NZ_JBFRDL010000011.1, read on the forward strand.
AGACCGTGCCCGCAATGGCCGGGTACTGCAGGGCCGCCTTGAGGGCGTCGCGCTGCGGCCACAGCGCCGGGTCGTTGGGCCGCGGGCGGGACACACCGGCCGCCGGAGCCGACGCCGACGCTCCCGGGGAGTCGTCGACGGGACGACGCTTCGTCGGTGCCCCGCCTCCGCCACGCGCGATCTTGCGCGCCTCGTCCCCGACCCGACGGCGCACCGCCGGAATTTCCTCGCCGACCCAGCCCGACAGCTGCACGGCGTACTGATTGCGCAGCGTCGGTTCCTTGATCCGCGCGACCACCGGCACGGTGCGACGCAACGCCTCCACCCGCCCCTCGGCGGTGTCCAGATCATGTTCGGCGAGAAGGGATTTGACAACGAACTCGAACATCGGGGTGCGGCGCGCGACCAGATCGCGGACGGCCGCGTCACCCGACTGCTGACGCAACTCGCACGGATCCATTCCGTCCGGCGCGATCGCGACGAAGGTCTGCCCCGCCATCTTCTGGTCGCCCTCGAACGCCTTCAGCGCGGCCGCCTGGCCCGCGGCGTCGCCGTCGAAGGTGTAGATCACCTCACCGCGGAAGTAGCTGTCGTCCATGAGGAGTCGGCGCAGCATCGCGAGATGTTCGTCACCGAATGCGGTGCCGCAGGATGCAACGGCGGTCTTCACGCCGGCCAGGTGCATCGCCATCACGTCGGTGTAGCCCTCGACGACCACCGCCTGGTGGCCCTTCGCAATGTCCCGCTTGGCCAGGTCCAGACCGAACAGCACGTTCGACTTCTTGTAGAGGATCGTCTCGGGGGTGTTGACGTACTTGCCAGGCATCGTGTCGTCGTCGAACAGCTTGCGGGCGCCGAAGCCGATGACGTCGCCGGAGAGATTGCGGATGGGCCACAGCAGCCGCCGATGGAACCGGTCGATCGGTCCGCGTCGACCCTCCTTGGACAGCCCGGCGGCCTCGAGTTCCTTCGCCTCGAAGCCCTTGCCCATCAGGTGCTTGGTCAGGGTGTCCCAGCCGTCCGGGGCGTAGCCGCAGCCGAACTGCGCGGCCGCGGCCGCGTCGAAGTTGCGTTCGGTGAGGTAGTCGCGGGCCGCCTGCGCGTCGGGCTCCTTCAGACGCGCCGCGTAGAACTCCTGCGCCGCCGCGTTGGCGGCGACGAGGCGCGCCCGGGTACCCCGGTCGCGCTGCACGGACGTGCCGCCGCCCTCGTACGAGATCTGGTAGCCGATCCGATCGGCGAGCTGCTCGACCGCCTCCACGAAACTGACGTGTTCGATCTTCTGCAGGAACGAGTAGACGTCGCCGCCCTCACCACAGCCGAAGCAGTGGAAGTGGCCGTGATTGGGCCGGACATGGAACGAGGGCGACTTCTCGTCGTGGAAGGGGCACAGCCCCTTCATCGAATCGCCGCCCGCGCGCTTGAGCGAGACGTACTCGCCGACGATGTCCTCGATCCGAGTGCGTTCGCGAACGGCCGCGATGTCTCTGTCAGGGATTCGGCCGGCCACGAAGGCAGTCTAGGCCCTCACCGCAGGCGAACACCTATCCCCAGCTCGCCTGGGCGCCCAGGCTCTGCTTGTCGATCCGTTCCAGACGACTCTCGGTGCACGACGCGATCTGGTCGACGATCACCCGCACCCGCGCGGCGTCGTCGGCGGCGGCGTGCCACGCGGGCAGGAACAACGGATCCAGACCGGACGGTGCGGTGCGCAGCAGCCACTCGGCCACCCGGTGCACCCGGTCCCGCTGCCGGTCCTGGCGGTTCTTGTGCCCGGCGTCGGACATCACATAGTGCAACGCGACGGTCTTGAGCAGGGCCACCTCGGCCGCCACGATCGAGGGCACCACGAGGTCGGCCTGATACCGCGTGAGCGGGCCGGGCCCGACCGCCTCTCGGGTGCCGCCGACGGCGGCCGACGCGAACCGGCCCACCAGCTCGCTGGTGAGGTTCTTCAGCGCCACCGAACTGGTCAGCGTCCCATCGTAGTCGCCGACGGAGGTCACCACAGGCAGCCTCGACAGGCGTTCGGCCGCCTCCGCCAGCTCGTCGACGACGAGGCCCGAGAACTGCCTGGCCCCCAATTCGGCCAGCGCACGAACCTCGATCGCGTCGCCCAGCACGCGCAGGTCGATGCGGCCGGCGATCACACCGTCCTCGACGTCGTGCACCGAGTAGGCGACGTCGTCGGCCCAGTCCATCACCTGCGCTTCCATGCACTGCCGCCCCTCGGGCGCGCCCTCGCGCACCCACGCCAGCACCGCCGCGTCGTCGTCGTACGCGCCGAATTTCGCCCCGGGCCGCGGCCGGGTCCACGGGTACTTGATGGCGGCGTCGAGCGATGCCCGGGTGAGGTTGAGCCCGACACTGCGCCCCTCCGGGTCCAGGACCTTGGGCTCGAGGCTCGTGAGGATCCGCAGGTTCTGCGCGTTGCCCTCGAAGCCGCCGCAGCTCTCCGCGACCTCGTCGAGCGCCTTCTCCCCGTTGTGTCCGTACGGCGGATGCCCGATGTCGTGGGCCAGGCCGGCCAGGTCGACGAGGTCGGGGTCGAGTCCCAGCCCGTCGGCGATGCCGCGGCCGATCTGCGCCACCTCGATCGAATGCGTCAGCCGGGTCCGCGGGGTGTCGCCGTCACGCGGACCGACCACCTGGGTCTTGTCCGCGAGACGCCGCAGTGCGGCCGAGTGCTGGACGCGGGCGCGGTCGCGCGAGAACGCCGAGCGGTGCTGCGACGACTCCGCGGCCGCGATCAGTCCCGCGGTCTTGGGCGCCTCGGACACGAGTCGGTCGAGATCGTGCGAGGTGTACGGCGCCCGTGTGTCGCGGCCGATCACTGGCCCGCCGTGTACGGGAAGTCTGCCGAGAAGTGAGTGAGCTGATACCACAGCAAAGCACCTGTCTCCCTCGTTATTCCGTGCAGCTGCGATTCCCGGGTGATCACCGCGGGACCCTGCCGGGTGGGTGCGGTCCACGCCTCGAGACCCGCGTCGCGGGCCATGGTGCGGGTCCGGAGAGAATGCCACGGATCGCTCACCAGCACCGCCGACTGCATGCCCTGCTGCCCCATCTCGCGGCTGACCGCCTCGATGCTCAGCAGGGTGTCGGAGCCTTCCTCGACGGCGGTGATCCGATCCCCAGGCACTCCCTGGTCCATCAGGTAGTTCCGGCCCGACGCCGCCTCGGTGTACTCGTCACCCTCCTGCTTGCCACCGACCGTGACTATGGCCGGCGCGACACCCTGTTCGTAGAGCTTGCGGGCCTGGYCCAGGCGGGCCTCGAACACCGACGACGGGGTGCCCGCGTACTGAGCGGCACCGAGTACGACGATCGCGTCGGCCGGTGTGGTGTCGGTGATCCGCGCCACCTGCCACACCCGGAAGGCCGTGCCCCCGACCAGAACGAGGCCGATCAACGCGGCGCCGAGCACAGCCCGACCGGCCCAACGAGCCACCGCGGCACCGAACGAACGGCGCGGCACGGGGCGGGGCGACAGCTCCGGGGGGTCGTAACTGGGGGCGGTACTCACTCCCCGATTCTGCCAGTCACCCGCCCGGGCCGCCGATGACGACGCGCGGCACCGGATAGATTCGTCCTATGGCACACGCACCGTCGCGTTCACCCGCTCGCCAGTACACGCCGCGCCGATCGGTGGCCGCGACCGCCGTCGCCGCGCTGCTCACACTGGGCGCCTTCCTGTTCGCGCCCGCGACCGCCACGGCCGAGGCCCCGCTGCGGCTGCCGGACCACATCACCGACCTGTCCGGGGTTCTCGACTCCGGTCAGCGCTCCGACGTCCAGGACGCGCTCGACACGCTCTACGACGAGCACAAGGTCGCGCTCTGGGTGGTGTACGTCGCCGACTTCGACGGACTCTCCGAGAAGGCGTGGACGGAGCAGACCGCGAAGCTCAGCGGTCTGGGGAACAAGGACGCGCTGCTCGCGGTCGCCACGACCGACCGCGCGTACTACTTCGATGTCCCACAGGCGCTCTCGGAGGTCACCGACGCGGAGGTCACCTCGATCCGCACCGATTCGGTGGAACCGGCCCTGCGCGAGCGGGACTGGTCCGGGGCCGCGATCGCCGCGGCGGGCGGGCTCGGGGACGCGATGACCGCCTCGGGCGCATCGCTGAAGGTTCTCGGCGTCGGTGTCGGCATGGTGGCGCTGGCCGGCGGCGGTGTCTACCTCTACTCCCGCAAGAAGCGGGGCGACCGTCTCGAGGCGACCGTCGCCGCAGCCCGGCAGGTGGATCCCACCGATCCCGAAGCTCTTGCCGCGCTGCCCGTTCCAGCCCTCGATGCGCTCGCCAAGGACGCCCTCGTCGAGATGGACAACGCGATCCGCACCAGCGAGGAGGAGCTGAACCTGGCCGTCGGCGAGTTCGGCGCCGATGCCACCGCGCCGTTCACGACCGCCTTCGAGCAGGCCCGCCGGACGCTGGCGTCCGCGTTCACGATCCGCCAGCGACTCGACGACGACATTCCCGAGACGCCGCAGCAGCAGCGCGAGATGCTCACCGAACTCATCACGACCTGCGGACGCGCGGACCGCGAACTCAACGCCCGGGTAGCGGAGTTCGACGCGATGCGCGACCTCCTGATCGACGCACCTTCCCGGCTGGACGCCCTCACGCAGGACGTCGTCTCACTGACCGTCCGCGTCCCGTCCGCGGAGGCGACGCTCGCGTCGCTACGGGGCGAGTTCCCGGCCTCGGTCCTGGCGACAGTCGAGAAGAATCCCGAGATGGCGCGCGAGCGGATCACGTTCGCGGAGCAGAACATCGCGGCCGGACGCGATGCCACAACGCTCCCGGCCGGAAAGCAGGGCCCGGCGGTGGTCGCGATCCGGGCGGCGGAGGGCGCGCTGAACCAGGCCCGTCAACTGCTCGACGCCGTCGCGCGGGCCGACACCGACATCCGGCACGCCATCGCGACGCTGCCGGCGGCGATGGCCGACGTGCAGGAGGGCATCACCGCCGCGGCCGCGCTCACTGCGCAGGGCGGACAGAAGCTCGCCGACGCGACGGCCGCCGCCGAGGAGGCGCTGCGGAATGCGCAGGCCGCGAAGGACACCGATCCGCTGGGCAGCTTCACCAAGGTCGTCGACGCGGACGCGAAGCTCGACGCCGTGCTCGCCGAGGCACAGGAGGCGCGGCAGCAGGCCGACCGCGCACGGCAGCGGCTCGACCAGGATCTCACCGCGGCCGAGGCCCAGGTGAGCGCGGCATCGGACTTCATCTCCACCCGGCGCGGCGCCGTCGGGGCCGAGGCCCGCACCCGCCTGTCGGAGGCGCAGCGGCACCTGCAGGCCGCGCAGCAGCTCACCGGCTCGGATCCGTCGAAGGCACTGCAGCACGCACAGTCCGCCACCGAACTGGCGTCGCGGGCACTATGGGCGGCGCAGGCGGACGTGAACCGCTACCAGGACGACCAGCGCAACCAGCGACCGCCGAGCGGTGGCGTGTCCGGGGGCGGCGGCAATGCGGCCGGCGCGATCCTCGGCGGCATCCTGATCGACAGCATGCTCCGCGGCAGCAGGGGCGGGAACTGGGGTGGCCGCGGCAGCGGCGGGTGGGGCGGACCCGGACCCGGGTCCTTCGGAGGCCCGAGCAGTTCGGGCCGTATCGGGCGCGGCGGCGGAGGCCGTTTCTGAACCCCGCCCGAATGGCCGAATGTCACATGCGTTCAGTTGGACTGAACGCATGTGACATTCGGCCGGGAAATCAGGCGCCGATCAGGCGCTGCGCGAGGTAGCCCTCGACCTGGTCGAGAGCAACGCGCTCCTGCGCCATGGTGTCGCGCTCACGGACGGTGACCGCGTGGTCCTCGAGCGTGTCGAAGTCGACCGTGATGCAGAACGGGGTACCGATCTCGTCCTGGCGACGGTAGCGGCGGCCGATGGCGCCGGCATCGTCGAACTCGACGTTCCAGTGCTGACGCAGCGTGGTCGCGAGGTCCTTCGCCTTCGGCGTGAGATCGGCGTTGCGACTCAGCGGCAGCACCGCGGCCTTGACCGGGGCCAGGCGACGGTCCAGGCGCAGCACGGTGCGGGTGTCGACGCCGCCCTTGGCGTTGGGCGCCTCGTCCTCGGTGTACGCGTCGACGAGGAACGCCATGAGCGAACGGGTCAGGCCCGCGGCCGGCTCGATGACGTACGGCGTGTAGCGCTCACCGCTGGTCTGATCGAAGTAGTTCAGATCCGTGCCCGACGCCTTGGAGTGCGTCGCCAGGTCGTAGTCGGTGCGGTTCGCGATGCCCTCGAGCTCGCCCCACTCGCTGCCCTGGAAGTGGAAGCGGTACTCGATGTCGACGGTGCGCTTGGAGTAGTGCGACAGCTTCTCCTGCGCGTGCTCGTACAGGCGCAGGTTGTCCTTGTTGATACCCAGGCCGGTGTACCAGTCCATGCGGTAGTCGATCCAGTACTGGTGCCACTCCTCGTCCTCACCCGGCTTGACGAAGAACTCCATCTCCATCTGCTCGAACTCGCGGGTGCGGAAGATGAAGTTGCCGGGGGTGATCTCGTTGCGGAAGCTCTTGCCGATCTGGCCGATGCCGAACGGCGGCTTCTTGCGCGACGTGGTGAGCACGTTCGCGAAGTTCACGAAGATGCCCTGCGCGGTCTCCGGACGCAGGTAGTGCAGGCCGGTCTCGCTGTCGACCGGGCCGAGGTAGGTCTTGAGCAGGCCGGAGAAGGCCTTGGGCTCGGTCCACTGCCCCTTGGTGCCGCAGTCCGGGCACACGATCTCGGTCATCGCCACGGCGTCCGGGTCATCGAGCTTGTGCTTCTCCGCGTACGCCTCCTGCAGGTGGTCCTGGCGGTGACGCTTGTGGCAGTTGAGGCACTCGACGAGCGGATCGGTGAACACGTCGACGTGGCCGGAGGCCTCCCACACCTGGCGGGGCAGGATCACCGACGAGTCGAGGCCGACGACGTCCTCACGGCTGGTGACCATGTTGCGCCACCACTGCTTCTTGATGTTCTCCTTGAGCTCGACGCCGAGTGGACCGTAGTCCCAGGCCGACTTGGTACCGCCGTAGATCTCACCGCAGGGGTAGACGAGCCCCCGGCGCTTGGCGAGGTTGGCGACGGTATCGATCTTGGACTTGGGTGCCACTTGGGTGCTCTCCATCTGGGTAATAGATGCGTGGTTCACGTGCGGTTTTCGCCAGTCCAGCCTATCGGTACCCGCGCCGACGTCCACTCACCCGGTTGACATGCACATTCGTGCATATCAAAATGGATATGATTTGCAATAAGGTGGCATGTCCGACCCTGTCCGATCCCAGACGAGGAGCTACACCGTGAGCGTTGCCGACGCGGGCGACCTGCGAGCCGACGCACACGACCACGGGCCCTGCACCGAGACCCCGGCGGCTCCGATGCCGTCGAAGGAGACACTCATCTCGGCGGGCGAGATCCTGCGCGCTCTCGCCGCGCCGGTCCGCATCGCGATCGTGCTCCAACTGCGCGAGTCGCAGCGGTGCGTCCACGAACTGGTCGGCGCGCTGGGCGTCACCCAGCCACTGATCAGCCAGCACCTCCGCGTCCTCAAGGCGGCCGGGGTAGTACACGGCGAACGCAACGGACGTGAAGTGATGTACCGACTGGTGGACGACCACCTCGCCCACATCGTCGTCGACGCCGTGGCCCACGCAGAGGAAGAAGGATGACCGAAAACGTGACGGACGGAACCGACCGACGCCGACGTGCCGCCGTCGGCGTGCGCTCGACCAAGCAGCGCAGCGCGATCTCCGCGCTCCTCGACGAGATCACCGAGTTCCGCTCCGCCCAGGAACTGCACGACGAGCTCCGCAAGCGCGGCGAGGGCATCGGCCTCACCACCGTCTACCGGACGCTGCAGACGCTCGCCGATGCCGGCACCGTCGACGTGCTCCGCACCGACACCGGCGAATCGGTGTACCGCCGGTGCTCGAGCGGCCATCACCACCATCTCGTCTGCCGCGGTTGCGGATTCACCGTCGAGGTCGACGGACCCGCCGTCGAGCAGTGGTCGCAGACCATCGCCGACAGCAACGGCTTCACCGACGTCAGCCACACCGTCGAGATCTTCGGAACCTGTCGGGACTGCGCCCAGGCGCGGTAGCCCGGCAGGCTCGACCGCACCAATTCGAGCCGATGCCGACAGACGGTTCCCGGCGGCCACGCAGCTCGCCTGTTACGCCAGCAGCCCCTTCCGGGCATCCTCGGCCCCGGACAACACCAGCAGCAGCATCGTGGTGAGCGGCGCGTCGGCCAACCCCGTCGCCGGGAAGGTGTAGCGCAGCACGACATCGGCGAACTTGCCGCGGGTGATCACATTGATCGACCCGAACTGGAGCTGCGCGTTGCGCTCGGCCACCCGCTTGTGGAGCGCCGGCTTGACCGTCCGGTCCCACGCCAACACTCCCGTCAACGACAGCACGTCGAGCCCGTCCGCGAGTGTGACCGCACGCAGCGAGCACAGTGCGCCGCCGTACTCGAACCGCAACGAGCCGTCGTCGTCCGAGTCGACGGCGACGAAGCCGCCGAGCGCCTCGCGCACCCGGGCCTGCAGAGCCTCCGAGGAATCCATCGACGGCCTCACTGGTACTTGACGCCGCCGAAGCGGCGGTCGCGGGAGGCGTACTCGACGCACGCGGCCCACAGGTCGCGGCGGTCGAAATCGGGAAACAGCTTCTCCTGGAACACCATTTCCGCGTAGGCGGCCTGCCAGATCAGGAAGTTCGACGTCCGCTGCTCACCGGAAGGCCGCAGGAACAGGTCGACGTCGGGCATGTCCGGCTCGTCGAGGTACTTCGCGAATGTGGCCTCGGTGATCTTCTCCGGGTCGATCTCACCGGCAGCGGCCCGGCGGGCGATCTCCCGTGCCGCGTCGGCGATCTCGGCGCGGCCACCATAGTTGACGCACATCGTCAGCGTCATGACGGTGTTGTTCCTGGTGAGTTCCTCGGCGATCTCGAGTTCCTTGATCACGCTGCGCCACAGACGCGGTCGACGACCGGCCCAGCGCACGCGCACACCCATCTCGTGCATCTCGTCGCGCCGTCGGCGAATGACGTCCCGGTTGAAGCCCATCAGGAACTTGACCTCGTCCGGGCTTCGCTTCCAGTTCTCGGTGGAGAATGCGTACGCGGACAGCCACTTCACACCGATCTCGATGCATCCCTCGAGGGTGTCCATGAGGACCGCCTCGCCGCGCTCGTGGCCCGCAGTCCGCGGCAGCCCCCGATCCTGCGCCCAGCGGCCGTTGCCGTCCATCACGAGCGCCACATGATTGGGGATCAGCTCGGGCTGCAGAATCGGCGGACGGGCGCCCGAGGGGTGCGGGGAGGGAGGGCGGATCTCCCGGTCAGGCTGAGCTTGCGGTTCGCGTCGTCGAATCACGCTCCCCATCCTGCCTGACCGTGTCCGGGTCCCCGACCGCCGCATGCGGACGCGACCGTTCGATCAGGGGCAACGTGCGCAACTGCCGCTCGAGATGCCACTGCAGGTGCGCGGCGATGAGCCCGCTGGCCTGGCTGCGCATCGACGACGTCGCACTCTCGGTGTCCTGCCACTGGCCGTGCACCAGCGCGTCCATGAAGTCGAGGACACCCGGAGACGGTGTGGCCGCACCGGGCGGACGGCAGTGCACACACACTGCGCCACCGGCCGCGACGTGGAAGGCGCGGTGCGGTCCGGGAGCCGCGCACCGGGCGCACTCGTTCAATGCCGGCGCCCATCCCGCGTAGCCCATGGCACGCAGCAGAAAGGCGTCGAGAATCAGCTCGACGGGCCGGGCCTGGTCCCCGATCGCCCGCAACGCCCCGACGGTGAGGCTGTGCAGTCGCGGGGCCGGGGCCCGCTCCTCGCCGGCCAACCGTTCGGCAGTCTCGAGGATCGCGCAGGCCGTGGTGTAGCGGCCGTAGTCGTCGACGATGTCCGCACCGAACGCGTCGACCGTGTGGACCTGGGTGACGACGTCCAGGCTGCGGCCGGGGTACAGCTGCACGTCGATGTGCGCGAACGGCTCGAGCCGGCCTCCGAACTTGGACTTGGTACGACGCACCCCCTTGGCGACCGCCCGGACCAGTCCGTGCTGCCGGGTCAACAGGGTCACGATGCGATCGGCCTCGCCCAGCTTGTGCTGGCGCAACACCACCGCATAGTCCCGGTACAACCTCACGACAACCTCACCTGGCCAGTCTCCCACGCCGCACCGACGAGTCTCGACAGGCGCGGGCGGCAAAACCCCACCCCGAAAACTGGAACGCGTTACTGTTCGTTCGAACGAACAGTCGGCATGACGGGGCGGGAATGAGCACTGAACTGCAAGAACACGACGTCGAACAGCACGCTCCGGGGCTCGAGGAGCAGGCCGTGGCGCTGGCCGCCGGACGCACCTCGTCCGTCGCGGCCGTCACCGCCGCCCTCGATCGGATCGAGGCCACCCAGACCACACTCAACGCGTTCCGGATCGTGCGCCGGGCCGCCGCACTCGACGAGGCGGCCGCAGCCGACCGCCGACTCGCGGCCGGGGAGCGCCAGCCGCTGCTCGGTGTCCCGATCGCCGTCAAGGACGACGTCGACGTCACCGGCGAACCCACCGCGTTCGGATGTCCGGGCGAGTTCCCCGCCAAGACCGCCGACTCCGAGGTGGTTCGCCGACTGCGCGCCGCCGGCGCGGTGATCGTCGGCAAGACCAACAGCCCCGAACTCGGGCAGTGGCCGTTCACCGGGGGCAGCGCGTTCGGTCACACCCGCAATCCATGGGACCGCGGGCGCACACCGGGCGGATCCTCGGGCGGCAGCGCCGCGGCGGTGGCGGCGGGGCTGGTGTCCGCCGCGATCGGCTCCGACGGCGCCGGCTCCGTCCGGATCCCGGCGGCGTGGACCCACCTCGTCGGGATCAAGCCGCAGCGCGGGCGGATCTCGACATGGCCCGAGCCCGAGGCGTTCCACGGCATCACCGTCAACGGACCGCTCGCACGCACCGTCGCCGACGCGGCGCTGCTGTTCGACGTCGTCGCGGGCAACCACGACGGCGATCTGCACAAGCCACCACCGGTCACGGTCCGCGACGCCGTCGGCCGCGATCCGGGACGGTTGAAGATCGCCCTGTCGCTGCGGATCCCGTTCACCGCCACGCCCACCGCACTGCACCCCGAGATCCGGGCCGCGGTCGGCCGCACCGCGCACGCGCTGCGCCGACTCGGACACGACGTGACCGTCGACGACCCGGAGTACGGAATCCTGTTGGGCCTCAACTTCCTTCCCCGGTCGCTCGCCGGTGTGGACGCGTGGCTGGGGCAGCTCCCGGATCCGTCGTTGGTCGACCCACGCACCCGTGCCAACGCCCGCACCGGACGTCTGCTGTCCGGCCTGCCGCTGCGCGCGGCCCGAGCCGCCGAACCCCGGATGCGACGTCGGGTCGGGGAGATCTTCGACGACTACGACGTGATCCTCGCCCCCACCACCGCCACTCCCCCGCCGCGGGTGGAGGGGTTGGACGCGATCGGCGGCGTCGAGACCGACAAGGTGATCACCGCGGCGTGCCCGTACACGTGGCCGTGGAACATCCTGGGCTGGCCGAGCGTCAACGTCCCCGCCGGCCTCACCGCCGACGGGCTCCCGATCGGCGTCCAGTTGATGGGCCACGACAACACCGAACCGATGCTGGTTTCGCTTGCGGCGCAACTCGAGTCGGTCCAGCGTTGGCAGGACCACCGCCCGACCCGGTGGTGGTGACCGGTGGGCTCGACGGAGGTGCGTGACCGAATTCTCGCGGCGGCGCTGCGCATCGTCGGCACCGACGGCGTGCCCGCCGTCACGAACCGGCGGATCGCCGCCGAGGCCGGGGTCTCGCTCGGCTCGATCACCTACCACTTCCCCACGCAGTCCGACCTGCTGCGGGCCGCGCTGACAGGGTTCGTGGCCGAGGAGACCACTCGACTTCGCCACCTCGCCGAAACCTACCGCGACAAGGGGCTGAGCCTCGAGGACGCCGCGGCGCTCACCGAGCAGGTCGCGCGGGATCTGGACTTCTCGGCCGAGCGAATCGCCCCGTTCGAGATCTACATCCAGGCCGGCCGGGATCCCGAACTCCGTGAGGCGTCGGCCGAGTGCTTCGCGGCGTACGACGAGCTGACGGCGACGATCCTGACCGCGCTCGGCGTCCCACAGCCGGAGTCGCTGGCCCCCACCCTGGTGGCGACCATCGCCGGCCTGCAACTGCGTCGGCTCGCCACCGGCGATGCGGGGCAGGACATCTCGACGGCCATCCTGCAACTGGTCCGCGGGGCGTACCTCCCGGCGCCCTGACCGCGTCGGGTCACGCGCTCTCGGGGGTCAGGACCATCACCGGGATCCGCCGGGCGACCCGCTTCTCGTACTCCGCCCATCCGGGATAGAACTCCAGCGCCCGAGCCCACAACCGTTCACGCTCCGCGCCCTCCGCCTCGTGCGCCCGCACCGGCCGCGAGGCGCCGCCAGCGACCGTCATCGAGGCCCGCGGATGTGCGCGCAGGTTGTAGAACCACGCCGGGTTGTCGGGCCGCCCGTAGCTCGAGGCGATCACGACCATCCGGTCCCCGTCCCGCATACCGACCAGCGGGAGCGTCCGGCGCGCTCCACTTTTCGCGCCGACGGTCGTGAGCATCACGATCGGCCACCCCAGCACCAGGCTCGTCAGCGTGTGCCGGCCCCGAGTGATCCCGAAGACCACCCGATCGATGTGCCGCTGCCCCGGAGCGAGCACCCGGCCCGTCGTCGCCGACGCACCCTGCCTGATCAGATATCGACGCACCGGGTTCGCCTCACGATAGGTTCCCTCATTCGACATCGGACCCTCACCTCGTCTCGAGCCGGTCGAGGTCTCCATCGTCGCACGTCGACAGGGTGCCGCGCCGGAAACAGTCGTGCCGCTCCCCCGACCGGAGGAGGAAGATCTTGGTGCCGAGCAGCTTCTCGATCTGCTTGCGGGCGGTGGTGCCGACCTCGCGCAGGCGGGCGCCGCCCTTGCCGATGACGATGCCCTTCTGACTGGGACGCTCGACGTACAGCAGCGCGTGCACGTCCAGCAGTTCGCCCTGCTTCTCGGTGCGGCCCTCACGCGGGATGACCTCTTCGATGACGACGGCCAGCGAGTGCGGCAGTTCGTCGCCCAGGCCCTCGAGTGCCGCCTCGCGGATCAGCTCCGCCATCAGGGTTTCCTCGGGCTCGTCGGTGAGCTCGCCGTCCGGGTAGAAGGCCGGCCCCTCCGGCATCGCCTTCGCCAGCACCTCGACCAGCAGCTCCACCTGCTCGCCCGACTGGGCCGACACCGGAATCACCTCGGTGTCCGGTCCGAGCACCTTCGACAGCGCCAGCAACTGCTCGGCGACGCGGTCCTTGCTGACCTTGTCGATCTTGGTGACGATGCCGATCAGCTTGGTCTTCGGCGCCATCTGCCGGACCTGGTCCAGGATCCACCGGTCACCGGGGCCGATCTTCTCGTCCGCCGGGATACACAGGCAGATGACGTCGACCTCGGAGTACGTGTCGCGCACCAGGTCGTTGAGGCGCTGCCCCAGCAGCGTGCGCGGACGGTGCAGACCCGGCGTGTCGACCAGGATCAACTGGGCGAAGTCGCGGTGCACGATGCCGCGGATCGTGTGTCGGGTGGTCTGCGGCCGCGACGACGTGATCGCGATCTTGCTGCCCACCAGCGCATTCGTCAGCGTCGACTTGCCCGTGTTGGGCCGTCCGACGAAACAGACGAAGCCGGAACGGAATTCGTTATCGGTCATGGTCACTCCTGGCTCACGTTTCCGTCTTCGTCCACATGGTCGTTCTCGGTATGTTCTTCGGTCGCCACGCGCTCGACGTGAACGGTGCTGATCCGCACGCGCCCGCGTACGTCGGCTCCGCCCTCGCCGCGCAGTCGCAGGCCCGCGGTCTCGACCTGCGAACCGGGCAGCGGCACGCGGCCGAGCTCGTAGCCGAGCAGTCCGCCGACCGTCTCGACCTCGTCGTTCTCGATCTCGATGTCGAACAGCTCGCCCAGGTCCTCGACGGGCAACCGCGCCGACACCCGGTAGGTGCCGTCACCGAGGTCCTCGATGGGCGGGGTCTCGTCGGTGTCGTACTCGTCGGCGATCTCACCGACGATCTCCTCGATCACATCCTCGATGGTGACCAGGCCCGCGATGCCGCCGTACTCGTCGACCAGCACCGCCATGTGGTTGCGGTCGCGCTGCATCTCGGCGAGGAGGCTGTCCAGCGGCTTCGAATCCGGCACGAACACGGCGGGGCGCATCACCTGCGCCACCGTGACGCTGCGGCCACCGTCGGACGAGTAGTACGTCTGCTGCACCAGGTCCTTGAGGTACACCACGCCCAGCACGTCGTCGACGTTTTCGCCGACCACGGGGATCCGCGAGTGCCCGGAGCGCACCGCAAGCGACGTGGCCTGGCCGGCACTCTTGTCCGCCTCGATCCACACCATCTCGGTCCGCGGCACCATCACCTCGCGGGCGGAGGTGTCGCCGAGTTCGAACACCGACTGGATCATCCGGCGTTCCTCGTCGGCCACCACGCCGCGTTCCTGTGCCAGATCCACCAGCTCGCGCAGTTCGATCTCCGACGCGAACGGGCCCGCCCGGAACCCCTTACCGGGGGTGAGCGCGTTGCCGACGACGATCAGCAGCCTGCTGACCGGGCTGAGCAACGTGCCCAGCGCGACCAGCGGAACCGCCGACGCCAGGGCGAGCGGATACGCGCGCTGCCGACCCAGGGTGCGGGGGCCGACACCGATGGCCACGTAGTCGACGAGCACCATCACCACGATCGTGACGACCATGCCCCATACGGCTCCGAGCAGATCGATCAGCGCGCCCGCGAGCAGGACGGCGGCCGCGATCTCGCAGAGGATCCGCAGCAGGACCATGAGATTGACGTAGCGGGGACGGTCGGAGACGATCCGCACCAGCCGCGCCGCGCCCGGACGGTCGTCCTTGGCCAACTCGTCCACCCGCGCCGGGGAGAGCGTGTTCAGCGCCGAATCGACGGCAGCGAACAGACCACCGAGCGGGACCAGGACGACGGCGAGAACGATCAGGACGACGGCGTCACTCACCGGCCGATCACCGTCCGCCGGACATCACTGTTCGGGGCCATCGAAGAACCCGGCCTTGCCCAGCAACCGCTGGTCCCGGGCGGCGAGTTCGGCCTCACGTTCGGCGCGGCGCAGATCCTCGTACCATTCGGCCAGCAGCTGATTCTGCAGCCCGAACATCTCCTTCTCCTCCTCCGGCTCGGCATGGTCGTAGCCGAGGAGGTGAAGGACACCGTGGACGGTCAGCAGCGCCAGCTCGTGATCGAGCGAATGGCCCGCGTTCTGCGCCTGGTCGGCGGCGAAGGACGGGCACAGCACGATGTCACCGAGCATCGACGGACCCGGCTCCGGCGCGTCCGGGCGACCGCCGGGCTCGAGCTCGTCCATCGGGAACGACATCACGTCGGTGGGGCCGGGCAGGTCCATCCAGCGCATGTGCAGATCGGCCATCGTGGCCGAATCCACGAGCACCATCGACAGTTCCGCCGCGGGATGGACGTCCATCCGGGCGATCACGAAGCGCGCGACGCTGATCAGGTCCTCGTCGGAGACTTCCATCCCCGATTCGTTGGAGATCTCGATACTCATTTACGTCGCTCTTTCGTCGTCCGCGGGCGCGCGGTAGCCGTGCTGGGGCGGAAACAACCCTACCGCCGCTGCGAGCGCGACTGGACCGCTCGTCGGTGCGCACGGTTCCCCAGCGGCATGTCGGCCGCGCGGGTCGACTCGAAGCGGTCGTACGCGTCGACGATGTCGGAGACCAGGCGGTGCCGGACCACGTCGCTGCTGTCGAGAATCGCGAAGTGAATGCCGTCGATGTCGTCGAGGATCTCGGTGGCCGCCCGCAGGCCCGAGCGCGCCCCACCCGGCAGGTCGACCTGCGTGACGTCGCCGGTGACGACGATCTTGGAGCCGAACCCGAGTCGGGTGAGGAACATCTTCATCTGCTCGGCCGTGGTGTTCTGCGCCTCGTCGAGGATGATGAACGCGTCGTTGAGGGTGCGGCCACGCATGTACGCGAGCGGCGCGACCTCGATGACGCCGGCCTGCATGAGCTTCGGGATCGCCTCGGGATCCATCATGTCGTGCAGCGCGTCGTGCAACGGACGCAGATACGGGTCGATCTTCTCGTGCAGCGTGCCCGGCAGGAAGCCCAGGCGCTCGCCGGCCTCGACGGCCGGACGGGTCAGGATGATCCGCGTCACCTGCTTGCTCTGCAACGCCTGCACGGCCTTCGCCATCGCGAGGTACGTCTTGCCGGTACCGGCCGGGCCGACACCGAACACGATGGTGTTCTCGTCGATCGCATCGACGTAGCGCTTCTGGTTGAGCGTCTTCGGCCGGATCGTCTTGCCGCGCCGCGACAAGATGTCCAGGCTCAACACGTCGGCCGGCGACTCGGACAGACCCTGCGTGAGCATGCCGACGGTCCGGCGCACCGCGTCCGGCGTGATGGGCTGATTGCGGCGAACCAACGCGGCGAGCTGCTCGAGCACCCGCTCGGCGAGCGCGACGTCGGCGGGGGTGCCGGTGAGGGTGACCGCATTGCCGCGGACATGGATGTCGGCGTCGAGGACCTGTTCGAGAGCGGTCAGGTTCTCATCGGAAGACCCGAGCAGGGGCGGCACCACCTCGGGCGGGAGTTCCATGCTCGAGCGCACGGTGCGCTCGGCCGGCTGCGTGGGATCCTGCGGGGAGTCGCTGTAACGCGACCTGCCGTTCTCGACTTGTTCACTCACGTGAGGGCTATGGCCTACTTTCAGGTCCGATCCGTCCACGACGGGCTGTCATGTGTGCCCAAAGTCTAGCGCCCGACAGTGATCACGCCCACCGAGTTACCCCTCGGACCTACCGCCCGGTTCGCCCGGATCCCGCAACCAGCGCGCCGCCTCCGCCACGATGTCGGCCGCACGCTCGGGCGGCAGACCCAGCAGTACCAGACTCGCGGTCGCGAAGGTCTCGCCGCGGTCGTTGATCACACCCTGATTCGCGCGCTCGAGCAGTGTCAACGTCATACCCTCGTCCATCGCGACCAGAAGGTCGGCGGGCAGGTACGACGAGAACACCCCGTCCCGTTGGCCCCGCTCGACATTGCCGACCGTGGTCGCCCGCAGCGGGTCGAGCAGGTCGTGGATTCGGTCCTCCCCCAGTTCGCGACGAGCGAACGAGAGCAGAACCCGGAAGCGGTCGCCGATCGGCCACGTACGCAGCGCCAGCACCGCGAGCGCCAGGTCGGGTCGTTCGGGCAGGGGCGGGCCGGTGACGAGGCTCACCGCGATCGCGGCGGACGCCTCGGCGACCAACCCTTCGATCAGCGCGTCCCGGTTCGGGAAATGCGAGTACACGGTCCGGCGCACCACCCCCGCCGCACGGGCCACCTCGTCCATGCTGGAGTCCGGATCGGCCGCGAACGCCGTGATCGCCGCCTCGAGAATGCGGGCACGGTTCGCCCGCGCCTGCGGCCGCTGTTGCGGCGGTGGCGAGGGGGACGTCGAGGACTCGGAACTCACGAAGCCATCCTCCCCCACCCGCCCGCCGCGCCGCTCGAACGTCGGATACCGGCAGGCGTGTTCGATCCGCGACCACGTGGCCTCCATCACACCCTTCTTGCACACTCGTGTGCAGATAGCTAACTTGCACATCAGTGTGCAATGTTCTCGGCGCGGAGGACGCCCGGGGGTAGGGAGGGAACGACGATGACGGTCACGCTGACGCGATTGCCGGGTCTGGCCACCACACCGGTGGACCGCATGACGGAGCCCTATCGGCGACGATGGGCGGCACTGGGAGTGCTCTGTCTGAGCCTGCTGATCGTGGTGATGGCAAACACCGCCCTCATCGTCGCGGCGCCGGACATGACCCGCGACCTGCAGCTGACGAGTTCGGACCTGCAGTGGGTCATCGACGGGTACACCGTCCCCTACGCGGCGCTGATGCTGCTGTTCGGGGTCATCGGCGACAAGTACAGCCGCCGCGGCGCCCTGTTCGCCGGCCTGCTCGTCTTCGGCGGCGGCGCCGTGTTCGGCAGCCTCGCCGACAGCACGACGTCGGTGATCGCGGCCCGGATGATCATGGGCGTGGGTGCCGCGATCATCATGCCGGCGACCCTGTCCCTGCTGGTTGCGACGTTCCCCGCCGCGGAACGCGCCCGGGCGATCGCCGCGTGGGCCGCGACGTCGGGGCTGGCGATCGCACTCGGACCGCTGCTCGCGGGCTGGCTGCTCGAAAGCCGCTCGTGGCACTCGACCTTCCTCATCAATGTGCCGATCGCCGCGTTCGCGATCGTCGCCGCACTCGTGCTGGTCCCGCCGTCGAAGGCGCACGGCCTGGGCCGGATCGACTGGATCGGCGGGCTGCTGTCGGTGGTGACGATCGGCGCGCTCGTGTTCGCGATCATCGACGGATTCCACTTCGGCTGGACCTCGCGAGCGGTTGCCGCGGCCGTCGTCTCCGCTGTCGGACTCGCCGCGTTCGCGCTCTGGGAACTGCGGCACGAACAGCCCCTCCTCAACGTGCGCAAACTCGGCGAACGCAAGGTCGGCGGCGCGGCGCTCGCGGTGCTGCTGGTGTTCCTCGCCGCGTTCGGCGCGATGTTCTTCGTCGCCCAGCAGTTCCAGTTCGTGCTGGGCTTCGGCCCGCTCGCGACCGGCGTCCGGTTGCTGCCGCTCGCGGTGGCGGTCTCGGTCGGCGCCGCGGCCAGCGCCCGCCTGGTCCCTCGGATCGGCACCCGCGCCGCCGTCGCCGGAGGGATGGCGGTGGCTGCGATCGGCGTGTTGCTGCTCGTCCGCGTCGACGCCGCGTCCGGGTACGCCGACTTCGTCCCGACGCTGGTGCTGCTCGGAATCGGTGTCGGGCTGTCGGTCTCACCCGCCACCGATGCGCTCATGGGCAGCTTCCCCGACAGCGACCTCGGTGCGGCCGGCGGACTCAACGACACCGCGATCGAACTCGGCGGATCGCTCGGCATCGCCATCCTCGGCTCGGTCCTCGCCTCGGCCTACAAGGACGGCATCTCCGGATTCCTCGCTGCGCTCCCGATCCCGAAACTCACGGGGCCACAGGCGGATCTGGTGGCGCAGGGACTCGAGGCCTCCGGCGAGTCGGTGGGCGGAGCCGCGATCGTCGCCGAGGAGATGTCGCAGAACATGCTCGCGCAGGCGCAGGCACAGCCGCTGATGGAGGCCGCCACCGCGGCATTCGCCGATGCGATCTCGCAGGCCAGTCTCGTGGGCGGCCTCGCGCTCGCGGTCGGCGCGGTGGTGGTCGCGGGCATCCTGCCCGGTCGGACCGTCGACCGTGTCGGCATGGACAACTAAGGTACGGCGTCGGCCGATCATGCTGCTTGCGCGGTCGCACCAGCCAGTTTGCGGCCCGCGGGAAGCGAGAGGAGCGGCATCATGACGGAGGACGCGTCGTCGGGTGGTTTCCCGGACCTACAACGGGCTGCCCTACATCGGCCTGATCGAGGACGTGCGAGAGAGGTCGCCCGATGACTGACTGCCGAATCGCCGAGGTCGGGTTCACTGACACACACATCGTGCTGGCGCTCACGAACGGCGACGTACTGACGACCCCGATCGTGCGGTACATCCGCGTCGAGAAGGCGACACCCGCCGAGCGCGCCCGCTGGGTGCTCGCCGACGACGGGCACGGTGTGAACTGGCCGGAGCTGTGGAAACCCGACGACGAGGGCATGGTGAGCGTCTGGGAGATCCTCCAGAACCGGCTCTACGAGGCCGCGCTCGGTCGCTTGCAGCAGGCCGGCTGGGACGTGGATACCGTGTCGCAGCGCGACCACGAGCTGGTCGCCCTGTGGCGCCTGGAGGCCGACGTCAACAACGGCGGGTTCTTGCAGTTCTTCGGAAACTGGGGCGAGCGAAACCATCTCACCGCTGTCGCCGCGCTCGACCTGATCGGTGCACGCAGGGCCGCAGAGCTCGTCCGCAGGATGTACGCGGTGATCGAGCCGTACGCCGACGAGGTCGTCTCACTCGCCGATCTTCCGGGTCTGCTCACCGACGCCGACCACGACCGGCTGCAGGAGCTCGACGAGGCGTTCTGGGAGTACCCAGACCGGCTCGCGCGGCTCGTCGTGCAGCACTACGGCGTCGACACACACGACGACGGTGGCACACGATGATCACGACCGAAGAGATCGAACGCCGCACCGACGGCGACCGGCTGCCGCTTCTGACGCTGTCCGAGTTCTTCGACGGAAACACCCAGGAGGATTCCTTAGCGCCGAACCAGTGGGGCTACGGTCGTTCGCCGCTCGCGGAGATCGCCACGCGACTACGTGTACTCGAGGCGTCCTCCGACATCGCCTGGGTGCGTGTCGAGTTGCACCCCGACACCGGCGACGGCGTGATCGAGGCACCGCACGGAGGCGCGCCATGACCGAATCTGAATCACGTGCATTCGTCCCGACAGTGGGGGATGTTCTCGTGTTTCCCATCGAGCGGATCGACCGGTACGGGGCGTGTCAGGTCGTCGCGGCCGACGAGACCGAGCGGCTGGCAACGGTCGCGGTGCTCGCGTGGACGGGCGCAGCGGTGCCGGACGTCACCGCGTTGGCCGGCGTGCCACGGATGGTGAAGGACTTCATGTTCTGGCGCCCCGAGGAGGTCGTGATGGAGGTGGCGCTCCCGGTGCCCGAGTCGTATCGGCGGATCGGGAGTCTGCCCGTGACCGGCGAGACCGTCTCGCGGTCCTCCGGGTCATGGGATTTCGAGCACGACATCGCGCGCCAGCATCGGTGGGACGTCACGCCGACCGAAACGACCTCGGCGTTCAAGGCGGCCCTGGACAGCGAGGAGATCGCGACAACTCCGGGCCTCGTCTACGCGCGCAACGGTGACCCGTACGAGGCGCGCTTGGCCGCGGCGCGCAGCTTCAGAGACGACGCCGGGTACCGGGTCGGCGACGATTTCTGCATGGAGTCGCTGCGGGCCTGGCCCGCGCTGTACCAGGTCACACTCCACTCCTGGCGCGATGACCTCGTGCCGTTCCTGGAATCGTCCCCGCTGGTCAACGAGTTGACCCTCACCGGGCACGGCCGGCGTGAACTCGACCTCTCCCGCACGAGCCTGGACCGACTGTCGGTGGACATCACGGGGCTGGAACGACTCGTACTCCCGCCGAGCCTGGACCTTCTGCTCCTGCACGGCGCGGGTGCGGTGAATCGCTTCGACTCGCGCGACGGTCTGCTCGACGGCCCGAGCGCCGAGACACCCGAGGCGCTCGCGATGCTGCAGGTCGTCGCCGATCAGGACGGCCGCTGGATCTCGGTGCAACTCACCGGGACGGTGCCGCCGGTGCGCGGACTCGACCGCGTGCAGGGACTGCGGATCGGAGCCATCGACGACCTGGACATCTCCGATGTCGCCGAGTGCTTCCCGAACACTTCCTGGCTGCACCTGTTCGGTGCGCCCGGTCTGCTCCGCGGACTGTCCGAGTTGCCGGCGCTGCCGACCTTGGAGACGCTGTGGCTGTGCGACCTGTTCGGCTACGAGCCCGGCGACTTCCCGGGGCCGGGCGAGCTGCCGGCGCTCACGAGCCTCGACCTCGACAGCATCCCGACCGACGTCGCCACCCGCGTGCGCGCGATGTACAAGAAGGCGTCGCACGTCTCGCTGAGCGTGCGCAGGCCCCGCAAACCCGAGTGGCTGGCCGAGAACTTCGAGAACCCGCTGCGGCACTGGGACGGACGCGACGGCATCCCGGCAGCAACAGCGAAGCAGGCCCGCACCGCATTCGTCACGGCGCTGCGGCAGGTGCGCGACGCCGACGCGTCCCGCACCGACGAGACCGGCTACGCGAAGACCGTGACGGCCTCGGTCACCGAATTCCTCGACGTCATCTCGGGCCTCAACCGCAAGCGCCAGTTCCTGTACACCCTGGAACGCGACGAGGTGATCGACGCCGTCGACACCCTGACCACCGGTCTCCCGCCCGAGGCCAACCGCACTCTCGAACCGCTCATCGAGGAGGCACTCGACGACTGAACACCGCCGGGTCCTCGAACGGGAGCCAGTGACCGCTATGCCTCGCCACCGACGGACCAAGGAGCCGGATCCAGGGCCGCGCGCAGCGACAGTTCCCAGGACCGCGAGCCGCGGTCGAGGAAATCGTTGTGGCCCTCCCCAGGCACCTCCCACAGCACCGCCCGATCCCCCGCCGCGACGGCCCTCTCCACGTACACGCGGCTGCCCGAGGCCGGGATACGCAGGTCCTCGGCACCGTGGAGGCACACCGTCGGGATCCCGGTCGGGACCCGGTGCAGTGGGGAGGCGTCGAGATAGATCTGCGGATCGCTCGCGTGGTCCACCCCGAACAGATCTTCGAGGACGACGCCGCCACGCCGGGTCGCGGACCGCGAGGCCAGGTCCAGGGCCCCGGCCTGGGACACCACCCGCTCGGGTCGGACGAGCGAATCTCGTTGCCCGGCAACCCAGACCGCGAGTTGCGCACCGGCCGAATGGCCGACGATCCGGACGTTGCCGAGATCCAGCGGAATCGGCGAGTGCTCCGGCAACAGCGTCGCGGTCGCGGCGAGCGCGGCAGCGATGTCCGCGCTCGTCTCGGCCCAGCGGCCGCCGGCACCGACACGGCGGTACTCGACGTTCCATGCCGCGACACCACGCCGGGCGAGCTCGACCGCAAACGCGGTCGCCAGATTCAGGTGGAAGTCGGCACTCCAATAGCCACCGTGGATCAGCATCACCACCGGCACCGGCACCGGCGCCTGCGCGCCGTTCGGAAGGTAGAGATGCCCGAACTGCTGTGGTTCGGGGCCGTACTCGATCTTCGTTCTGCTCATGACTATTGGAGCGGTGCCGTCGTCCAGCGATCCGTCAGCACACCGATCGCACCCAACGCGACGGCCGCGGCCGTCGACGTCCGCAGCACCGTCGGACCCAGCAGGACCGCGGTCGCGCCGGCCGCGGTGAGCGCGGCGACCTCGTCGTCGGATAGCCCGCCCTCGGGGCCGACGACCAGCATCACCTCGGGGGCGTCCCGCAGTGGGAGCGACGCGAGCGGCAACTGCGCCGACTCGTGCAGCACGGCGACGACGCCACCGCGTCCGACCACGTCGCGCACCCGCTCGAGCACCTGCGGGGTGTGATGGAGTTCGGCGACCTCGGGGACCAACGCACGGCGCGCCTGCTTGGCCGCGGCCACCGCGGTGTTCCGCCAGCGCGTGACACCCTTCTGAGTCTTGGCGCCCTCCCAGCGGGCCACGCACCGCGACGACTGCCACGGCACCACCGCGTCGATCCCGGCCTCGGTGGCCAGCTCGACGGCCAACTCGGAGCGTTCGGCCTTGGGCAGCGCCTGCACCAGCGTCACCGCCGGCGACGGCGGCCGCTGATCGCGGCGCGCGGTCACCTCGAGGTCGAGCCGGTCCTTTGCAGCGGCCGTGACCGTCGCGTCGGCGATCCCACCGCGACCGTCGGCGAGGAGCAGTCGCTCCCCCGGCTTGATGCGCCGCACCGTCGCGGCGTGACGGCCCTCGGGCCCGTCGAGCACGGCAAGCTGCCCGACGTCGGGCAGCGGATCGAGATAGAAGACGGTGGCGGCCATCAGCGGACCCCGCGTCGGTCAGCGTCCACTGAACGCATCACGCAGGCGGGAGAACAGGCCCCCGCTGTTCTGCGAACCGGTGGACACGACCTCTGCGTGGTCGCGGTCGCGGTGGTTCTTGAACTCCTGCAGCAGCTTGCTCTGCTTGCCGTCGAGGCGCGACGGGATCACCACCTCGAGGTGGGCGTGCACGTCGCCGCGGACACCCGAGCGCAGCTTCGGCATCCCGTGGCCGCGCAGGATCGACACCGATCCGGGCTGGGTGCCGGGGTCGACGGTGATCTCGGTGGGTCCGTCGATGATGGTGTCGAGCGTGACCGAGGTGCCGAGCGCGGCGTCGACCATGGGGACGCGGATGGTGCAGTGCAGGTCGTCGCCGTCGCGGACGAACACGTCGTGCGGCTGCTCGATCACCTCGACGTACAGGTCGCCGGGGTGGCCGCCGCCGGGGCCGACCTCACCCTGCGCAGCGAGCCGGATACGCATGCCGTTGCTGACACCGGCGGGCACCTTGACGGAGATGTCGCGGCGGGCGCGGACGCGGCCGTCGCCGCCGCACTTGTGGCAGGGGTCCGGGATGGTCTCACCGGCGCCACGGCACGTCGGACACGGACGCGACGTCATCACCTGGCCGAGGAACGACCGCTGCACGGACTGGACCTCACCCGCGCCGCCACACGTCTCGCAGCGGACCGGCTGCGAATCGCCGTGCGTGCCCGAGCCGGTGCAGCTGTCGCACAGGATCGCGGTGTCGACGGTGATGTGCTTGGTGACACCGGTGGCGCACTCGTCGAGGGTCAGCTTGGTGCGCAGCAGCGAATCGGCGCCCGGCTGCACGCGCCCCTTGGGCCCGCGACCGCCGCCACCGCCGCCACCGAAGAACGCCTCGAAGACGTCACCGAGACCACCGAAACCGGCTCCACCGAAGCCACCGGCACCCGCGCCACCGCCGGACTCCATCGGATCGCCGCCGAGATCGACGATGCGCCGCTTCTCCGGATCCGTGAGCACCTCGTACGCAGTGGAGACCTCGCGGAACCGCGCCTGCGCCGACTCGTCCGGGTTGACGTCGGGGTGCAGCTCGCGGGCGAGCTTCCGGTATGCGCGCTTGATCTCCTGGTCGGTCGCGTTCGGCCCGACGCCGAGCGTGCCGTAGTAATCCCGTGCCACTTTGGGTATCTCGTCCTTCTCTACTTCGTTCGCATCACACGGTGAGCAGCTCCGGTGCCGGAAGATCCGGGACCGGTGCGGGTGCCCGGCCGCACGCTATCGCTCGGCGAGTACCTCGCCGATGTACCTGGCAACGGCAGCCACCGAGGCAATTGTTCCCGGATAGTCCATCCGAGTCGGTCCGAGGACCCCCACACCGCCGAGGACGGTGCCGGCGGCCCCGTAACCGGTGGAGACCACCGACGTGCCGCGCATCTCCGCGACCTGGGTCTCCTCGCCGATCCGCACGGTCACGCGACCGGCATCCTGGGTGGCGGCCAACAGCTTGAGCACCACCACCTGCTCTTCGAGCGCCTCGAGCACCGAACGCAGCGACCCCGGCAATCCTGCCTGCATCGTGAAGTCGGCCGCATTGCGGGTGAGGTTGGCGGTGCCGCCGAGGACCAGCCGATCCTCGGGATGCTCCACCAGCGTCTCGACCAGCACAGTCGCCGACCGGACCACGGCGTCACGCAGGTTCTCCGGCGCATCCTCCGCGAGTTCGGACACCGCGATGGACGCCGCCGCGAGTCGCTTGCCCTCGAGCGCCCCGCCGAGCAGGGCCCGCAACCGCGACAGGTCCTCCTCGTCGATCACGTCACCGAGCTCGACGATCCGCTGGTCGACGCGCCCCGAGTCGGTGATCAGCACCAGCAGCAGGCGTGCCGGCGTGAGCGCCACCACCTCGAGGTGACGCACCGACGACGCCGACAACGTCGGGTACTGCACGACGGCGACCTGGCGGGTGAGTTGTGCGAGCAATCGCACACCGCGACGCAGGACGTCATCCAGGTCCACACCGGACTCGAGGAACTCGAGGATGGCGCGCCGCTCGGCCGACGACAGCGGCTTGACCTGGGCGATGCGGTCGACGAACTGCCGGTACCCCTTGTCGGTGGGCACCCGGCCCGAACTGGTGTGCGGCTGCGTGATGTAGCCCTCGGCCTCGAGTACCGCCATGTCGTTCCGGATCGTCGCGCTGGAAACGCCCAGGTTGTGGCGTTCCACCAGCGCCTTCGATCCGATGGGCTCCTGGGTGGCGACATAGTCGGCGACGATCGCCCGGAGAACCTCGAATCTCCGTTCATCCGTACTCGACACCGCTGCCCACCTCCACTTCGCCACGAGAACGGGACCCGACGTGGTGGCCCCCGGTACGCGGGCACCGCCGTGCTTCGTGCCCACCTCGCTACCCAGTCTAATGGCCGGCGCGATTCCGAACGCCGCAGGCCGCGCCGGGCATTCGGTACGAACCGAACAGCCGTCGCAGGCCGTAGGGTGACCGTCGGGGTGACCGGCATTGGTGATCCGGTCCACACGAGGAACTCAGGCGGCTAGAGCGATGATCTTCAAGGGTGTCAGGGACGGCAAGCCGTATCCGGAGCACGGGTTGACGCTGCGGGACTGGGCGCAGATCCCCCCGCGCCAGGTGCGACTGGACGAGATCGTCACCACCACGAGAGTCCTGGAACTCGATCGACTGCTGTCGGAGGACTCCACGTTCTACGGCGACCTGTTCCCGCACGCGGTGCTGTGGGAGGGCAACATCTACCTCGAGGACGGCGTCCACCACGCGGTCCGGTCCGCCCTGCGCAATCGCGTCGTCCTGCACGCCCGGGTCTACGACTACGACGCCGCCCTCGCCGACGACTGATACCCCCGCCCCTCCGGTTCAGTCGAGGACGTCCCGGACCACGGCGTCGGCGAGCAGCCGACCGCGGTCAGTGAGGATCAGGTGGTCGTCGGCGATCGTCGCGAGTCCGTCGGCGACGACCCGCTCGGCGGCCGCACGCTCACCCTCGGACAGGTCCGCCAGCGGCAACCCGGTCCGCAGCCGCACGGTGAGCATCACCCGCTCCACGTGCACGTCCTCGGCACTGAGGGTCTCGCTGCCGCCGACCGGCAGCTCCCCGGCGGACAGGCGGTCCGCGTACCGCGCGGGGTGCTTGACGTTCCACCACCGCACTCCGCCGATGTGACTGTGCGCTCCGGGGCCGGCGCCCCACCAGTCGCCGCCGTCCCAGTAGCCCAGGTTGTGGAAGCAGCGGGCGTCGTCGTCGGCCGCCCAGTTCGACACCTCGTACCAGCGCAGGCCCGCCTCGGCGAGACGCGCGTCGATGCGCTCGTAGCGGGACGCGAGGACGTCGTCGTCGGGAGCAGGCAGCTCGCCGCGCCGGACCTTGCGGGCCAGCGCGGTGCCGTCCTCGACGATGAGCGCGTACGCGGACACATGGTCGACGCCGGCACCGAGCACCGCGTCGAGCGAGGCGTCCAGGTCGGCGTCGCCCTCTCCGGGCGTGCCGTAGATGAGATCCAGGTTGACGTGGTCGAACCCGGCTGCGCGCGCCTCACGCGCGGCGGCCACGGCCCGCCCCGGCGTGTGGGTGCGGTCGAGGACCTTGAGCACGTGCGGTGCCGCGGACTGCATCCCGAGCGAGATCCGCGTGTAGCCGGCGCCGCGCAGCGCGCCGAAGAACTCGGGTGACGTGGACTCGGGATTCGACTCGGTGGTGACCTCCGCCCCGGGAGCCAGCCCGAAGCTGCCGCGCACGGCCCCGAGAACCTCCGCCAAACCGTCCGCACCGAGCAGCGAGGGCGTGCCCCCACCCACGAAGACGGTGTCGACCGCGGGCCCACCCGTGATGTCGGCGGCCTGCGCCAACTCCCGCTTCAGAGCCTCGAGCCAGGACTGCGGGGACGCGGACGTGCCCAGCTCCCCCGCGGTGTAGGTGTTGAAATCGCAGTAGCCGCACCGCGTGGCGCAGAACGGCACGTGGACGTAGATCCCGAACGGACGCGTCCCCACTCCCGCCAGGGCCGAGTCGGGAAGCTCGAAGGGTATCGAGTCGACGGCAGGGGTCGAGGCAGCAGATCCACTCACGTCTCCAGTGTCCCAGCCGCCGTCATCGGCGCCACGTTCCCCCACGAGATCGGGACATTTCCCGAGAATTTGGGGGAAATATGTCCCCAGTGGTCGGCAGACGGCAAATCCCATGGCAGAATGGCCGCCATGACAGATACCGGGGTGCGATTGGTGGCCAGACGCCACGTCGACCTCAAGCGTGTCTGTAGCTGTTGTTGTCTGCCCTGCGGCGTGTAAAGCAGCCCGGCGTCCCCCTGCCCTGAGTGCAGTCGACGCTCGCCTGTGTTCGTCTCCCCGTTTCTGCCCGCTTATCCCGGCCGGCCGAGGACGATCCCCGCGAGGAAACAGCCCTCCTCCCCTGTCTTCGACCGGTGCACCGTGAGATTCACGAAATTCAGGAGCACCCATGACGTCGACCACCGACGCCGAATCTGCCGTGAGCCCGCCGGCGCGCACCGCGCGTCCGAAGAAGCGTGTCTCCGAGGGCCAGTGGGCCCTCGGCTACCGCGAGCCGCTCAACGCGAACGAGCAGATCAAGAAGGACGACAACCCGCTCAACGTCCGCGCGCGCATCGAGAACATCTACTCGAAGCAGGGTTTCGACAGCATCGACAAGGCCGACCTGCGCGGGCGTATGCGCTGGTGGGGCCTGTACACGCAGCGCGAAGAGGGCTACGACGGCACCTTCACCGGCGACGAGAACATCGACCTGCTCGAGGCCAAGTACTTCATGATGCGGGTGCGGTGCGACGCGGGCGCGCTCACCGCCGAGCAACTGCGCACGGTCGGCGAACTGTCCACCGAGTTCGGTCGTGACACCGCCGACCTCTCGGACCGCGAGAACGTCCAGTACCACTGGATCGAGATCGAGAACGTCCCGGAGATCTGGAAGCGACTCGAGGCCGTCGGACTCAAGACCACCGAGGCGTGCGGCGACTGCCCGCGCGTCGTGCTCGGCTCTCCCCTGGCCGGCGAGTCGTTCGACGAGGTCCTCGACCCGACGCCGGCGATCGACGAGATCGTCCGCCGCTACATCGGCGATCCCGAATACTCGAACCTGCCGCGCAAGTTCAAGACAGCGATCTCCGGACAGCAGGACGTGGTGCACGAGATCAACGACGTCGCGTTCGTGGGCGTCAACCACCCCGAGCACGGCCCGGGCCTGGACCTGTGGGTGGGCGGCGGCCTGTCGACCAACCCCATGCTGGCGCAGCGTGTCGGCGTGTGGGTGCCGCTGGACGAGGTCCCGGACGTGTGGGAGGCCGTGGTCTCGATCTTCCGCGACTACGGCTACCGCCGTCTGCGTGCGAAGGCGCGGCTGAAGTTCCTGATCAAGGATTGGGGAATCGAGAAGTTCCGTGAGGTGCTCGAGACCGAGTACCTGAAGCGCAAGCTCATCGACGGCCTCGCGCCGGAGAAGCCGGAGCGCCCGATCGATCACATCGGTGTCCAGAAGCTGCGTAACGGCCTCAACGCGATCGGGTTCTCCCCCATCGCCGGTCGTGTGTCGGGCACGATCCTCACCAAGGTGGCCGACGCGGCGGAGCGGATCGGTTCCGACCGCATCCGCTTCACGCCCTACCAGAAGCTGATCGTGCTCGACGTCGCCGACGACAAGGTCGAGGAGCTGATCGCCGAACTGCAGCCGCTCGGCCTGCACGCGCGGCCGTCGCACTGGCGCCGGAACCTGCTGGCGTGCAGCGGTATCGAGTTCTGCAAACTGTCGTTCGTGGAGACCCGCAAGCGCTCGCAGGTGCTCGCACCCGAGCTCGAGGAGCGGCTCGCGGACATCAACGCCCAGCTCGACGTCCCGATCACGATCAACATCAACGGCTGCCCCAACTCGTGCGGCCGGTCCCAGATCGCCGACATCGGCTTCAAGGGCCAGTTGGTCGACGACGGCGAGGGCAACCAGATCGAGGGCTTCCAGGTGCACCTGGGCGGCAGCCTCGGCCTGGACAGCGCCTTCGGCCGGAAGCTGCGCCAGCACAAGGTGACCAGCGCGGAACTCGGCGACTACATCGACCGGGTGGTGCGCAACTTCGTGAAGCACCGCAACGAGGGTGAACGCTTCGCACAGTGGGCAGTTCGAGCAGACGAGGGGGATTTGCGATGACGGTTGATCTGACGACGGCGACCGAGGACGACCTCCGCGCGTTGGCCGCGCGGGGTGCCACGGAACTGGACGGCGCCTCCGCGCGGGAACTGCTGCGGTGGACGGAGGACACCTTCGGGGCCGGGGCGAGCGAAGCGACGGGGTATCGCAACAGCTACATCGTGGCATCCAACATGCAGGACGGGGTGCTCGTTCACCTTGCGGCACAGGTTCATCCCGGCGTGGACGTGCTGTTCCTGGAGACCGGCTACCACTTCCCGGAGACCATCGGCACCCGCGACGCGGTGGAGCAGGTGTACGGCGTCAACGTCATCAACGCGCAGGCCGAGGCCTCGGTCGCCGAGCAGGACGCGGCCGAGGGCAAGGACCTGTTCGCCCGCGAGCCCAATCGCTGCTGCGCGCTGCGCAAGGTCGCGCCGCTGAAGGCGACGCTGAAGAACTACCGGGCGTGGGTCACCGGCATCCGCCGGGTCGAGTCCCCCACCCGGGCGAACGCCCCGCTGATCTCCTTCGACGAGGCGTTCGGACTGGTGAAGATCAATCCCATCGCCGCATGGTCGGACGACGACATGCAGGCGTACATCGACGAGCATTCGATCCTGGTGAATCCGCTCGTCGACGAGGGATATCCGTCCATCGGGTGCGCTCCGTGCACCGCCAAACCTCTCCCCGGCGCCGATCCGCGTAGCGGTCGGTGGGCCGGTTCCGCCAAGACAGAATGCGGGTTGCACGCCTCATGACAATCGACATCTCACTCCCCGAGCCGCGGCTTCAGCTGGACGGCACCAAGTTCGACACCCTCGACGCCCTCGAGTCCGAGGCCATCCACATCTTCCGTGAGGTGGCGGGCGAGTTCGAGCGCCCCGTGATCCTGTTCTCGGGCGGCAAGGACTCGACGGTGCTGCTGCACCTCGCGATCAAGGCCTTCTGGCCGGCGCCGCTGCCGTTCGCGCTGCTGCACGTGGACACCGGGCACAACCTGCAGGAGGTGCTCGACTTCCGCGACCACGTGGTCGCGAAGTACAACCTGCGCCTGCACGTGGCCAAGGTCGAGGACTACCTCGCCGACGGCCGGCTCACCGAACGCCCCGACGGCATCCGCAACCCGTTGCAGACGGTCCCGCTGCTGGACGCGATCGCCGAGAACCGCTTCGACGCGGTGTTCGGCGGCGCCCGCCGCGACGAGGAGCGGGCCCGCGCCAAGGAGCGGATCTTCTCGCTGCGCAACGCGTTCGGCCAGTGGGATCCCAAGAAGCAGCGCCCCGAGCTGTGGAACCTGTACAACGGCCGGCACTCCCCCGGCGAGCAGGTGCGCGTGTTCCCGCTCAGCAACTTCACCGAACTCGACATCTGGCGCTACATCGCGCGCGACAACGTCGAGCTGGCCAGCATCTACTACGCGCACCAGCGTCCGGTCTACCAGCGCGACGGCATGTGGATGACGCCGGGCGTGTGGGGCGGACCGGCCGACGGCGAAGAGCTGCAGACGCTCTCGGTGCGCTACCGCACCGTCGGCGACGGCTCGACCACCGGCGCGGTCCTGTCCGACGCCGCCGACAACGAGGCGATCCTCGCCGAGGTCGCCGCGTCGCGTCTCACCGAGCGCGGCGCCACCCGTGGTGACGACCGAGTTTCCGAAGCGGCCATGGAAGACCGCAAGCGAGAGGGCTACTTCTGATCATGAGCGACCTTCACGAGCGTAGCCAGCGGAGCGAGACGAAGCTCCTGCGCCTGGCTACGGCCGGCAGTGTCGACGACGGCAAGTCCACTCTCGTGGGCCGGCTGCTGTACGACACCAAATCCGTTCTGGCCGACCAGATCGACGCCGTCACCCGCGCGTCGGTCGACAAGGGCCTGTCCACCCCCGACCTGTCACTGCTCGTCGACGGCCTGCGCGCCGAACGCGAGCAGGGCATCACGATCGACGTCGCGTACCGCTACTTCGCGACCCCGCGCCGCTCGTTCGTCCTCGCCGACACCCCGGGGCACGTGCAATACACCCGCAACACCGTCTCGGGTGCCTCCACCGCGCAGCTTGTGATCCTGCTGGTCGACGCGCGCAAGGGCGTCATCTCGCAGACCCGCAAGCACGCCGCGGTGCTGGCGCTGCTCGGGGTGCCGCGACTGGTGCTGGCGGTCAACAAGATCGACCTCGTGGAGGATCCGGCGACGGTCTTCGCCGACATCTCCGCCGAGTTCCGGTCCCTGACCGGTTCGCTCGGCTGGGCCGCCGAGGACGTCCTGGAGATCCCGGTGTCCGCGCTGCACGGCGACAATGTCGCGGTGCGGTCGGAGAAGACGCCGTACTACGACGGGCCGACGCTGATCGAGCATCTGGAGTCGGTGCCGGTGGACAGCGACAATGAAGGCAAGCACGCTGTGGGCCTGCGCTTCCCGGTGCAGTACGTGATCCGTCCGCGCACCGCCGAGTTCCCGGACTACCGCGGCTACGCCGGACAGGTCGCGGCGGGGTCCGTCGCCCCCGGCGACGAGGTGGTGATCCTGCCGTCCGGAACCCGGACGACGGTCGCCCGGATCGATACCGCCGACGGCGAACTCGACTCCGCGCATGCGGGACGCAGTGTGACGCTGGTGCTCGCCGACGACGTGGACGTCTCGCGTGGCGATACCATCGCCTCGCCGATCTCCGCCCCCGAGCCGATCGACACGTTCGACGCCACCGTGTGCTGGCTGGYCGAGAAGCCGCTGCGGCCGGGTGCGCGTCTGCTGCTCAAGCACGGCACCCGCACCACGCAGGCCATCGTCGGGGCCCTCGTCGAGCGCCTCGACGAGCAGGAGCTGACGTCCGAGCTGAGCCCGGAAACCCTCGAGCTCAACGAGATCGGCAAGATCACGGTGCGCGTCGCGGAGCAGATCGTGGCGGACGACTACACCGTCAACCGCCACACCGGCTGCTTCCTGCTGATCGACCCGGCCGGCGGCAACACCCTCGCCGCCGGACTCGTCGGCGATGCGATCGCGGCCGTCGAACTCGGTGAGCGGGTCTGAGACCGTGACGCGGCTGATCACGGCGGCGATGCCGCCAATGATCGCTGTCGCCCACGGCAGCCGTGACCCCCGATCCGCTCGGGTGGTCTCGGCTGCCGTGGCGGCGATCCGCGCCCGGCGGCCGGAACTCGACGTGCGGCTGTGCTTCCTGGACCTGAACGCGCCGTCGGTCGATCAGGTGGTCGATGCGGTTGCCGCCGAGGGACATTCGTCGGCAGTCGCCGTCCCGTTGCTGCTCGGCAGCGCATTCCATGCTCGGGTGGATCTGCCCGGAATCCTCGCCGCTGCCCGGGCCCGGCATCCGCAGCTGACCGTGCTGCAGTCGGGCGTCCTCGGGCACGACCGTCGACTGATCGACGCGGTGCGCAGCCGGATCACCACGGCCGGCGCCACCGCCGACGACGCCGACACCGGGGTCGTGCTCGCGGCGGTCGGATCGTCACACACCGCCGCGAACGACGACACCCGTAGGCTGGCCGCGGTCCTCGCGGAGGGTACGCGGTGGGCCGGCGCTGTCACCTGTTTCGCGACCTCCGCGGAGCCCACCGTCGGTCAGGCAATCTCCCTGCTGCGCTCGAGAGGGGTCGAACGCATCGTGATCGCCCCGTGGTTCCTCGCTCCCGGCCGCCTCACCGACCGCCTCGGTGCCGCAGCATTGGCGGCTGCCCCCGAGGTGCTGTTCGCCGACACCATCGGTGCACACCCCCATCTCGCGGACGTCGCGCTCGATCGATACGAAGCAACGCTCGCCGTGGACGCCCGGATCGAACGGTCCGCTTGACGGTTCCTCGGTACTCGTTGCGGCTCAGGTGATGAGGCCTATTCCGGACAGGTCGGGCGTTGCGTGTCCGTCGCCATGCGCTGACCGCAATCGCCACTGCTGCCACCGACAGGAGATCGGAGACCGTCAGACCGTGTTCCGGGCTCAGGCTCCACAGGACACCGCCCTCCAACGGGCCGTTGGCGAACACCCACACGACCGCAACGGAAACCAGTGCTGTGGCGGCGGGCCGACTCGGCTTCGCCAGGCACCACGCCGAGAGAACAACCAAGATGTTCATCGTGAGGGCGGGATAGAAGTAGTCAGCCATCGAAAGTCTCCTGGTTCACACCGGCGATTGCGCACCATTCTCCCTTCTGCTCAGCCGGGCGAGCTGTTCGCCCCGTCCCGCTGAATCACGTTCGAAAGGCCATCCCGCGATCACCCAACGCCTCACCGAGGATCCGGATCGCCTTCGGGCCCACGCCGTGCATCGCAAGCAGTTCGGATTCGGTGTGCCGGGCAACGTCCTCGAGTGACGACAGTCCCGCACCGGCGAGCGCCCTGGTTGCGGGCCGACCGATCGCGGGAGGCAGGTCACCGCTGCCGGGCTCGGACACCTCGGGCATCGCCATCGCGGCCTTGCGGAGGTGACGGATCGTCGTCATACGAGGGATCGTAGGTGCCCGGACCGACGGCCGTGGCGTTCGGCACAACCGCTTTACCTCGAGTGAACTTCAGGTTCTAGCGTCGAGGACGACCCCCTGACGCCCCGACGAAGGACCTCGCGTTGACGACCGCCACCCCGATTTCTCAGCTCAACGGCGACTTCCGCCGGGCGTTCCGCGGCCACCCCGCCGGTGTCGCGATCATCACCGCGCAGGGCCACGACGGGCCTGTCGGACTGACGTCGTCGTCGGTGTCGTCCGTCGCGGTGGACCCGCCGATCCTCGGGTTCTCGCTGCAGTCCGATCGGGGCTCGGCCGCCGTCGTCGGATCCGCCGCCAGCTTCCTGGTGCACCTCCTGACCGCCGAGAACGTCGCCCTGGCACGGCTGTTCGCCACACCCGGGACCCGACGCTTCGGCCCCGAGATGTCCTGGTCGCACCTCGAGACCGGTGAACCCATGATCCACGGAACCGGGCACGTCCTGCGCTGTACGCCCCTGTCGAGCGTGCATGCCGGCCCGGCGACCGTTCTGACCGCCGCCGTGGAGGACATCTACGCACCCGAGCACCTCGGGGCGCCACTGGTATACCAGGACCGGAGCTACCACTGCGTGAGTCCGTGGACGGCACTCCCCTGATCATTCGCTCGTTCGACTCGTCGATAGTCGCGCGAAAATCTTTACCGCAGCTTTATTCTCGTGGCCATGCAGCGAACTCTCCGCCGAGCCCGCCGACGGGTCGGCGCCACGGCGTTCACCCTCGCCGCCACAGCATCACTCGCACTCACCACCGCCACCGCGCCGGCATCCGCAGCAACTCCGGTGCTCCCGAATCCGGGATCCGTGATCGGTGACCCCTGGGAACTCCAGACGGTCATGCGCGCCGCGGCCGCGGTCGTCGACCACAGCGCACCCGGCATGTCGATCGCGATCGTCAAGCCCGACCCACACCAGCCGGGCGAGTCGATCACCACGACCTATTACTTCGGGTTGGCGGACAAGGAGAACAAACACAAGGTCGGCCCGCAGACGCAGTTCGAGATCGCATCGGAGACCAAGACGTTCACGGGTGCACTGCTCGCGAAGAGGATCTATCGGGGCCTGGCGGAGCTCGACGACCCCGCCCAGGACTACGAGCAGAACGTCACGTTCCCGACGATGGACGGATCTGCCATCACGCTCGGGGATCTCGTCACCCACCGGTCCGGACTCACCGACGATCCGGGCAACCTGCATGCGGGCTGCCCGGGCGACGACCCCAAATGTGTGGACGCGAAGGCCCTGTACAACCGGACCCTCCTGTGGGAGGGGCTCGAGGCCCCCGGCACACTCGCGAATCCCCCAGGCTCGACGCAGATGGGCATGGCCTGGCAGCTGTACCCGGCACAGAAGGGCATCGCGTATCCCTACGCGTTCAAGGACGGCGCCTCGAACGGCAGCACCAGCGCCACCTACCTCCTGCCCTCCGCGGGTTGGGGCGTGACCGTGCTCGCGAACGGTAAGAACGTGCTTCCCGACGACCAGGAGAACCCGACGACCGATCTCGCCGCGCTCGAGCTGATGCGTGAACTGGCTCCCGCCGGCCCGCTGGCGGAGGGAAGCAGCAGCGGATCACTGTCCTTCGGTTCCCTCGGCTCCTGAACCGGTACCGGATACACGAAGGCCCGGCCCCGTGCGGGACCGGGCCTTCGTCCTTTCCGCGCTACCCGGTGATGTCGGTGGGCCGGACATACACCGTCTCGCCCTCCCGCAGGCCGAGGACCTCGGCGTCGCTGCGGGTGATCTGGGCCGAGAGTTCCTGCGCGCCGGTCTTGGGCTGCAACTCCACCCGCACCTCGAACCCGAGGTGCACGACGCGGGAGACCGTGGCCGCGAACGACTGCGGGATCTGGGTGCGCTCGAGCCGCAGATCGTGCGGGCGCACCAGCTGCCCGTTGAGCCGCGCCACGGGCCCGAGGAACGACATCACGAAGTCGTTGGCCGGGGTGTCGTACAGCTCCTGTGGGGTACCGACCTGCTCGATCCGCCCCTTGTTGAGCACCGCGATCCGGTCGGCGACGTCGAGCGCCTCCTCCTGGTCGTGGGTGACCAGGACCGTGGTCACGTGCACCTCGTCGTGCAGGCGCCGCAGCCACGTGCGCAGGTCGTCGCGCACCTTGGCGTCGAGCGCGCCGAACGGCTCGTCGAGCAGCAGCACCTGCGGGTCTACGGCGAGGGCACGGGCCAGCGCCATGCGCTGACGCTGACCACCGGACAGCTGCGCCGGGTAGCGGTGCTGGAAGCCGTCGAGTCCGACGATCGCGAGCAGGTCGTCGACCTTCTTGGCGATCTCGGCCTTGGGACGCTTGCGGATCTTGAGGCCGAACGCGACGTTGTCGCGCACCGTCATGTGCTTGAACGCCGCGTAGTGCTGGAACACGAAGCCGATGTCGCGCTTCTGCGGCGGGACCCCGGTGACGTCCTTCCCGGCGATCGTGATGGTGCCCGAGTCGGGCTGCTCGAGGCCGGCGATGGACCGCAGCAGCGTCGACTTGCCCGAACCGCTGGGCCCGAGCAGCGCCGTGAGCGAGCCCGACGGGATGTCGAGGGTGACGTCGTCGAGCGCGGCGAAATCGCCGTAGTTCTTGCGTGCCCCGGTCACGGTAATCATGTCGTGCTCCTCTTACGGTCGAGCAGAGTCATCAGCAGGAGGGTCACCACAGCGATCGACATCAGCAGTGTCGCCGCGGCGTAGGCCCCGAAGGTGTTGTGGTCATCGATGTAACGGGAGTGCACGAGCAGGGTCAGGGTCTGCGACTGGCCGGGAATGCCCGACGAGACCATGATGACGGCACCGAACTCGCCGAGAGCGCGGGCGACGGTGAGGACGATGCCGTACGTCAGGCCCCAGCGGATCGCCGGAAGGGTGATCCGGGAGAACGTCTGCCACTTGGACGCCCCGAGCGTGGCCGCGGCCTGCTCCTGCTCGTCCCCGATCTCGTGCAGCACGGGTTCCACCTCGCGCACCACGAACGGCAGGGTCACGAAGATCGTGGCGATCACCATGCCGGGCAACCCGAAGATCACCTTGAGGCCGAGCGACTCGACGCCGCCGAACCACCCGTTCGCACCCCACAGCAGGATCAGCGAGACGCCGACAACGATCGGCGACACCGCGAACGGAAGGTCGACGACGGACTGGAGCAGCCCGCGGCCGGGAAAACGACCCCGCACGAGGGCCAGCGCGGTGACGATGCCGAAGATGACGTTGATCGGCACCACGATCGCGACGATCAGCAGCGACAGGTTGAGCGCCGAGATCGCGGCCGGGGTGCTGATCGCGTGGTAGAAGGCGACGAATCCGTGCTCGAAGGTGCGGTACAGGATCACGCCGATCGGCACGATCAGGAGTACGAACAGGTAGCCGAGGACGATGGTGCGCAGGCTTATCCGCGCCAAGGGTGAGATCTTCACTGCGCCTGCTCCTCTCGGCGCTGGTTGCGCGCGGCGAAGATCCGCAGCACGAACAACGTCGCGAAGGCGATTGCCAGCAGGGTCACCGACACCGCCGCCGCACTGACGGGACGGTCGATCTCGATCTGCTGCTGAATGTACTGCGAGGCAACCTGGGTCTCGCGCGGGATGTTGCCGCCGATCAGCACCACCGAGCCGTACTCGCCGATCGCGCGGGCGAAGGCGAGCCCGGCGCCACTGATGATCGCGGGTGCGAGCGTCGGCAGCACCACTCGACGGAAGATCGTCCAGTTGTTCGCGCCGAGCGACGCCGCGGCCTGCTCCACCTCGCGGTCGGCCTCCATCAGCACCGGCTGCACCGACCGGACCACGAACGGAAGGGTGACGAACGCGAGCGCCACGATCAGGCCGGGCTGAGTCGCATTGAGGTGCACGTCGATCGGGCTCTGCGGCCCGTACAGCGACAGCAGCACGATGCTGGCGACGATGGTCGGCAACGCGAACGGAAGATCGATCAGCGAGCCCACGATCCGCTTGCCCGGGAACTCGTCCCGCACCAGCACCCACGCGATCATCGTGCCCATCACCACGTTGATCAGGGCGACGATCACCGACACCACGATCGTCACGCGGAGCGCCGCCAGGGCGCCGGGCGCGGTGACCGCGTCCCAGAACCCGGACCACCCGTCCTCGAACGATGTCACTGTCAGCGCCGCCAAGGGCAGCAACACGATGATGCTGAGCCACAACGCCGCGATCCCGATCCCCAACGGACCGACCGCGCCGGTGACGGCGAACCGGCGCCGGAAGCGTCCCTTCGGTCTCCGTGGTGGTGCGGCCTGCACGGTCGGCTGTGGCGCCTGAGTCGTCACTGTCGTCATCACTTCGTCGCGTTCTCGTAGATAGTGGCGATCCGGCCCGAGTCCTGCTCGAACAGATCCTTGTCGACGGTGTCCCAGCCACCGAGGTCGGCGAYGGTCCACAGCTGCTGCGGTTCCGGGAAGTCGGCGGCGTACTCGGCCATGACGGCCGGGTCGACGGGCCGGAAGCCGGCCTCCGCCCACTGCCGTTGCGCCGCGGGGGTATACAGGAAATCACGGAACGTGACCGCGGTGGATGCGTTCCGACCGGTCGAGACCACCGCCACCGGGTTCTCGACCTTGAAGGTCGCCGTCGGGGTCACGTGCTCCACCGGATCACCCTTGCGTTCGGTGAACAGCGCCTCGTTCTCGTAGCTGAGCAGCACGTCACCGGTCCCCTGCAGGAACATCTCGGTCGCCTCGCGGCCGGACTTCGGCTGCACCTTCACGTGCTCACCGATCAGCTTGCCGAGATAGTCGAGACCGGCCTGCGGATTCCGCCCGCCGTCGCTCGCGGCCGCATAGGGAGCCAACAGGTTCCACTTCGCCGACCCGGAGCTGAACGGGTTCGGGGTCACGACCTCGACGCCCGGCCGGAGCAGGTCGTCCCAGTCGCGGAGGTTCTTCGGATTGCCCTCGCGGACGACGAGCGTCACCACGGACCCGAACGGGACACCGCCGTAGGTGTCCTTGTTCCAGCTGTCGTCGACCAGCCCCTCCTCGACGAGGCGCGTGATCTCCGGCTCGACGGAGAAGCTGACGAGGTCCGCCTGGGCACCGTCCTTCACCTTCCGCGACTGGTCGCCGGACGCCCCGTACGACGGGTTGAACCGCACCCCAGCGCCCTCGCCGGTCTGGGCGAACGCGGCGGTCACCTTGTCGTAGCCGGGCTTCGGGACTCCGTACGCGAACATGTTGATCGTGCCGCCGCTGCCGTCCGCACCGACGTCGACTCCGCCCATGACATCGCTCGAGCCGCCGCTACACCCGGCGAGAGCGACTGCTCCGACCGCGACGAGCGCAGTCAGGAACGAGCGGAACCGATGCTTCATACGGATTTACCTTCCTACGGTGCCGGCAGATGCAGAAGAGCTCGCGCCGGAGACCCCGACCGGACGGTCGGTCGGTTCGAATGAGGCCTGGATGCGGGGAGGTGTTCGCGGTGCACGTCACCGCTGAGCGGAACGGGAGGAGAGAGCGCGTTCGGATCGAACGCGCGTG
The DNA here is from genome assembly GCF_052113525.1 of Rhodococcus sp. TAF43. Lineage (NCBI taxonomy): Bacteria > Bacillati > Actinomycetota > Actinomycetes > Mycobacteriales > Nocardiaceae > Rhodococcus > Rhodococcus sp. TAF43. The sequence goes on from NZ_JBFRDL010000011.1 coordinate 101,092, forward strand.
TCACGACAGAGCGAACACCGAGACAGGAATCAACAACAGTCGATGTCGGCGACTGCGAGTCGGCCGACAGCGATCAACGCCAGTTCATGGCGGACCTGGTGCGCGACGACTACAGACACGCGGCAGACTTTAGCAGAGCACGGAACCGACGTCCGAATGGCGCGATCCGCCGGCACGGACGGTCAGCGGGTGAAGTACCAGGCGATGACGACCAGGACGATCAGCGCGATCAGCGCCAAGGTCACGCGTGAGCGCGGCATCAGGAACCCTCCACCTTCGTGTGTGCGTCCACCCGGACGTCGGAATCGGCCGGATCGGGGCGACCGACCGCCGCGAACAGCGCGGACAGCACGCGGTCGAGCGCCCAGGCGATCCCGAAGCAGGCAGGAATCATCACCACGATCACCAGGACGACCTGGGGGATGAACGGCAGGCCGGCGACCCACAGTTCGGCGCCGTCCCACCAGTTCGCGAGTTGATCCACCCGACCACCCTAGCCGCTGACGAAACGGTGACCGAACACGGCGCATCAGTCGCCATGTTCGGTCACCGGCGGCACGGGAACCCGCGCGGTCCCTACTTCGTCGCGTTCTCGTAGATGACGGCGATACTGCCCGTCCCCTGCTTGAAGAGTTCCGCGTCGACGGCGGACCAGCCGCCCAGGTCCGCGATGGTCCACAACTGCTGCGGCTGCGGGAAGTCAGCCGCGAACTCCTTCGCGACAGCCGGATCGACAGGCCGGAAACCGGCCTCCGCCCACAGCTTCTGCGCCTCCGACGTGTACAGGTAGTCACGGAAGGCGGTCGCCTGGGCAATGTTCGGACTGTTCGAGATCACCGCCACCGGGTTCTCGATCTTGAAGGTGGTCGGCGGGGTCACGTGCTCGACCGGATCACCGTTCCGTTCGGTGAAGAGCGCCTCGTTCTCGTAGCTGAGCAGCACGTCACCGGTCCCCTGCAGGAACGTCTCGGTGGCCTCGCGCCCCGACTTCGGCTGCACCTTGACGTGCTCGCCGACCAGCTTGCCGAGGTAGTCGAGACCGGCCTGCGGGTTCTTGCCACCGTCACTCTTCGCGGCATAGGGGGCCAACAGATTCCACTTCGCCGAGCCGGAGCTGAACGGGTTCGGGGTCACGACCTCGATGCCGGGCCGGAGCAGGTCGTCCCAGTCCTGGATGTTCTTCGGGTTGCCCTCACGGACGACGATCGTCACGACCGACCCGAACGGAATCCCCTTGTAGGCGTCGTTGTTCCAGTCCTCGTCGACGAGGCCGGCATCGACGAGGCGGGTGATGTCGGGTTCGACCGAGAAGTTCACGAAGTCGGCCTGCGCGCCGTCCTTGACCTTCCGCGACTGGTCACCCGAGGCCCCGTAGGACGGGTTGAATCGCACCCCCTTGCCCTCCTCGGTCTCGGCAAATGCGGCGGTGACCTTGTCGAATCCCGGCTTGGGAACCGCGTATGCGAACAAATTGATCGTGCCGCCGCTGCCGTCGGCGCCGGTATCGGCGCCACCGACGACGTCACTCGAGCCGCCGCCGCACGCGGTCAGCGCGACTGCGCCGATCGCGGCGAGTGCGGTCAGGAACGAACGGGAACGGTGCCTCATGGATTGCCTTCCTACCAGGCTCACAGGTGCTGTGGATGCCGTACGAGAACCGACCCGGCACATGCCGGGTCGAGAAGAGCGGAACGGAAAACGGAACACTGAAGTCGGAACTCGGACAGATGTCCTGGAGTTGACGGCGTTCGGCACGAGCCGCGCACGGGAAGTTCCCCGCGACCGGCGGGGAACTGGGGTTACGACAGAGGTGCGGTCGAGACCGGATCTACGCGCAAGCGAACGCCGAGACCCGCATCAGCAACAGTGAATATCCGCAACTGCAAGCCCGCCGACGGCAATCAACGCCAGTTCATGGCGGATGCGGTGAGCGGCGGCAGCAGACACGTCGCCGACGATAGCAGACGTCCGTCCGTAATCGAACAGTCGGAACGATGCCGAAGAACCCGAACAACCCTGCCGGAGACCTCCGCCGAACTGTGGACGCTGACCGACGCACGGTCGATGATGAGGGGATGACGTCGCAGGCCGAGCAGTCCGTGACCACGCCGATCAGAGATTCCGACGAGGTCGCACCGAGGCGTCGCAGCGTCTTCCCGCCGATCGACGACTACGCCTTCCTCTCCGACTGCGAGACGAACTGCCTCGTCGCACGCAACGGCGCGGTCGAGTGGATGTGCGTCCCGCGCCCCGACTCCCCCAGTGTGTTCGGCGCGATCCTCGACCGTAGCGCCGGACACTTCCAGATCGGACCGTACGGCCAGAACGTGCCGTCTGCGCGGCGCTACCTGCCGGGTGGGCTGATCCTCGAGACCACGTGGCAGACCCAGACCGGCTGGCTGATCGTGCGTGACGCACTCGTGATGGGCCCGTGGCACGCCAACGAACAGCGCTCCCCCACGCGCCGTCGGACACCGTCGGACTGGGACGCCGAACACATCCTGTTGCGGACCGTCAAGTGCGTGAGCGGCACCGTCGAGTTGGAGATGAGTTGTGAGCCGGCGTTCGACTACCACCGCGCCCCGGCGCACTGGGAGTACACCGGAAACGTGTACGAGGAGGCCACCGCCACGTGCCGCACCGCCTCCCCGGGCGAGCAGCCGACGCTGCGGCTGACGTCGAATCTGCGGCTCGGACTCGAGGGGCGCGAGGCCCGCGCGCGCACCCGCATGGTGGAGGGCGACAACGCGTTCGTGGCCTTGTCGTGGTCGGAGCCGACGGCCCCGCAGACCTTCGAGGAAGCCGCCGACAAGATGTGGCAGACCACCGAGTGCTGGAGACAATGGGTGACGATCGGGCGTTTCCCCGACCATCCGTGGCGGAGCCACCTGCAGAGCAGCGCACTGACTCTCAAGGGCCTGACCTACGCACCGACCGGCGCCCTGCTCGCCGCACCCACCACGTCACTGCCGGAAACCCCCGGTGGCGAACGTAACTGGGACTACCGGTACGCATGGGTGCGGGATTCGACGTTCGCGCTCTGGGGCCTCTACACCCTCGGGCTCGATCGTGAAGCCAACGACTTCTTCTCGTTCATCTTCGACGCTGCGCAGTCGGACGACGGCGATCCGGCCCCACTGCAGGTGATGTACGGCGTCGGCGGCGAGCACACCCTCGTCGAAGAGGAGCTCAGTCACCTGAAGGGATACGACGGGGCCCTGCCGGTGCGGGTCGGCAACGACGCCTACAACCAGAACCAGCACGACATCTGGGGAACCCTGCTCGACTCGGTGTACCTGCACGTCCGGTCCCGCGACCAGGTCCCCGAGACGTTGTGGCCGCTGCTCGAGCGGCAGGTCCAGGAGGTCATCGAACACTGGCGTGAGCCGGACCGCGGGATCTGGGAGGTGCGCGGCGAGCCGCAGCACTTCACATCGTCGAAGATCATGTGCTGGGTGGCGCTCGACCGCGGCGTCAAGCTCGCCAACCTGCACGGCGAGAAGGCCTACGCGGCGCAGTGGTCCGAGATCGCCGACGAAGTCAAGGCCGACATCCTCGAGCACGGCGTCGACGAACGCGGGGTATTCACGCAGCGCTACGGGCACCCGTCCCTCGACGCCTCACTGCTGCTGGCACCACTGCTGCGGTTCCTGCCCGCCGACGACCCCCGGATCCGGGCGACGGTCCTGGCGATCGCGGACGAACTCACCGAGGACGGACTCGTGCTCCGCTACCGCGTCGAGTCCACCGACGACGGCCTGTCCGGCAAGGAGGGCACGTTCACGATCTGCTCGTTCCTGCTCGTGTCCGCGCTCGTCGAGATCGGGGAGGTGCAGCGGGCCAGGGACCTGTGTGAACGGCTGCTTTCGTTCGCGAGCCCGCTCAAGCTCTACGGCGAGGAGATCGACCCCAAGAGTGGCCGACACCTGGGCAACTTCCCGCAGGCGTTCACCCACCTGGCCCTCATCAATGCCGTCGTCCACGTCATCCGCGCCGAGGAAACCGGCCACACCGGGACGTTCCAGCCCGCGCACGGCCCTTCGTGATCGTTGCGGAACGGCCGCGAATGTCGGTGGCCTGTGTGACGATCGACGCATGCTGGATCACCTCGGAATCCAATGTGCCGACCCCGCAGTCGGTGCGGCCTTCTACGACGCGGTGCTCGCTCCGCTCGGCGGTGTTCGAATCAAGGAGTACGGACCCGTCATCGGGTACGGCGTCCCGCCGCATCCGGACTTCTGGATCAGCCCGCGGGTACCCGCCGACGCCGGGTTCCGCGAGTCGCACATCGCGTTCGTGGCCGAGTCTCGCGCCGCGGTCGACGCGTTCTTCGCCGCGGCGGTCGAGTCCGGGGCGGAGGTGCTGCACAAGCCGCGTATCTGGCCGGAGTACCACCCGGACTACTACGGCGCGTTCGTGCGCGATCCCGACGGCAACAACGTCGAGGCGGTCTGCCACCGCCCGGAGTAGCTGYGCCGACTCAGAACGTCCGGCGGAGCAGACTCTCCGCGTCGGCCGCGATCGCGCGCACCACATCGCCCGCCGGTCGTTCCGACGTCACGAGCCCGGCCGCCTCCCCCGCGTACACAACACCCTGATTGCTGTCCGCCGGATCGTAAGCGGCGGCGAGGGTTTCGTTGTCCGCACCCTTAGCGTGCCACTTCGCGGTGTAGTCGTTGGACAGCGCGCGACCACCCCAGCGGGCCGGCCACGGCTGATCGCGGGCCTGGTCGAAGATCGACGTGTAGACGGTGTCGGCGCTGCCGGCCTCGATCAGCTTCCTCCGCGCATACTCCGGGCCGATCGTCTCGGGGCTCGCGAGCAGAGCGGTGCCGATCATCGCGCCCACCGCACCTGCGGCGATCACCGCCGCCAGGCCGCGGCCGGTGCCGATGCCGCCGGCCGCGAGCACGGGCAGGCTCGTGGCGTCGAGTACCTCCTGCAGCAGCGGCAGCGTACCGATCCGTCCGGTGTGCCCGCCGGCCTCGCCGCCCTGCGCGATCACGAGGTCGACGCCCGCCCGCTCCACCACACGGAGATCCTCGACGGTGTTGACCTGCGAGACCGCCAATGCGCCGGCTGCGTGCACCCGGTCGACGTAGGGTGCCGGATCACCGAACGACAGCGACACGACACGCGGCTTCTCGGCGAGCGCCGCCTCGAGCAGCGAGTCGTCGGCGTCGAGCGACCACGTCATGAGGCCGATGCCGAGTGGCCCGCCACCGATCTCGCGGGCGACCGCCGACTCCGCCGCGATCCACTCCGGCGTCGAATAGCGCGCCGCACCGAGCAGCCCCAGCCCGCCCGCCCGAGCGACCTGACCGGCCAGTTCGCCGCCGGCCCGTCCGCCCATCGGGGCACCGAAGATCGGCACCTCCAGCCCGAGCTCACGGGTCAACCAGGTGCCGATCATCGCGTCCCCTCCTACTTGCCCTTGGGCTTGTCCGCCACCGACTCGTTCGACAGCGCCGCGACGAAGGCTTCCTGCGGGACCTCGACGCGACCGATGGTCTTCATCCGCTTCTTGCCCTCCTTCTGCTTCTCGAGCAGCTTGCGCTTACGGCTGATGTCGCCGCCGTAGCACTTCGCGAGCACGTCCTTGCGGATCGCGCGAATGTTCTCGCGCGCAATGATCTTCGAGCCGATCGCGGCCTGGATCGGCACCTCGAACTGCTGACGCGGGATCAGCTCGCGCAGCTTGGTGGTCATCTTGTTGCCGTAGGCGAACGCGGCGTCCTTGTGCACGATCGCGCTGAACGCGTCGACGGTCTCGCCCTGCAGCAGGATGTCCACCTTCACCAGCGCCGCCTGCTGCTCACCCGACTCCTCGTAGTCGAGGCTCGCGTAGCCCTTGGTCCGCGACTTGAGGGCGTCGAAGAAGTCGAACATGATCTCGCCCATCGGCAGCGTGTAGCGCAGCTCGACGCGGGTCTCCGAGAGGTAGTCCATGCCACCGAGCTCACCGCGTCGGGACTGACACAGCTCCATGATCGCGCCGGTGTACTCGCTCGGCGCGATCACGGTGCACTTGGCCATCGGCTCGTACACCTCACGCACCTTGCCCTCCGGCCAGTACGACGGGTTGGTCACCTCGTGCTCGGCGCCGTCCTCCATCACGACTCGGTAGACCACGTTCGGCGCGGTGGAGATGAGGTCGAGGCCGAACTCGCGCTCGAGTCGGTCCCGGGTGATCTCCATGTGCAGCAGGCCGAGGAACCCACAACGGAAGCCGAAACCGAGGGCCACCGAGGTTTCCGGCTCGTAGGCGAGCGCCGCGTCGTTGAGCCGCAGCTTGTCGAGCGCGTCACGCAGCACCGGGTAGTCGGAACCGTCCATCGGGTACAGGCCCGAGTAGACCATCGGCTTGGGGTCGCGGTAACCGGTCAACGGCTCGGACGCGCCGTTACGGAAGGTGGTGACCGTGTCGCCGACCCTCGACTGCCGCACGTCCTTCACACCGGTGATCAAATAGCCGACCTCCCCGACGCCGAGGCCGACGGTGGCCTTGGGCTCGGGCGAGATGATTCCCACCTCGAGCAGCTCGTGCGTGGTGCCGGTCGACATCATCGTGATCTTCTCGCGGGGACGGATCTTGCCGTCCACCACACGCACGTAGGTGACGACGCCGCGGTACGCGTCGTACACGGAGTCGAAGATCATCGCGCGCGCCGGACCGTCCGCGTCGCCGACCGGGGCGGGCACCTGCTTGACGACCTCGTCGAGCAGTTCCTTCACACCGACACCGGTCTTGCCGGAGACCCGCAGCACGTCCTCGGGTTCACAGCCGACGATGTGCGCGATCTCCGCGGCGTACCGGTCGGGATCGGCGGCCGGCAGGTCGATCTTGTTGAGCACCGGGATGATGGTGAGGTCCTTCTCCATCGCCAGGTATAGGTTGGCCAGAGTCTGCGCCTCGATGCCCTGGGCGGCATCGACGAGCAGCACCGCACCCTCACACGCCTCGAGCGCGCGAGAGACCTCGTAGGTGAAGTCGACGTGGCCCGGCGTGTCGATGAGGTGCAGGACGATCTCTTCGGTCGTGCCGTCCTCGTTCTCGACCGTCCATGGCAGCCGCACGTTCTGCGCCTTGATCGTGATGCCGCGCTCACGCTCGATATCCATGCGGTCCAGGTACTGGGCGCGCATCGCGCGCTCCTCGACGACCCCGGTCAGCTGCAGCATCCGGTCCGCCAGCGTCGACTTGCCGTGGTCGATGTGCGCGATGATGCAGAAGTTCCGGATCTTCGCGGGATCCGTGAATGTTTTCTCTGCGAAGTTGCTGGTCAAGCCCTATTCCCTCGTCTCACTCGCGCACCTACATCGACCCGGTCCGGTTGCCTGTCCCGCACTGGTCCCGCACCAGAACCATATCCACCGCGTCCCGTGCCCGTTCATCATCTCCCGGCCACAGGTGCGCATAGACGTCCAGTGTGACAGCTGGCGACTCATGTCCTAAATACTGAGCCACCATCGGGACCGACGCACCCGCGAAAATCAGCGTCGACGCGAAGAAGTGCCGGAGGTCGTGGAAGCTCTTCCCGTCAGGCAGACCGCAGTCCCGGCGCACGATGACGCGTTGACGGAGAAGGCGGATCTTGGGCCTGATGTGAAGGTTCTGCAGGCGCAGCTTCCGGTGGTGTCGAAGACGGATGTTGGCCTCGGCCAGGTCGACAACACCAAGGATGCCGACAAGCCGGTGTCTGGCCCGCAGGCTGCTGCTTTGGCTCCGAAGGAGTCTCCGACGTTTACGGGGACGGTGTCTGTGTGGTCTGTGAAGTTCACGTCTGGCGCTGTTGCGGGTCGGGTGTGGACGGCGTCGGCGGCGGATGGGTCTGGGTCGTGGCAGGCTGTGGCGTCGGGTGCGCCGGGCGTGGTGGTGAACGGCAACCATGGCAATCCGCCGACAGGGACTACCGCGACAGGTGATGGCTCGATCGCGATCGGACGCAACGCGGCAATGACGTCCCCGTCAGGAACGGGCCATGTGGTGATTGGATCCGGGGCAACGGTGACTGTTCCCGTCATAGGGAACGGCTCTGTCGCGATTCGACTCAACTCATCTGCGGGAGCCACCGCGGCAGCAGTCGGCTGCTCTGCTCAGGCGGCAGACAATGCCACTGCTGTCGGATATACGGCAAAAGCGACCGGAACCTACGACACCGCTTTCGGCTTCAGCACCACCGCCAGTGGCGGGTTCGGCGTGGCTCTTGGGCGGAATGCCGCAACGTCTGGCGGCCAGAATGGCACGGCCATTGGATCTGGCGCGAAGTCGACCCACGCGAACTGGTCGTGAAGATCGGCGGCACCGACATCGTCATCGCAACCCAGCCATAGGAGCACCATGCAAATCACCTTCGAACTACCCGACGAACACATGCCCCGCGCATACCGAGTCGCCTGCTACAGCCTCAGTGGACACGATCCCGACACCTGCGCTGTRCACCTGCAACGATTCGCACAGAAAATGGCGCTCGAACACGTCGCCTTCACCGAACGCCGGATGGCGGAACAGGAAGCCGTCGATGCACTCGAACCACTGGCATGACAATGGCCCCCACCCTCACCCGAGGAGTGGGGGCCATTTCTGCGTTCACAGGAACGGTTTCGCGTGCCAGTCAGCTAGCGGCGCTCAGTGCACCGGCGATGCCGAGGATAACGAGACCTCCGAAAGCCCAGCTGACAATGCCGGCAATGTTTTCGACCAGCGTGAACTCGGAGAACGAACCCATAGCTAACTCCTTCAAGTGATAGTGGCTGTACGGCAAATTCTGCCGGATGCCGAAAAACTAGCCGCTTGTGCTGGCTGTGTCACGTTGTGGTGTGGGGAGGGTATAGGTGAAATCGGCAAATTGACAGCCTCCCGAAGGTATGGCTGGGCGCCCCACTCAAAGGGGGGTGAGGCGCCCGGGACGGCTGCCGCCGGCTTCCGGCTTGTATGGCGTGGCGGCGGGTGTTCGAACTGACGGGTTCGTAGCGTGCCGTAGGAGACCGTGGGGGTGGCCCGGAGGCTTCCTGCCACTCGACCGGCCGGAGAGTTGGCTCTCAGAGGGTTCTGCCTCCCCGCGGTCTCCGTTCGCTGCCTGGCTCGACACAGGAACGTCACTACTTGGTGGTGGCCGGAAGCCGAAATGCCGACAGCGGATACCCCCCGTCCACCAGCACACGGAGGCACACCCACGGTGATCGTGATCGGAATCGACCCGCACAAGTCCACCCACACCGCAACCGCCGTCGACTCGGCGACCAACAGGGATCTCGGATCACTCCGGATCCGGTCGTCATTCGACGACTATGCCCAGCTGATGACCTGGTCCAAGCAGTGGCCGGACAGGATCTGGGCGGTGGAGAACGCGTCCGGACTCGGTCACCACCTCACTCAATGGATGATCAGCCGAGGCGAGGCTGTCGTCGACATCCCGTCGACCGCGACCGCACGGGTGCGCGAACTGTCCCGTGGCGGCCGGCGGAAGAACGACCGCATCGACGCTGCAGCGGCGGCGTGTGTCGCGTTCTCGCAGGGCGACTTCCGGCCGGTCGCCCCGGAAGGCCACACCGACGTGCTGCGGATCCTCGACGAACGGCGGATCGACCTGGTCAAACAGAACGGCAGGCTCGTCAACCAGCTCCATGCCCTGCTGCGGGAGCTGTTCCCAGGTGGTCTGGAACGCGAGTTCGACACCGAAGCCGCCGCCCAGCAGCTGAAAGCCTTCGGTCCGGACAGTGGGGCGGATGCGATGAGAAAGAACATCGCCCTCGACATCATCGGCGACCTCCGCCGACTCCGCTTTCAGATCGACGACCTCACCAACCGGATCAAGACCGAACTCGCCGCCTGCGGCACCACGCTGCCGAAGATCCCAGGCGTCGGAACAGTGACTGCCGCCCGAATCCTCGCTCGCACCGGCAACCCGATGCGGTTCGCGAACGAAGCCGCGTTCGCGAACTACACCGGCACCGCGCCCGTCGAGATCGCCAGCGCCGACAAACAACGGCACCGGCCATCCCGCAGTGGCGACCGAATGCTCAACTCGGCCATCCATATCGTCGCCGTCACCCAGGCCAGGACACCCAGCAGCGACGGCTACGCCTACCACCAGCGGAAGATGGCCGAGGCAAGACCTCACGCGAAGCAATGCGCTGCCTCAAACGGCAAGTCGCGAAACGACTCTGGCGAACAATGCGGGACGACTTCGAGTGGCAGCTCGTGATGCCCCGCGTCTCCTAGAGCGCAGTAGCGAGCAGCGAGATTTCAGCAGCCACGGCCGCCGGATCTGCGCTGACAGTGACATGCGCGACGGTGTCGAGACTCGCGTGCGATCCGACCCGTACTGCCCGCTCCGCGTTCTTCAGCAGGTCGAAGTCATTGAGGTCATTGCCGAACGCGACGTAGTTCGTGTGCCCCAACGACTCCAGGGCCTCCCACTTAGTGGTGGACCCCGGCGCGAAGTCGATGATCCCTTCCTCAAGGTGGTGGTTGACCGTCAGTCCCAGAGCTCGACCGGCCGCCGCGAGTGCCGGCATGTCGTTCGCCCCGAGAACCAGGAACTTCACCACCTCAGGCAAGTCGGCAAATCCGACCATCTGCGCGAGATTGCCTTGATCGACCCGTCCACGGATCGGATGGTCATGCGCGCCGGTGTAGGCGTAATCCCAGGGCCCGTCCGCGAGATACGTTGCGTCGAAATGTTCGACGGCGTCCATCAGCTCCTGCAGCACGGCAGCGTCAAATGCGGCGCGGGCCTGTACCTGTCCGCCGACTGACACGAGACTTCCATTCCCGCCGATCAGCGTCGCGGACGCAAAGGCGCCGTCAAGGACAGGCAGGAGGTCGCGGATGGGGCGCGCTGACGCGAAAACTGGATGGTATTCGGCTCGTTCGCATTCCTCGATTGCCGCCAGGATTCGGTCATCAATCGTCCGGCCGTCAAAGCAGAGTGTGCCGTCGATGTCGAAAACTACTGTCCGGGCGTCGAGAGTGAGCATCGGAACATCCTACTAACCGACGATGGTCTGACCGAAAGGCCAAGGTGGTGGCGGCCCCCCCTCCGTCCACATCGCGCAACCTACGCGCCGGGTCCGACAATCACATCCGAGCCAGCAGCTCCGCCTTCTTCGTCGCGAACTCGTCCTCACCGAGCACGCCCATATCCGGCAGCTCCGCGAGCTTCTTGATCTGGTCGGCAATATCCGGCGCCGCGGCGGCCTGCATCACGATCGGGGCGGGAGCTGACGGAGCCGACGCATCGGCCTTCACCTTCCTGAACGCCTGGATGAACGTCTCAGCGCGGCCGTGCGCAACCTGCTTGATCTCTGCCGAACGGCCCGAAATCGAGATGCTGATGACCTCGCCGCCCATCTTCTTCGCGTGACCCAGTGACCCGATGGCTGAGAACTCGAACTCTTCAACCTGCGCGCCGAGGAGCGACTTGTCGAAGAAGAACAGGCGCTGCGTGGTCAGGACGAGCATGCCCTGCTTGCCGCCATAGACGCCCTGGGCGGGCTCGACGACGCGCTCATCGGTGTGGACGCACGGAGTGAGGGCTGAGGCCTCCTGGAATCCGAAGAACCGGCCCATCTTCACTGGTCCCACACCAGCGCCGAAAGCGGGCAGGTTCAGCCGACTCAACCGAACCTATAAAACAGCTTGACCTGCAGTAATGCGATCAGCCCAGGTGGTGGGACTCGCCGTGCACGATGTGCGCGATGATGCAGGAGTTCCGGATCTTCGCGGGATCCGTGAACGTCTTGTCGGCGAAGCTGCTGATTTCTGGACCCCTTACCGGGACTGGCACCGGCCCGTTGGCGGGCCACTGTCACGGCGCAAGGATGGTCCAATCACACGCAACGCCGATTTCTCGGTGCACGGTCGGCGGCACCGGACACAACTAAGCTCGGGCACCATGGCGAGCACGTGGGGCAGCATCGGCAGAAAGCTGGGAGACTTCGCCGTCGCGCAGGGCCCGAAGCTGCTGAAGCAATTACAGAACTCCGGGACCGTCAAACGCGCGACCGAGGCGATCAGTGGATCCGGACACCCGGGGGTCAAGCCCGGCCGCCCCGTCGCACACTCTTCGGCGCCCACCGCGCACCGCGCCCGCCGGATCGAATACTCCCCCAGCCTCGACGGGCAGGCCGATCCGGGCGAGGTCGTCTGGACGTGGGTCGCTTACGAAGAGGACCCGCGTCAGGGCAAGGACCGTCCAGTCCTCGTCGTCGGGCGGGACGGCCACACATTGCTGGGGTTGATGCTGTCGTCGAACCGCGAGCGGGACGACGACCGCAACTGGTTGGCCCTGGGCACCGGCACGTGGGATTCGGAGCACCGCCCCAGCTGGGTTCGCCTCGATCGCGTCCTGGACGTCCCGGAGGCGGGCATCCGTCGCGAGGGCGCCATTCTCGATCGCCCCCGCTTCGAGGCGATCGCCGCGCGCCTGCGGTCGGACTACAGCTGGAGCTGAGTTCTCGAACAAACGAAAGGAAGGGTCCGCCGCATCCCGTGCGGCGAACCCTTCCGTCACTTATTGCGGTCAGTCGTTGAGACGATCGAATCGACCGAACAGCGCGCGATAGATGACTGCACCGAGCGCGCCGCCGATCAGCGGGAAGACGATGAACAACCACACCTGACCCATTGCACCGTCCTGGAACGGAGCAACCGCGAAGCTGCGGGCCGGGTTTACGGACGTGTTGTCGATCGGGATCGAGATGAGGTGGATCACCGCGAGGGTGAAGCCGATGGAAACACCCGCGAGGGGCACATCCGAAAGCTGATCGGTCGAGGCGAGGACGACGAACACGAGCAGTGCCGTCAGCAGGATCTCGATCGTCATCGCCGCACCGATGCCGTAGCCGGGCTCGATGAGCTTGCCCAGCGGTCCGCTCTCCGCCGACGGACTGTGGATGCCCCAGCCGTTCGCGGCGAGTCCGTCGGTCTTTCGGTCGTAGGTCGGCAGGCTCTGCGCGATCGCATACACCGCCAACCCGGCGAAAAGACCACCGATCACCTGCGCGAGCGCGTACAGGCCGGCCTTGGCTGCGGAGATGCGGCCGAGGATGAAGTGGCCCAACGTCACCGCGGGGTTCACGTGGCATCCCGAGATCGGGCCGATCGAGTAGACGAGGAACATCAGCGTCAGACCGAACGCAAGCGCGATACCGAGCTGACCGACCTTGGCCCCCGCGAAAACTGCAGTACCGATTGCGGAGAAGACGAGCACGAAGGTCCCTACGCCCTCGGCCAGGTACTTCTTCAGATCGGAGATCGGCTCCTTCTCCGCAATCTCCTGTGCCGTGCCCTCAGCCCGGTACTTCTTCAGGCCGGAATTCGACCCCTCGTCCGCAATATCCTTGGCTGTCGACATACACCCACCTCTCGAACCGCGTTGCCTGCGTTGTCGATCGGACTTTACGTACAAGAAGGTCGGTTTCCCGGGATTTCGGATAGGCCCGAGTCCGAATCGGTATGCGGGAGCGCCGGTTCCGCCACGAAAACGCGAACCGGACGATCGTCGGTTTGAGATCGCCGTGCCGATGCTGGTAGTGTCGTCGGTCGGCGCACCCTTGCGCTCAGAGCTTTTCGACAGTAACCAGCAAAGACGACAGGATTTTACGCGTGGCCAACATCAAGTCCCAGGTGAAGCGGATCCGCACCAACGAGCGCAACCGACTCCGCAACCAGTCGGTCAAGTCCTCGCTGCGTACGGCGATCCGTTCCTTCCGCGAGGCCGCGGCAGCCGGTGACAAGGACAAGGCCAACGAGCTCCTCGTCGCCACCAGCCGCAAGCTCGACAAGGCAGCCAGCAAGGGCGTCATTCACGCCAACCAGGCTGCCAACAAGAAGTCGGCGCTTGCGCAGGTCGCCAACTCTCTCTGACAAGTTTCTGACGGTTCCGCCGTCGCAAGCTCTGTAGAAAAGAGCCCCCGATCATCGATCGGGGGCTCTTTTCCGTGCGCGGACGAGGCGGTGTGGAAGTACTCGGACTGGCGGGAGACGGATCCGGCCGGGACACGACCCCGACCCCGCCCGAATCCGGCCGGTCGGCGCCCGTCAGCGGCCGCCGTGGAGCGCCACGACCCGCTGGACCGCCCACTCGACGGCGAAGTCGGCGTCGGCGGCCTGGCCCTTCACGTCGGCATTGAGCTTGGCGACAACCTGCAGCGCCTCACCGATCGATGCCGGGTCCCATCCGCGCGCCTGTCCCTGCGCTTTCTTGATCTTCCACGGCGGCATTCCCAGCTCCGACGCCATCCGGAACGGGTCGCCTCGGCCAGCCGAGCCGACCCGCGCGATGGTGTGGACCGCGTCAGCGAGGGCATCGGCGAGGAGGACGTGCGGGACACCGCGATGCATGGCCCACCGTAGGGCCTCCATGGCGCCACGCCGATCGCCGGCCACCGCCTTGTCGGCGACATCGAAGCCCGACACCTCTGCCTTGCCGGAGTAGTACCGCTGGACCGCGACGGCGTCGATCTTGCCACCGGTATCCGCCACCAGCTGCGAACACGCGGCGGCCAGTTCACGCAGGTCCGATCCCACGGATTCGACGACCAACTCGATTACCTCGGGCGAGACTCGCACACCCGCGGCACGGAACTCTCCCCGGACGAATTCCACCCGCTCACCGGGCTTGAGCTTGGCGCACTGGTGCACGGTGGCACCCGACTTCTGGAGCACACCTGCCATCGCCTTCGCCCGGCCGGCGCCGGAGTGGAGCACGATCAGCACCACGCCCTCGGGGAGGTCCGCGGCCGCGTCCTGCACGAGGGCCACCGCGTCCTTGCCGGCCTCGGCCGCGGCCTCGAGCACGAGCACCCGATCCTCCGCGAACAGGGAGGGGCTGAGCAGTTCCGCCAACTCCGGAGCACTGGTGTCCCCCGCGCGCAACCGCGAGACCGGAACGTCCTCCGCCGCCGAACCGGCCGCGGCGCGGACGGCGGCGATGACCGAGGCGACCGCCCGCTCGACCAACAACTCCTCGTCACCGAGAACGAGGTGGAGCGATTCGGGCCGCGTAGAGGTGCTCACCGGACGATGGTGCCATGAGAGCGCCCCACCACCGCAAGTGCCCCGGACCCGGACCGAACCACCGCGACGTCGCCGTCGCGGTCGGTTCGCATCGTCACCGCGCCGAGTGCGCCGACCTTCGCGACGATGCCGGGATTGGGATGCCCGAACAGGTTGTCGGCGCCCACGCTCACGACCGCGACCCGGGGCCGGACCGCGGTGAGGAATTCCGGTGCGGTGGTGCGGGATCCGTGGTGCGGCAACTTCAGGACGTCCGCGCGCAGCGACACCCCCGAGCGCAGCAACGCCCGCTGGCCGGACTCCTCCACGTCGCCGGTCAGCAGGATGCGGCCGGCGGGAGTCTCGGCCATGATCACCAGCGAGCCGTCGTTGGCGGCGTCGTCGGCGGCCGCGGGGTCACGCGGCGTCGGGACCAGAGGACCCAGCACCGTCATCCGCAGGTCGGCCACCGTCAGTTCGCGCCCCGGTTCGAGCCGCAGCAGCCCGGCTCCGGCCCGTGAGGCGGCGGCCGACACGAAGCGGAAGCCGCCCCGGGGAAGGTCGGCCGGACCGATCGCCACCGCGCCGACTGCCCGGTCGCCGAGGACGCCGTCGAGTCCGCCGTAATGGTCGGCGTGTAGGTGGGTGATGATCACGAGCGCGATCTCGTCCACACCGAGACGGCGCAGGCACTGGTCCATTGCCCGCGGCTCGGGTCCCGCATCGACGACGACGGCCCGACCGTCGCCCGCCGCCAGGACCAGACCGTCGCCCTGACCGACGTCGCACGCGACGAACCGCCAACCGGCCGCGGGCCATCCCGGCGAGTACAGCCGCGTCGGTACCCATATCGTCGCGACACCGATGCCGAGCGCCAGCAGCATGCGGCGCGAGGATCGGTACCGCATCGCCAACCCCGCCAGCACGACGCCGACCGACACGATCACCGCTCCGGTCAGCCCACCGGCGACGACCACCGTCCCTCCCGGCACCGCCGCGGCCCGGTCCGCCGCCTCGAGGAGCCACCACAGCGGCGGGCCCGCGATCCGGACGACGAGGGCGGCCGCCGGGAGCCACACGGACGCCAGGATCGCCGTCACCGCCCCGACGATCGTGATCGGTGCGACCACCGGCGCGACGAGGACGTTCGCGACGATCGACACCACGCTCACCGTGCCCGACATCGCGGCCACGAGCGGTGCGGTCACGACGAACGCCGCCACCGCGACCGCCCACGTCTCGGCGAGCCAACGCGGCCAGCCCCGCGCCCGGAGCCGTTCCACCAACACCGGAGACACCAGCACCAGTCCGGCGGTCGCGGCCACCGACAGCGCGAACCCGAAATCGACAGCGAGCGCCGGAAACAGCGCGAGCAGCACGATCACCGAGCCGGCGAGTGCGGGGATCGCCTGCTTCCGCCGTCCGGTCGTCAACGCCAACAGTGCGATACAGCCCATCGCCGCGGCGCGCAGCACACTCGGGGAGGGCCGGGCGACCACGACGAAGGCAGCCAGCGCCACGCCCGCCAACAGCGCCCCGGCGCGCGGGCCAACCCCGATCCCCCGCACCACCAACAGGACTGCACCGAGGACGATCGAAATGTTCGCGCCGGACACGGCCGTCAGGTGCGAGAGCCCGGCCGCGGTGAACTCGTCCTTCACCTCCTGCGGCAGCGCGGAGACATCGCCGACGACGAGTCCGGGCAACAACCCGGCCTGATCCGCCGGGAGTGCCTCGGCGGTCGCCGTCGCCAGCCGATCACGGATCGCCCCCGCCCAGCGCTGGATCACGGGCGGTGGGCCGACGCCGGACGGCGGACCGGTGGCCCGCACCACGGCGACGGTGAGGTCACTGCGCTGCGGTGTGTCGAGACGGCCCCGCAGTGTGAGCCGCTGTCCGGGAAGCAGGGCAGCCCATTCGGGCCCCTCCGCGAACACCAGAACCGCGCCGCCCGCGCGGATCTCCGTTCCGCGGTCGGTGACCGCGCGCAACGACGCCCGGATCATCAGCTGACGCCCGCCCCCGAACCCTGCGCTCCGCAGCGGCTTCGGATCGTCGTCGACGATCACGGACAGGGTTGCCGAACCACCCGCTGCCGCGCGCACCGCGAGAGGATGGGCTTCCACGGCGTGGGTGCGCACCGCGATCGCCACCGCAAACCCGGATCCGATCAGCGTGGCCGCCAGGAGACCCGCCGCGATCATCGCCCACCGCGATCCGCGCGCGTCGGCGCCGGTCCGACGGCGCACGAGAATCGGAACGGCCAGCACCGTCCCGACGCACGCGAGGACCACCGCCGCCACCACCGCGCAGCGCCACCCGGCGTGCAGTCCCAGGAGCATGACACCCCAACTCACGAGCGCGGCCGGAACCAGTCTGAGATCGAGCTGGTGCTCCCGCTCCGTCACAGCACCACCAGTTCGCGCAGCTTCGCCAGCCGCGCCGGACCGATGCCGTCCACCTCCCCCAGTTGCGCGATGTCGGTGAACTTGCCGTTGGTCTGGCGCCACGCCACGATCGCGGCGGCGGTGACCGGGCCCACCCCCGGCAGCGCGTCCAGCTCCGCCTCCCCGGCGGTGTTCAGGTTGACCTTGCCGACGGCCTTCGCGGTCGCGCCGGGTGTGGCCGCCGCCGCGCTCGCCCCCGAGCTCACGCGGGCGCTGCCGACCGTGACCGGCGCGCCCTCAGCCGGGGCGACCCCCACCAGTATCTGGTCGCCGTCGTCGACACGCTCGGCCATGTTGAGCCCCAACACATCCGCGCCGGGTCGCGGGCCGCCGGCCGCGGCGAGCGCGTCGGCGATCCTCGACCCCGGTGGCAGCAGCACCAGACCCGCCTGATTGACCAGGCCCACGACACTCACCACCACCTGGGCAGCCGGTTCCGGGGGTGCGGGCGGCGCCGCCTGTGAGGAGACGCTCTCGGCAACTTCGGTGTCTCCGGCCCCGACGTCCCGGACCTCCACGGCAGGCAGCGGCGGAACCACCTGTGCGGTGGGCCTGTCCCGCCACACCGTCACCGCCGCGATTCCCGCCGCCACCAGCGCGACGACGACGAGCGCCGCGGCACCACGACGACCGGGACTCAGCCGGGCGCCGGGCCAGCGCGGAGACGGACGTTCGGGGCCCGGTTCGGCGGAGAAATCGTCCGCCTCGGTTGCCTCGGCCAGCCACTCGGGAGCCCAGGCGCGTGGGTGCGCCTCCCCCACAGCGTTATCGGAGTCGTCGTCGTGGTCGCGGCCGCTCGACCCGACACGAGCCGACGGCGGCAGCACGGCAGCCGAGGCGAGCCGTCGCCGCACCCGCGCACGATCCTGATCGGTACCCATGACGCCGACGGTAGGGTCCCGCCGCGACGGCGGAACCCCGGAGAGCCCGCCGGAAAGAAATCCTGTGGATCAGAGATCGGCTGTGGATGACGGGCCGGAATCGTGTTCCGGCAGCGCCGCGTCCGCGCCCCCGGGACAGACGACGATGCCGATCGCACCCGGTCCGACGTGCGCGCCGAGCACGGACCCGATCTCGGTGACGATCAGTTCGCTGACATCCGGGATCCGTTCCTTCAGCTGAGCGGCGATCTCCTCGGCACGCTCGGGCGCCTGCGAATGATGCACCGCGATCGCCGCGCGCTCCGCGCCCGCCTGCTCCACGGCCGCATCGACCAGTTTCGCGAGCGCCTTCGTCGAGGTCCGTGTCTTCTCGCGCAGCACCAGCTTGCCGTCGACCAGGTGCAGGACCGGCTTCATCGCCAACGCGGTGCCGAGCAGCGCCGCAGCGGTTCCGATCCGGCCACCGCGTCGCAGATGGTCCAGGCGGTCGACGACGATCGACGTCCGTCCGCGCGCCGCGACCTCGACCGCTCTCTGATACACCGACTTGAGGCTGCCTCCCGCGCGCGCGACCCGCGCCGCGGCCAGCGCCGGGTAACCCAGACCCATCCCCGTCGACTCCGAGTCGACGATGCGGACCATCTCCCCCAGCTTGTGCGCCGCCTGCCGGCCCGCCTCCCACGTGCCCGACAGCTGCCGCGAGATGTGGACGGCCACCACCCCGTCGCCGCCACTGTCGGCCAATGCCGCCGCATACGCGTCGCCGAGTTCTCCCGGAGACGCGCCCGAGGTGGTCACCCCCGACAGATCGTCCGGGACGTCGTCGATGCCGTCACGCAGATCCGTGCCACCGCTGAGCAGATGCAGCGGCACGACCCGAATGCCGTACCGGTCCACCAGTTCGGGCGACAGACAGGCGGAGGAGTCGGTGACTACGACGACAGGCACGCCACTACCCTATTTCGATCTCGTCGGAGGTGGTCGAGCGACGGACGTTCTTGATCGCGTCGATCATCGCGGCCGCCACCTCCTCGTGCGCGTCCCAGCCCCAATGGATTCCGTCCGGATTCGCACGATCCGAGAAGACGTTCTCCCGCACCGCGGCCGCGAGATCCACCATCGGCACACCCTTGTCCGACGACCATGCCTCGAGGGCACGGACCGCGGGGGCACGCCCGGTGTGCACACGACCGTAGGCATCGCAGCGATGCACGGACGGATAGGTGCCGATCACCGGCAGGTCCGGGCGGATCGCTGCCAACGCGTCGCGGCAGCTCTCCAGGTACTCCACCGACAGCTTGGGCGGCAACGCCACCGGACGGCCCAGCTTCGACAGCCGTGGCTGCAGCCATTGGTAACCGGACCGGACGACGCGCCGCAACGCCGGCGGCCGGATGTAGCGCAGCTGTTCACGCAGCGCCGTCGGCAGCGGTGACGGCAGCGAATCCATGCCGCCGACCGCGAAGACGACGGCACCGGCCTGCGGCACCGCGGCCCACACCCGCGGGTCCTGTGTGATCGCCCACCACGCGTCACGGCTGGTCCAGCCGATGCGCGCGACGAGTTCCACCCGCCAGCCCAGATCCTTCGCGACCAGGGTCGGCCAGATCCGCGGATGGTCGGCCGGCAGCCCGCCCTTCGGCCCGTAGTAGGCCAACGAGTCGGCGACGACCAGCAGCACCGGCTGCCCCGAGCTGTCACCGACGGCGGGGCCGTCAGAGGACGTCACGACGGCGGGGCCGTCAGCGGTCGTCACGACGGCGGGGCCGTCAGAGGACGTCACTGGCCACGCTCGCTGACGCGTTCCACACATCCAATCGCCATACCGGATCTGTCCCCTCCCCGTGTCCGCTGAGCTGCACCCAGCTGGTGTTTCCTAGTCCACCGAGCACCGGCCACCGATCCACCGGCAGGTCGAGCAGTCGCGCCGTGAGCGCGGCGATGAGGCCGCCGTGTGCGACCAGCACCAACGGATCCGAACCCCAGGATCCGTACCGTTCGAGCTGATCGAGCACGACGGGCAGGCTGCGGGCCGCGACGTCGATCCGGCTCTCACCGGCGGGCGGCGCCCATTCGGCGTCGGTGCGCCACCGTGCGCGCGCACCGGGCGAGATGACGTCGACGTCGGTGTGGGTGAGGCCCTGCCAGTCCCCCAGGTGGGTCTCCCGGAGCCGGGCATCGGTCTCCACCGGCAACCCGATGTGGTCGCCGAGCGCGAGCGCGGTGTCGTGCGCGCGGCGCAGATCCGACGACACGATCGCGAACGGACGCTTGTCGGCGAGCGCCTGCGCCGCCGTCTTCGCCTGCGCGCGGCCCAGATCGGACAGGTCGGTGTCGAGCTGTCCCTGTATCCGGTCCGACGCGTTGTATTCCGTCTGACCGTGCCGCAGCAGGATCAGACGTTTGACCGCGGGCCCCGCCGCGGCCGAGGTCACTGCTCCGGCTCCCCGGCGTCGTCCGCCGGATCGGGCTCGATCGACAGCTGCCGCGGCTCGACACCCTCGACCGGGATCTCCGGGCAGTCCTTCCACAGCCGATCCAGCGCATAGAAGTTGCGCTCGTCGGTGTGCTGGACGTGGACGACGATGTCGACGTAGTCGAGCAGCGCCCAGCGACCCTCACGGGTGCCCTCGCGTCGCACGGGCTTGTGCCCGGCCTCGCGCAGCTTGTCCTCGACGTTCTCGACGATCGCGTTGACCTGACGCTCATTGGGGGCGGAGGCGATGACGAAACAGTCCGTGATCACCAACTGCTCCGAGACGTCGAGCACCACCACGTCCGAGGCCAACTTCTCGTCGGCCGCCAGTGCCGCGATGCGTGCCATCTCCATGGCGTCGTTCGATGCGCTCACTCAGTGTTCTCCCGGTTCTGCTTGTACTGAAGATTGTGAAGGGTCTGCGGGTGCTTCGCCGGGCGACTGTCGCGCCGGAACCGGCTCGGACATCGTGACCGCACCGTCCAGGCGTGCCACACCGCTCGGCTGGTACAGGTTGCGCTTGCTGATGTACTGGACCACGCCGTCCGGCACGAGGTACCAGACGGGCCGGTGTTCGCTGGCCCGCAGTCGGCACTCCGTCGACGAGATCGCCAGGGCCGGGATCTCGATCAGGGTCACCGCGTCGCGCGGCAGCCGCTCGAGGTGCGACGAGAGGTGCTCGGTGTGCAGCTCGTAGCCGGGCCGCGAGACGCCGACGAACTTGGCGAGCGCGAACAGTTCCTCCCAGTCCTGCCACGACAGGATGCTCTCGAGCGCGTCGGCGCCCGTGATGAAGAACAGTTCGGCGTCGGGATGCTGCGTTCGCAGGTCCCGCAGCGTGTCCACCGTGTAGGTGACCTTGGCTCGGTCCACGTCGACGCGGCTCACCGAGAACCGCGGATTCGACGCCGTGGCGATCACCGTCATCAGGTAGCGGTCCTCGGCGGGGCTGACCTCGCGATCGTCCTTCTGCCACGGCTGACCGGTGGGCACGAAGATCACCTCGTCGAGGTCGAATCGATCCGCGACCTCACTGGCCGCCACGAGGTGCCCGTGGTGGATCGGATCGAAGGTGCCACCCATCACGCCCAGGCGGCGCCGTCGGGTGATCGCTGTCGGCTGCTGCACGATGATCCAGCTTACGGGTTGACGCAGCTCACGAATTCACACAGGCAGCAAACCGGCAACCACCGCGGCCAGTTGCTGCGCGGATCGGCACTCGTGCATGTCGATCACCTCGTTGTAGACCAGCGCCGCCGAGTCACCCGTACCCCACTGACCATGCGGTTCCGGGTTGAGCCAGTGCGCGTGCTTGGCGACCGACACCAGGTGTTCGAGCGCGGGAAGACCGGGATCGCGGTAGTTGTTGCGCCCGTCACCCAGGACCAGCAGCGAGCTGCGGCTGGTGATGGATTGCGCGTACCGCTCCGCGAACACCCCGAGCGCGTGACCGTAGTCCGAGTGTCCGTCGTACGTGATCAGGTCGGCTTCCCGGACCATCCGCGACATCGCGACGCCCAGGTCGGAGCCCGTGTCGAAGAACCGGGTGACCTCGTCGGTGGTGTCGATGAACGCGAACACCCGCACCCGCGAGAACTGTTCACGCAGAGCATGGACCAACAGCAACGTGAAATGGGAGAACCCTGCCACCGAGCCGGAGACGTCACACAGCAGCACCAGCTCGGGCCGGGCCGGGCGCGGCTTACGCTGTACCAGATCGATCGGGACGCCGCCGGTGGACATGGACTTGCGCAGCGTTCGACGCAGGTCGATCGCGCCCGCCCGCGCCCGACTGCGACGCACCGCCAGCCGGCTCGCCAGCAGCCGCGCCAGCGGGGTGACGCTGCGCCGCAGGGCCGTCAGCTCCGCGTCCGACGCACGCAGGAAGTCCACCTCCTCGGCGAGCTTGGGCACGCCGTAGCTCGCGACCCTCTCCTTGCCGATCTGTTCCGCGGACCTCCGCCGGGTCTCCGACTCGACCATCTTGCGGAAGTCCGTGATCCGCTGCACCGCGGCGCGCTTGGCCACCTCGGAGGCGTAGTCCCCCGCAGGTCGTTCGCCGTCCTGCTGATTGCCGAGCAACCCGGAGAGGATCTTCTCGATCAGCCTGTCGGGGGCGACGTTGCGCAGCGCCTGGTACGCCGAGAACGACGGCCCGTTGGACGATTCGTACCGGCCGAGTTCGTCGACCATCTGCGCGACCAGCACCTCGAGCTGTTCGAGGGCCTCGGGCGAGTCGCCGGAGAGGAGTTCGGCCAACAGCTCCCGCAGCGCGTCGAGGTCGACCTCGCCGTCGGGCGACCGTGGCAGCGACCGGTCGATGCCACTGTCGTCGCGCGCACCGACTCCGACGGGGAACCACAGGTCGAACAGCGCGTCGAAGGTCGCGCGGTGCGTCGGGCGGCGCAGCAGCGAGCAGGCGAGCCCCTCGCGCAGCGCCTCGCGGTCCAGGAGATCGAGAACCGACATCACCTGGCCGGCATCGACGGTCTCGGACGGGCCGACCGAGATCCCGCGGCGCCGCAGCGCCTCGACGAAGTCGACGAGATGACCCGGAATTCCGTGCGGCGCCGGCGGACCTCCACGGCGGTGTGCTGGCGACGTGGCCATCGGCTCGATCCCCTCAGTTGAGGCGCAGCTCGGCGGCGGCGCGCTGCTGATCGGCCCGATGCTTGAGCACGACACCCATCGTGGCGCGGACCGCGTCGTCGTCGAGAGTGTCGAGACCGAGCGCGAGCAGCGTGCGACCCCAGTCGATGGTCTCCGACACCGACGGCACCTTCTTGAGCTGCATGCCGCGCAGCACGTTGACGGTGCGCACGAGTTGCTCGGCGATGGCCTCCGGCAGTTCCGGGACGCGGCTCGCGAGGATCCGGCGCTCGAGCTCTGCGTCGGGGAACTCGAGGTGCAGGAACAGGCAGCGACGCTTGAGCGCCTCCGACAGCTCCCGTGTCGCGTTGGAGGTGAGCACCGCGAAGGGCTTGCGCGTCGCGGTGATCGTGCCGAGCTCGGGAATGGTGACCGCGAAGTCGCTGAGGACCTCGAGTAGCAGGCCCTCGATCTCGACGTCCGCCTTGTCGACCTCGTCGATCAGCAGCACGGTCGGGTCCTCGCGGCGGATCGCGGTCAGCAACGGGCGCGACAGCAGGAACTCCTCGGAGAACACGTCCTGCTTGGTGGCGTCCCAGCTGTGATCGCTGCCGGCCTGGATCCTGAGGATCTGCTTGGCGTGGTTCCACTCGTACAACGCGCGAGACTCGTCGACGCCCTCGTAGCACTGCAGGCGCACCAGTTCCGCGCCCGACGTCTGCGCGACGGCGCGGGCCAGTTCGGTCTTGCCGACGCCGGCGGGGCCCTCGATCAGGAGCGGCTTGCCCAATCGGTCAGCGAGGAACACCGCGGTGGCGGTCGCCTTGTCGGAGAGGTAGCCGGTCTCGGCGAGTCGCGCGATGACGTCGTCGACGCTCGCGAACAGCGGCGGTGCAGTCGGCAGGGCCCGGTCCACACTCGCTCCTTTCGGGCCGTCAGGCCGGTCGGGTATGACCGTCTCCCCAGACAGTCCACTTGGTCGAGGTGAGCTCGCCCAGGCCCATGGGGCCGCGGGCGTGGAGCTTCTGCGTGGAGATCCCGATCTCTGCGCCGAACCCGAACTGTTCACCGTCGGTGAATGCGGTCGAGGCGTTGACCATAACCGCGGCGGCGTCGACGCGGGCGGTGAACTCGCGCGCGGCGGACAAATCGGACGTCACGATGGCCTCGGTGTGGCCGGTGCCGTACCGGTCGATGTGCTCGACGGCCGCGTCGAGACCGTCGACGACCTTGAGCGCGATGTCGAGAGTCAGGTACTCCTCGGACCAGTCCTCCTCCGTGGCCGGCACCAGTCCGGGCAGGTCGCCGTGCACGGTGACGCTCTGCATCTGCAGGGCCTGCAGCAGCTGCGGCACCGCGGTGTCGGCGATCGCGGCGTCGATCAGCAGCGTCTCCGCGGTGTTGCACACGCTGGGACGCCGGGTCTTGGCGTTGAGGACGATCTTCTCGGCCATGTCCAGGTCGGCCGCGGAGTGGATGTAGACGTGGCAGTTGCCGACACCGGTCTCGATGGTGGGCACGGTGGCGTCGCGCACCACCGCGTTGATCAGCCCGGCGCCACCGCGCGGGATGACGACGTCGACCAGACCGCGGGCCTGGATCAGGTGGGTGACACTCGAGCGGTCCGCGCTGGGCAGCAGCTGCACAGCGTCCTCGGGCAGTCCCTCCGTCGCGAGGGCGGCGCGCAGCACCTTCACGAGCGCGGCGTTGGACTCGGCCGCCGACGACGATCCGCGCAGCAGCGCCGCGTTGCCGGACTTGAGCGCGAGGCCGAACGCATCGACCGTGACGTTGGGGCGGGCCTCGTAGACCATGCCGACCACACCGAGCGGGACGCGGACCTGGCGGATCTCGAGCCCGTTGGGCAGCGTGGAACCGCGGACGATCTCGCCGACCGGATCCTGCAGGCCCGCGACCTGACGCAGGCCGGACGCGATGCCCTCGACCCGATCGGCGGTCAGCCGCAGCCGGTCGAGCAGCGATTCCTCGGTACCGGCCGCACGCGCGGCCTCGATGTCCTCGGCATTGGCGGCCAGGACGGCGTCGGTCGCGGCGAGAACGGCATCCGCAGCCGCATGCAGGGCGGCGTCCTTCTGCGCGGTGGTCAGCAGCGCCAGCACACGGGACGCGACACGCGCGCGGCGAGCGGCGCCGTGCACCGCCTCCCGAGTGTCCCCGGCTTCGCCGGCTGCGGGTGAAGTATGCGTCGCGGCAGTCATCTCTACAGATTAGCGACCGCGCCGGGCGCATAATCTATCTGCCCACGCGCCGTCTGCGTAAGGAAATGTCATTGTCACGACACGAGACGATCCCCGAAGCGCCCTCGGAGGGGTACAGCCGCGGACTGAACTCGCGCACCATCCAGATGATCGCCCTCGGCGGCGCGATCGGCACCGGGTTGTTCTACGGCGCCGGCGGTGCGATCGAGGAGGCCGGACCGTCACTGATCCTGGTCTACCTCGCGGCCGGTCTCGTGATCTTCGTCATCATGCGGGCGCTCGGCGAACTCCTCACCTACCGGCCGATCTCGGGCAGCTTCGCCGAGTACGCCGAGGAGTTCCTGGGCCGGTTCTTCGGGTTCGCGACCGGCTGGGCGTACTGGGCGGTGTGGGCCGCGACCTGTATGGCCGAGATCACCGTCGCCGGCAAGTACGTCGAGTACTGGTGGCCGAGTGTGCCCACGTGGCTGACTGCACTGGTGGTGCTGCTCGTGTTGTTCGGCGCCAATCTGATCTCGGTGAAGCTCTTCGGTGAGGCCGAGTTCTGGTTCTCGGCCATCAAGATCACCGCGATCCTGGGCATGATCCTCATCGGCATCGGGGTGCTCACGATCGGCTTCGGTCACGCGACCAACCCGACCGTGACGAACCTGTGGGCCGACGGCGGTGTGTTCCCGAACGGATTCGGCAGCGCACTGATGAGCCTGCAAGTGGTGATGTTCGCGTACGTCGGCGTGGAACTGGTCGGTGTGACGGCGGGCGAGGCCGAGAATCCCAAACAGACGTTGCGCAAGGCGATCAACACCCTGCCGTTCCGCATCGGGCTGTTCTATGTCGGTTCTCTCATCGTCATCCTGTCGGTCGCGAGCTGGCGGGACTTCGAGGCCGGCAAGAGCCCGTTCGTGGAGGTGTTCGAGCAGATCGGCATCCCGGCAGCCGCCGGCATCATGAACTTCGTGCTCCTCACCGCGGCACTGTCGTCGTGCAACTCCGGCATCTACTCGACGGGCCGGATGCTGCGGAGCCTCTCGCTGCGCCGCCAGGCGCCCGCGGCGTTGAGCCGGCTCAGCAGCCGGCAGGTTCCGTACGCGGGTCTCACCATGTCGGCCGGCGCAATGGTCATCGGCGTCATCGTGAACGTCCTGTCTCCCGATCGCGCCTTCGTCTACATCACGTCGGTGTCGACGATCGGGATCATCTTCGTGTGGGGCGTGATCCTCATGTGCCACCTCCGCTACCGCCGATTCGTCAACAGCGGCGCGCTGCCGGCGTCCGACTACCGACTGCCCGGCGCGCCCTACACTAACTGGATCGCACTCACATTCCTGGCGTTCGTCGTCGTGCTGCTCTTCTTCACCGAGACCGGCCGGATCGCGCTCGCCGTCGGCGCCGTGTTCGGCGCGTTGGTCGTCGGCGGCTACTACGCCCTCCTCGGGCGCGCTTCCTCTCGCTACTGAGGGCACGGTCACCGACGACGCCGCCGTCGAGCGTGCCGTCGGGGCCACGGTGCTCGGAAATGCCATCGACTAGTTCTGCGCTTACGCCTACCTCACGACCACGATC
Organism: Rhodococcus sp. TAF43; assembly: GCF_052113525.1. Classification (NCBI taxonomy): domain Bacteria; kingdom Bacillati; phylum Actinomycetota; class Actinomycetes; order Mycobacteriales; family Nocardiaceae; genus Rhodococcus; species Rhodococcus sp. TAF43. The sequence goes on from NZ_JBFRDL010000011.1 coordinate 128,271, forward strand.
GGCAAGGCCTTCGTCCCGGACGTCGGCGCTCGTCGTTCTCGTCCGAGGGCGAGCGTCTCGGCCCCTAGGAGGACGAGCGCGACCAGGGCGAGGGCTGCGCCGATCCAGCCGACACTGGGGTACCCGAATCCGGCAGTGAGTACGAGTCCACCGAGCCAGGGGCCGACGCTGATGCCGACGTTGAACGAGGCGGTACTGCCTGCCGCGACGAGCGCCGGTGCCGCCGGAGCGATTCCGAAGACCCGCGCGTTGAGCGCGGGGTTGGCACCGAACCCTGTCGCTCCGAGGAGGAACACCAGGATCACCATCGGAAGAACCGATTCGGCGGTCAGCGCGATCAAGGCCGAGCAGACGAGCAATCCGGCGAACCCGACCCCGAGGACCCGAACGGGCCACCTGTCGAAAGCCCGACCCCCGAGCGCGATGCCCAGCAGCGCCCCGACTCCGTAGACCGACAGCACCGCGGGAACCCACGCCGGCGCAAGCCCGGTGGTGTCGATCAGCAAGGCGCCCAGGTAGGAGAACGTGACGAGCAGCGCGGCCGTCGAAGCCGCGGTCATGGCATAGGACAGCCACAGACGGGGCCGCGCCATCGCTCGAAGCTCATCACGAACCCGCGGCGGCTCACTCGGCGTCAGGGCGGGCACCCGCGCCGCGACACCGGCCATCGCCGGCAACGACAGGACGACCACCGCCCAGAATGCACCACGCCAACCGAAGTTCTGCCCGATCCAGGTACCGGCGGGCAGCCCGATCACCGTCGCCACGGTGAGTCCACCGGCGACGATGCTCATCGCGCGGCCGCGCCGGTGACCGGGAACCAGTTCCATCGCGGTGCTCGCGGCGACGGCCCAGAACCCCGCGTACACGAACGCACCGATGAACCGGCTTGCGAACAGCGTCTCGAAGCTCGAGCTCGTGGCCCCCACCACGTGCGCGAGGACGAACACCCCGGTGAACAGCAGCAGAGCGCGACGACGGGGCCACCGCAAGGTCGCGATCGTGAGGACCGGGGCTCCGATGACCATCCCGAGCCCGAAACCTGAGATCAACAGGCCCGCCTGCGGGACCGAAACGCCCAGGTCGACAGCAATATCGGGAACCAGCCCGGCCAGCATCAGTTCGCTGGTGCCCTGGGCGAAGATCGCGAAACCGAGGACGAAAACTGTCGTCGGCATCAGAGCATCACCCCGCCGCCGACGCCGATCCACTGTCCCTCAGCCGTAGCCCGCCGATCCATGTACCCCACTCCATTTCTTTAGTGACCGTTACAGAAAGAAGACCCTAGCACCTTGTGTAGCGCTTGCTCTAAAATGTGACCCATGGTGACAACGCTTCGCGGGCGCCCTCGCTCGTTCGATCGAGATGCGGCGTTGGACAAGGCGATCCGGCTGTTCTGGCGTCAGGGCTACGAGGCCACCTCGGTGCGCGATCTCACCGAAGAACTCGGTATCGGGGCCCCGAGCCTGTACAACGCGTTCGGCGACAAGCAGCAACTCTTCGCCGAGGCGCTTCAGGTGTATGTCGAGCGCTACGGCGGCTTCATCGACCGCGCGCTGGCCGAGGAGCCGACCGCGAAGGCGGCAGCAGCCCGGGTCTTCCGCGACGGCCCGCTGCGCTACACCCGCCCAGACCTTCCGGCCGGCTGCCTCGTTGTCGATGGCGACGCGGGCACATCCAACGCCGAGGTCGCAGCGTTGCTGACCGAACTCCGCACGAGCAACGTCACGGCGTTCGCCGCAAAGATCCGGACCGATATCCACGCGCACGTTCTGCCGGCCGACACGGACGCCGTCACACTGAGCCGCTACACATTGACGGTGCTGAACGGCTTGGCCCACGCCGCCCGCCAGGGGGCCGGCCGGGTCCAACTCGAGGGCGTCGCCGAGCTTGCCCTGCGCGCCTGGCCCTGAGCGGCCGCCACCGCAACCCCAATCGTCGGACGAACGCCGACCCGCGGCCAGACGGCACGCTCCAGGCGCGCCGACCTCGCCGCGCCTAGGGTCGAGGGATGTCCGCGAACAGAGTGGTCGTAGTCGGCAGCATCAACATGGACCTGGTGGCCCGGACACCTCGGATGCCCGCGCCGGGCGAGACGATCCTGGGCACAACCTTCGCGACCACCCCGGGCGGCAAGGGTGCCAACCAGGCGATCGCGGCCGCCAGGGCGGGCGCGGACGTCGCCTTCGTCGGCGCGGTGGGCGACGACACCTTCGCGCTCGACCTCCGCCAGGCTCTCGTCGACGCCGAGGTCGACGCCGAGCGACTGCGGGAGGTGTCGGGACCCAGCGGGGTCGCCGTGATCACTGTCGACGACGACGGGCAGAACTCGATCGTCGTGCTCCCCGGCGCCAACTCGCGCGTCCTCGACCTCACCGACGAGGAGCTGAGGCCGGTCGCCGACGCCGACGTCCTGTTGTGCCAGTTGGAGATTCCGGTCGAGACGGTGACCGCGGCGGCCCGGCACGGCTCCGCGCACGACACCGTCGTGATGCTCAATCCCTCTCCGGCACGGCCCCTTCCGGACGAATTGATCGCTTCGGTCGATGTCCTCGTCGTCAACGAGACCGAGGAGCAGCAGCTCGGCCGGGACACCCTCGCGCGGGTGGCGCACGTCGTGACGACCCTCGGCGCAGACGGCGCGCGCTACCGCGGCCCGCAGGGCGACCGGGTGCAGGTCGGCTCCCCCGACGTCGATGCCGTCGACACCACGGGAGCCGGCGACGCCTTCACCGGCGCACTCGCGTTCGCGTGGGACCGCGGCCCGCGCGACGCCCTGACCTTCGCCTGCGCGGCGGGCGCGCTGGCCACCACCCGCCCGGGCGCGAGCGCCGCGTCGCCGACGCGCGCGGAGATCGAGGCGCTCCTGTCCGAGAACACCTGATACCGAATTCACTTGGCACGCTCGGCGTCCGTCCGTACGGTCCCCCTGTGAACACACCGATCGCACCCGCGCTGCGCCCGTGCCTCGGGCCTCGGGAGTGGCCCGCCCTCGTGCGCATCTGGCGCAGCGCCGTCGAGGCCACCCACGACTTCCTGACACCGGACGACGTCGACTTCTACGAGTCACGGATGCTCGGCGACTACCTCCCCGCCGTCGAGGTGACGGTCGCGACGGTCGACGGGCTACCGGCCGGATTCTCGGGGCTGGCCGGAAGCTCCCTCGAGATGCTCTTCGTCGACGGCGCACGCCTCGGTCGCGGCGTCGGATCCGCACTTCTGCGCCGAGCGGTAGCCGAGCATCCCGATCTGCATCTGGATGTGAACGAACAGAATCCCCGCGCGGTCGACTTCTACCGGCACCACGGCTTCGTCACGACGGGTCGCTCGGCCACCGATGACGACGGGCGCCCGTTCCCGATCCTGCACATGGCACGCGCGACACACCCCAGCGACGGGCGTTCCCGCCGCTGATCCGACCGTCGTCGCCGACCTGTCGGCCCCCTCGGGCACGATGGACCCATGACGACCGCGACCACTGCAGATCTCCGTGACGAGGCCGAACGGTTGCTCCGGGAGCTGGCCGGCCCGCAGGCCACGCTCCGCGAGGACCAGTGGACCGCGATCGAGGCGCTGGTCGTCGGACGACGGCGCGCGCTGGTGGTGCAGCGCACCGGCTGGGGCAAGTCGGCGGTGTACTTCATCGCCGCGAAGCTGCTGCGGGCGCACGGGCACGGGCCGACCGTCATCGTCTCGCCGCTGCTCGCCCTGATGCGCAACCAGGTGGCCTCGGCCGAACGCGCCGGCGTGCGCGCGGCGACGATCAACTCCGGCAACATGACGGAGTGGGACGAGATCCACCAGCGCGTCGCGGCCCGGGAACTGGACGTGCTGCTGGTCAGCCCCGAGCGTCTCAACAATCCCGACTTCCGGGACCAGGTGCTGCCGTCGCTCGCCGCCGACGCCGGTCTGGTCGTGGTCGACGAGGCGCACTGCGTCTCGGACTGGGGTCACGACTTCCGGCCCGACTACCGCCGGATCCGCACCCTCGTGGAGGAACTGGGCGAGGGGATTCCCGTCCTCGCGACGACCGCGACCGCCAACGACCGCGTCGTCGCGGACGTCTCGGCGCAGCTGGGTGTCGGCGGCGCCGAGACCCTCGTGTTGCGCGGCGGCCTCGAGCGCGAGTCGCTGCACATGTCGGTGGTCCGGATCGCGAACGCCACCCAGCGCGCCGCGTGGCTCGCCGAGCACCTCGACGAACTGCCCGGATCCGGGATCATCTACACCCTGACCGTGTCCGCGGCGCGGGACCTGGCGAGCCTGCTGGCCGACCGCGGCCACCGCGTCGCCGCGTACACCGGGCAGACCGACGCCGCCGAGCGGGAGGCACTCGAGACCGACCTGCTGAACAACGACGTCAAGGCGCTGGTCGCCACGTCGGCGCTGGGGATGGGCTTCGACAAGCCGGATCTGGGTTTCGTGGTGCACCTCGGCGCACCCTCGTCCCCGATCTCGTACTACCAGCAGGTGGGCCGCGCCGGCCGATCGACCGACAGCGCCGAGGTGGTGCTGCTGCCCGGCAGCGAGGACCAGCAGATCTGGAGCTACTTCGCCTCGGTGTCGTTCCCCCGCGAACACATCGTCCGGAAGGTGATCGACGTCCTCGACACCGAACGTCCGCAGTCCACGCAGGCCCTCGAACCGCTCGTCGAACTCAACCGGACGCGACTCGAACTGGTCCTCAAGGTCCTCGACGTCGACGGCGCGGTGCGTCGGGTCCGTGGCGGCTGGGTCGCCACGGGGCAGCCCTGGACGTACGACGCGGAACGCTACGGCCGCCTCGAGGTGGCACGCCAGGCCGAGCAGGAAGCCATGCTCGAGTACGAGCGCACCGACGAGTGCCGCATGACGTTCCTGCGCCGCCAGCTCGACGACCCCGGGCTGGGCGACGGGGACGGGCGCTGCGGCCGCTGCGACAACTGCGCGGGCCCCAAGTACAGCGCCACGGTCAGCGAGGCGGCGGTCGCCGACACCAGGCAGCGGCTCGAACGGCCCGGCATCGACCTGCTCCCCCGCAAGCAGTGGCCCACCGGCATGGCGAAGCTCGGAATCAGCCTGTCCGGCAAGATCACCGACGGCCCCGACACCGGCCGCGTCCTGGGCCGACTGTCCGACCTCGGCTGGGGACAGCGCCTGCGGACGCTGCTCGACGGCCCCGACGCGCCCGTGCCCGACGCCGTCGTCGATGCGTGCATCAAGGTCCTGGCGGCCTGGGATTGGGCGGAGCGGCCCGCCGCCGTCATGTGCCTCGAGTCCACCACCCACCCGGTGCTCATGCGGTCCCTGACCGCCCGGCTCGCCGAGGTGGGTCGCCTCACCGACCTGGGAGTGCTGCACGAGCGGCCGGACCATCCGCCCGTCTCGGCGGCCAACTCGGCCTACCGTGTCGCGGGTCTCGACGGCGCGTGGGAGGTGCCCGATCTCACCGGAATCGACAGCCCGGTGCTGCTGCTCGACGCCGTCACCGACACGGGTTGGACGCTGACGATGGCGGCGCGGATCCTCCGCCGGGCAGGAGCTCCCTCCGTCCTTCCTTTCGCGCTCGCCACCCCCAAGTGATACCGAACGTGACCAGGCTCACATTGAGTGCCCCACCTGCACGACTGCGGGGTCTCATCTGCCCGATTTCCGGGGATCCGTGAAATCGTGACGCAGGGTTGTTACGTTCGATTCATCAATGACGCCAATACAAACGCGAGTTACCCCGACCACCGTGCCGGACGCGGTGGAGTTCCGTAAGCCACAGATCTCAGACGGAGTCCGGCTCTGGGAGATCGCCAAGGATTCACAGACGCTCGACGTCAACTCGAGCTACTCATACCTGTTGTGGTGTAGAGACTTTCAAGACACGTCGATCGTCTCCACCGTCGACGGCCGGGTGACCGGATTCGTCACCGGATACATTCGCCCCGAGGCCCCGAACACCCTGTTCGTGTGGCAGGTGGCCGTCGATGCCGCCCAGCGAGGCCGGGGACTGGCCGGACGCATGCTGAACGATCTCCTCGACCGCGTTGCGCTGCAAGGCGTCTGGAATCTGGAGACCACGATCAGCCCGGACAATGTCGCGTCGATCGCGCTGTTCACGTCCGTCGCCCATCGCAGAGGTTCGACGATCACCGACCGGAAGCTGTTTTCCCCGAACGACTTTCCCGACGCGCATGCAGCTGAGAATCTCTACACGATCTCGCCGCAGCACGCTTCCTGAGGAAGGAACACTCACTCATGACCACTGTCGAGACCAGCATTTTCGAATCCCTCGAGTCCGAGGTGCGGAGCTACAGCCGGAACTGGCCGACCGTCTTCGAGTCAGCGTCCGGAGCCTGGATCCGCGACGAGGCCGGCCGCGACTACCTGGACTTCTTCGCCGGGGCGGGCGCCCTCAACTACGGGCACAACAACCCCGTCATGAAACAGGCCCTGATCGACTACATCGCGAGCGACGGCATCACCCACGGCCTGGACATGTCGACCGTGGCCAAACGCGACTTCCTGAAGAGCTTCCAGCGCAACATCCTCGAGCCCCGCGGGCTCGACTACAAGGTCCAGTTCCCCGGTCCCACCGGAACGAACTCGGTGGAGGCCGCACTGAAACTGGCCCGCAAGGCCACCGGCCGCGAGTCGGTCATCAACTTCACCAACGCTTTTCACGGTATGACGTTGGGTGCACTGTCGGTCACCGGCAACTCCATGAAACGTGCCGGCGCAGGTGTGCCGTTGGTGCACGCGACGCCGATGCCGTTCGACAACTACTTCGGTGGAGTCATGGAGGACTTCCACTGGTTCGAGCGCGTCCTGGACGACTCGGGTAGTGGACTCAACCGCCCGGCCGCGGTGATCGTCGAGACCGTGCAGGGCGAGGGCGGCGTCAACGTTGCCCGGCCGGAATGGCTGCGCGCCCTCTCCGAGCTGTGCACCCGCCGCGACATCCTGCTGATCGTCGACGACGTGCAGATGGGGTGCGGACGCACCGGCCCGTTCTTCTCGTTCGAGGTCGCGGGCATCACCCCGGACATCGTCACGCTGTCGAAGTCGATCGGCGGTTACGGCCTGCCGATGGCGCTGACCCTCTTCAAGCCGGAGCTGGACCTGTGGGCGCCGGGCGAGCACAACGGCACGTTCCGCGGCAACAACCCCGCGTTCGTGACCGCGACGGCCGCCCTGGACCACTACTGGTCGGACGACGCACTGCATCGGGCCACGCTCGCCAAGGGCGCGCGGATCAACCAGATCTTCTCGAACCTGGCTGTCACCTTCGACGGCGTGAGCACGCGCGGCCGCGGCATGGTCCAGGGTCTCGTGTTCGACGATCCCGGGATGGCCGTGAAGGTGTGCGGCATCGCGTTCGACGAGGGACTGCTGGCCGAGACGTCCGGCCCGTCGGACGAGGTGGTCAAGCTGCTGCCGCCGCTCACCATCACCGACGCCGAACTCGATCACGGGCTGAGCATCCTGGCCGAGGCCACCGCCAAGGTCTTCGCCTGACCGCGCCCACGCCCACACTTCAGCGACGAGAGGAACTCTCATGATCGTTCGCACGACCGACGACATCACCGACACCGACCGCGACATCACGAGCGACGACGGCAACTGGCGCAGCAAGCGCATCGTTCTCGCCGGCGACGGCGTGGGATTCTCGTTCCACGAGACCACGATTCGCGCCGGATCGGTCAACGAATTCCACTACGCCAACCACATCGAGGCGGTCTGGCTGGTCGAGGGCGACGGCATCCTCACCGACCTCGACAGCGGCGAGGTGTACCAGTTGCGGCCCGGGTCGATGTACCTGTTGAACGGCCACGAACGGCACCGCGTGGAGCCCGTCACCCAGATGCGCATGCTGTGCGTGTTCAACCCCCCGGTGACCGGTCGCGAGGTGCACGACGAGAACGGCGTCTACCCGCTCGTCTCCCTCGACGAGACCGATGCCGCGGCGTCGTAGGTTCCGCCCACAGCGCGCGAAGACACGTGGTGGCCGGGTCGATTCGTCGACCCGGCCACCACCGTCGTCAGTTCCGGCCCGCCGGCCGCAGGGATCAGCCGATCCGCTGCATCTCGATGGTCGGATCCTCCATCGGGGGAATCTCGTCCGCCGCCGGTTCCTGCCGGCGGCGCCACCAGATGGTGAAGGCCACCGCCACGACGACGAGCGCGGCGAGTGCCGCGACCGCGATCCAGAAGCGCGGCCCGTAGTACCCGACGAGCACCATGCGGATCGCGTTGCGGGCCCACGTCAGCGGCATCAGCGCGTGCAGCCACTGCACCGGCGTCGGCATCTGCTCGATCGGATAGACCGCGCCGAACGCGAAGATCTGGATCATCAACGCGCCGAGCGCGATGAAGGTGCCGTTGACCGCACCGAAGACGACGGTGAACAGCCGACCGGACGCGACCGCCGCCGCGCCGACCAGGATCATCACCGCGATCATCGCGACCACACTCGGCGGGTCCACATCGGCCACCACGAACGCCACCACCGACAGCGTCAGGGCCGCGACGAGGGTCACCAGCGCCGGGATCCGGTAGCGGCGCAGGCCCTCCCGGACGACGCCCGCGTGGACGCGCTGCGGGCGGCCCGGCCGCGGTCGGACCACGAACCACATCAGGATGCCGCAGAGGAACAGCAGCACGGACATCACCGCGGGCACGGCGCCCGGACCGAACCCGGCGGCCGGGTTGGGGTTGCGTTCGGCAACCGCGACCGGCGAGGACAGCAGGTTCGCGGTGGTGGCGCGCTCCTCCTCGCTGAACTGCGGCACCTGCTTGGCGCCGTCGGACAGTCCGGTCGCGAGCTGGGTGCTGCCTTCGTCGAGCTGGCCGACGCCCTTCGAGAGTTCGCCGAGGCCGTCACGCAGCTGGACACTGCCGGGGGCGAGCTGCCCGAGCCCGGCCGACAGTTCGTTCGCACCGGTCGCGAGCTGGTGCGCGCCCTGCGAGAGCTGGCCGAGCCCCGAGTTCAGCTCGCCCGCGCCCGCCGTGGCCGCCATCAGGCCGCCGCGGTAGTCGGCCGTCGGGTCGGTGAGCTGACGCGCGAGTTCGCGTGCCCCGTCCCGCAGTTCCGCGAGCTGACCGCCGATCTCGCCCGACTCACCGACGATGGCCAGCACGGGGCCGGTCACCATGTCGACGATCTCGCTGATCTGCTTGGCGCCGGCACCGAGCTCGTCGGTGCCACCGACGAGCTGGTTCAACCCGGCGCCGAGTTCACCAGATCCGGCGGCCGCTTCGTCGGCGCCCGTCGCGAGCTGGCCCGCGCCGGTGGCGAGTTCCTTGCCTCCCGCGTTCGCCTGCCCGAGTCCGGTCGCGAGCTCCTGACTGCCCGCGTACAGCTGGTTGGTGCCGGCCAGAGCCTCTCCGGTGCCGTCGGAGAGCTGCTGCGCGCCGGCGGCCGCCTCACCCATCCCCTTGCCCACGTCGCCGAGTCCGACGAGGACCTGGTCGACGGACTGCTCACCGATCGACTCGGAGACCGCGGACCGCACCTGTGCCATCACGCTCTCGCCGACAGGAGTCGCGACGAGGCTGTTGTAGTCGTTGTAGACGACGTCGAGCTGGGCCTTGCGCCCGTTCCCCGTCGCGGCACTCGCGACGTCGGCGCTGAACGTCTCCGGGATGACGACGGAGAAGTAGTAGGTGCCATCGTCGACACCGGTCTGTGCTTCCTGCGGCGAGACCACCTTCCACGAGACGTCGCCACTCTCGACGAGGGCGGCCACTACCTCGTCTCCGGCGACGATGCGAGTGCCGTCGACGTCGGCGCCCGCATCGGAGTTCACGATCGCGACGGGCATCCGGTTCACGGTGTCGCCCGGATCCCACAGGGCCCACATGTAGAACGCCGCGAAGGACAGCGGCGCGATCACGACGATCGCGAGGATCGTGCGAATCACGTGAGCGCGGCGAGCCGACGGGCCTGCGGCACTGCTCTGGGTTGGCACCATGAAGGGCTCTCTCTCGTGGTCCGAGGCGCGCCGGACGAACGTGTGGCCGCCGACGACGCTGGACATACGTCCAAATCGGACACGATAGAGAGTGCCGGACCTCGGGGTGGGCGCTTTCACGAAATTGCCCACCCCGATCGGCCGATCAGCTCACGGGGTCGGGGAAGAACAGCTCCCGCGCCCGGCGGGCCACCTCCTCCGGTGGGACGTCCTCGACCCGGGTGCAGACGGCCCAGCGGTGGCCGAACGGGTCGAGGAACACCCCGTGCCGGTCACCCGAGAAGGTGTCCGCCACGGCCGTGATCAGGTGCGCGCCCGCACGCACGGCGGCGTCGACGAACGCGTCGGTGTCCTCGACGTACACGACGAGCGACGAATGCACCCAACCCTGCTCGGGCGCCTTCAGCCCGAAGTCCGGCATCTCCTGGGAGAGTTGGAGCATCGAGTCGCCGATCCGGATCTCGGCGTGCATCACGGTGCCGTCCGGGGCGTCCATCCGGTCGACGATCACCGCGCCCAGACCGCGGACGTAGAAGTTCAGGGCGGCGTCCCCGTCGGGGACGGCCAGGTACGGCGTCAGGGTTCGGTATCCGTCGGGGATCGGTTTCACTGTGGTCATGGCGACAATTCTCGAACGCCGACGGCGGTCGTGGATTGAACGGATCGGACACGCGCCTACCCTGGATCGGGTGATCGACCGAATGCTCGACCTGCTCCGCGGCCGTCGCGTGTGCGTACTGACCGGCGCGGGCATCTCCACCGATTCCGGGATCCCGGACTACCGCGGACCCGACTCTCCCCCGCGCAACCCGATGACCTACCAGCAGTTCGTCGGCGACCCGTCGTTCCGGCGGCACTACTGGGCCCGCAATCACCTCGGGTGGCGGCACATGGATGCGGCCCGGCCCAACGCGGGCCACCGCGCGCTCGCGGCACTCGAGAACGCCGGCGTCGTGCAGGGCGTGATCACCCAGAACGTCGACCTGCTGCACACCAAGGCCGGCAGCCGGCACGTCATCGATCTGCACGGCAGCTATGCGCAGGTCCGTTGCCTCGACTGCGGCAACCGGATGTCGCGGATGACGCTCGCCGAGCGCCTCGACGCCGCCAACCCCGGCTTTGCCGAGACCGTCTCCGCCGCAAGCGGTGTGGAGATCGCCCCCGATGCCGACGCTGTCGTCGAGAGCACCGAGCACTTCCGGATGGTCGACTGCGCCGCGTGCGGAGGCATGCTCAAACCGGACATCGTGTACTTCGGCGAGAGTGTCCCGAAACCGCGGGTCGCGGCGTCGTTCCAGATGGTCACCGACGCCGACGCCCTGCTGGTCGTCGGCTCGTCGCTCACCGTCATGTCCGGGCTGCGATTCGTGCGCCGCGCCGCCCGCGACGGCATCCCGGTCGTCATCGTCAACCGCGGTACCACCCGCGGCGACGAGTTCGCCGCCCTCAAACTCGAGCAGGGCAGCTCCGAGGTCCTGCAGTCCCTCGTCGCCGCCCTGCCAGGCTGATCGGGCTCGCTACAGCGGCACCAGATCGTCGGCGTGGACCACCGGGCGGTGCATGTCCGCCGGCAGATCCGTGGTCGAGCGCCCCAGCATCTCCTCGATCTCGGTCGAGTCGTACGCCACCACGCCGCGCGCCACCGGACGTTCCTCCGGGCCGATCAGCGAGACCACGTCGCCGCCGTAGAAGCGGCCGCCGACCGCGGTGATGCCGGCGGGCAGCAGCGATCGCCGACGCTCCACGACTGCCCGTACCGCGCCGGCGTCCAGGTGCAGCGCGCCCTGGGTGTCGGCCGCATGACGCACCCAGAACTTGCGCGCCGACATGCGATGCGGCCGAGCCGCGAAGACCGTGCCGACATCGGCGGTGGTGAGGGCGGTCGCCGCGTCGGAGGCCGCGGTCAGCAGCACCGGGACACCCGAATCGGCGGCCAGACGCGCGGCGGAGAGCTTGGACGCCATCCCGCCGGTGCCGAGCGCGCCCCCGGAGCCTGCCACCACACCGTCGAGATCCTCGGGGCTGTTGACCTCGGGAATCAGTGTGGCCCCGCCCTTTCGGGGATCACCGTCGTACAGTCCGTCGACATCGGAGAGCAGCACCAGCGCGTCCGCACCCACCAGGTGCGCGACCAGCGCAGCGAGCCGGTCGTTGTCACCGAACCGCAGTTCGGTGGTCGCGACGGTGTCGTTCTCGTTGACGATCGCGACCGCATGTAGCGCCCGCAACCGGTCGAGAGTGCGCTGCGCGTTGCGGTGCTGCGTGCGACGGGCGATGTCGTCGGCGGTGAGCAGCACCTGACCGACGGTGCGGCCGTACCGCGCGAACGACGTACCCCACGCGTGGGCCAGCGCCAGCTGACCCACGCTCGCCGCAGCCTGCTTGGTCGCGAGATCCCTTGGGCGGTGGGTCAACCCGAGCGGCGCCAGGCCCGCGCCGACCGCGCCGGACGAGACGACGACCACGTCGGACCCGGCCCGCATCCGTGCCTCGAGCGCGTCCGCGAGCAGGTTGAGCCGGCCCACATCCAGTCCGCCGATCAAGCTGGTGATCGCCGACGACCCGATCTTGACGACGATGCTGCGCGCCGACGCGATGGAGGCTCTGGTCTCACTCACTTGTCTTTGGGATCCTCACTCGGCAGTCCGCGCCGCGCCCGCTGCGCATGCTTACGTTCGGGGGCTCCGATGCGGTCGACCTGGTCCAGTCGCGCGTCGGTGCCGCGGCCGGTGCGGACGATGTCCACGCCCGCCGCCGTCTGCGGCTCCCACTCGAAGCCGACGTCGCCGATGGTCACGAACGCGCCGGGCTCGGCGCCCTGCTTGACCAACTCGTCCTCGACGCCGAGGCGGGCCAGGCGGTCCGCCAGGTAGCCCACGGCCTCGTCGTTGTCGAACGCCGTCTGTCGCACCCACCGCTCGGGCTGGGTGCCGCGGACGATGAAGCCGCCCGGGTTCTCCGGGTCGGCAATGACGCTGAATCCGGTCTCCTTCGCGGCGATCGGACGGATCACCTGCCGCTTCGGCTCCGCCTTGGGATGCGCCTCGCGGTAGTCGTCAACCATCTTCGCGAGCGCGAAGGTCATGGGCCGCAATCCGTCTCGGCTCACCGCGGAGATCGTGAACACCGGCCAGCCGCGGGCCTCAAAGTCCGGGGTCACCATCTCGGCGAGCTCGGCGGCCTCGGGCACGTCGGCCTTGTTGAGGATCACGATGCGCGGCCGGTCGGCGAGGTCACCGAGGCCGGCGTCGCCCTGGAGCGCGGGCTGGTACGCCGCCAACTCGGCCTCGAGCGCGTCGACGTCGGAGATGGGGTCCCGACCCGGCTCGAGGGTCGCGCAGTCCACGACGTGCGCGAGCACCGCGCACCGCTCGAGATGCCGCAGGAAGTCCAGGCCGAGGCCACGACCCTGGCTGGCCCCCGGGATCAGCCCCGGCACGTCGGCCACCGTGAACGTCGTGTCACCACTCGACACCACACCGAGGTTCGGCTGGAGCGTCGTGAACGGGTAGTCGCCGATCTTCGGCTTGGCAGCGGAGAGGACGGACACCAGCGACGACTTGCCGGCGGACGGGAAGCCCACCAGCCCGACGTCGGCGACGGACTTGAGCTCGAGGACCAGGTCCCCTTCCTCGCCGTCCTCGCCGAGCAGCGCGAAGCCCGGGGCCTTGCGCGCCTTGGACGCCAGCGAGGCGTTGCCGAGGCCACCGCGACCGCCACGGGCTGCGACGAATCGGGTACCGACCCCGACGAGGTCGGCCAGGATGTTGCCCGCCTTGTCGAGGACGACGGTGCCGTCGGGCACCCTGAGGGTCAGATCGGAGCCGTTGGCACCCTCACGGTTGCCACCCATCCCCTGGGTGCCGTTGGTCGCCTTCGCGCGGGGATGGAAGTGGAAGTCGAGAAGGGTGTGGACGTTGCCGTCCACCTCGAGCACGACATCCCCGCCGCGACCACCGTTTCCACCATCGGGGCCGCCGAGCGGCTTGAACTTCTCGCGGTGGACGGAGGCGCAACCATTGCCGCCTTTTCCGGCGCTGACGTGCAGCACCACGCGGTCAATGAATCGGGACATGACTGCCGGATCCTTCCTCAGTCAAAGATCTTGCGGTTGAAGCAGTGTGACGGAGACGACGCACTGCGGTGAAAACGACAGTAGGGGCGGGCAGGGTTTGAGACCCTGGCCCGCCCCTACTGGGAGATCGGAACGGAATCGGACTCGTCACCGAGTCCGAACCGTAAGTGGCAGCAGACCTAGGCCTCTGCCGCGACCGGAACGATGTTCACGGTCTTGCGCCCGCGCTTGGTGCCGAACTCGACGGCGCCCGCAGCGAGAGCGAACAGGGTGTCGTCACCGCCACGACCGACGTTGACGCCGGGGTGGAAGTGGGTGCCACGCTGGCGCACGAGGATCTCACCGGCGCTGACGGACTGGCCGCCGAAGCGCTTGACGCCGAGTCGCTGTGCGTTTGAATCGCGACCGTTACGGGAGCTGGATGCGCCCTTCTTATGTGCCATGTCGAATCCCTCCAGGAATCGGTGAAAAGCTCGAGCTACTTGATGCCGGTGACCTTGAGGACCGTCAGCTTCTGACGGTGACCCTGGCGCTTGTGGTAGCCGGTCTTGTTCTTGAACTTGTGGATCCGGATCTTCGGGCCCTTGGTGTGCTCGACGACCTCACCGGTCACGGAGATCTTCGCCAGCTTGTCGGCGTCGGTGGTCAGCTCGGACCCATCGACCACGAGGACCGGGGCAAGCGAGACAGCGGTGCCGGGCTCACCCTCGATCTTCTCGACCTTGACGAGGTCACCAACAGCGACCTTGTACTGCTTTCCGCCGGTCTTGACGATCGCGTACGTTGCCATCGGACGGCTACCCCTTGCTACTTCGAACGTGCTCGCGCCGCTGCCCTAAAGGCTTTCAGTGCTGCGCGACTGGTCTGGTGTGGCGGCTACCCCTTGCGCGCCCGTGGTATGCCCAAATCGGGCGCAGCAGAGCGGTATCGCCGGGTAGCGACCGGTCAAGATTACGGGACGGCGACCGTCAGGGTCAAACTGGCCGGTCGACCGGTCCCGATGTGGCACTCCGCCGCCCCGTGTCACATACGGAGCGGCGGCCTACCACAGTATTCGTCAAGCCTCGGCATCCACCGGCGGGCCCGCGGGACGTGCAGCGGCACGACGGCGGCGCGGACGACGTGCCAGGGGCACCTCACCGTCCGACGACTCCGAGGGCCCTGCTGCCTCCACTGACGCCTCTGCGACCGCAGGAGCCGCCTCTTTGGGCGCCTCGGGGGCAGCGGACGGCACCGACTCGGGCTCCGGAGCGGACTCGGGCTCCGTGACCGGAATCACGAACACCGTTCCCGTGTCGGAGGTCTCACCGACCGGGGCGGCTGCCGCACGGGACACCCGCCGGCTGCGGCGGCGTCCCCGGGGGGCCGCCTCCTTCTCCGTGTCGGCGTCGGACGCCGCGGGCGTCTCGGGTTCGGGCTTCGTCTCGGGTTCGGGCTTCGGCTCGGACTTCGCCTGGGGCTGGGGTTCGAGTTCGACCCCGGCCTCGTGCGACGCGTGCTCGTCCGGATGCGACTCGTGCTCGCCGTGATGCGAGGCCATCGCGAGCGCCACCGGATGCGCCCGCTTCACGGTCGCGTCCGCAGCCGACTCTTCCGGACTCGGGTGCGGATGCGCCTGCTGCCCGTCTGCCACGGGTTCCGGCGCAGCCGCGGCGGCGCGGTCACGACCGCGCTTCTTGCGGCCACCCGACTCCTTGGACTGGCCCCGGCCACCGTCGTCGGTCGACTTCACCTCGACGGGTTCGCTGTGCACGATGATCCCGCGACCGTGGCAGTGCTCACACGTCGTCGAGAATGCCTCGACCAGTCC
Organism: Rhodococcus sp. TAF43; assembly: GCF_052113525.1. Classification (NCBI taxonomy): domain Bacteria; kingdom Bacillati; phylum Actinomycetota; class Actinomycetes; order Mycobacteriales; family Nocardiaceae; genus Rhodococcus; species Rhodococcus sp. TAF43. The sequence goes on from NZ_JBFRDL010000011.1 coordinate 144,097, forward strand.
GGTGCCCAGCTTCTTGCGGGTCATCTGGACCAGGCCGAGCGACGTGACCTCGGATACCTGGTGCCGCGTGCGGTCCCGACCGAGCGCCTCGGTGAGTCGACGCAGGACGAGATCGCGGTTGGACTCGAGCACCATGTCGATGAAGTCGACGACGATCATGCCGCCGATGTCGCGCAGGCGCATCTGCCGCACGATCTCCTCGGCCGCTTCGAGGTTGTTACGGGTGACCGTCTCCTCGAGATTGCCGCCGGCACCGGTGAACTTGCCGGTGTTGACGTCCACGACGGTCATCGCCTCGGTGCGGTCGATCACCAGCGTGCCACCCGAGGGCAGCCACACCTTGCGGTCGAGCGCCTTGGCGAGCTGCTCGTCGATGCGATGCGTCTCGAAGACGTCCGGGGTGCCGGACTCCACGACGTGCCGCTCCACCCGCGGCAGCAGATCCGGTGCGACGGTCTTGATGTAGGTCTCGACCGTGCTCCAGGCCTTCTCGCCCTCGATCACGAGCTTCGAGAAATCCTCGTTGAACAGGTCGCGGACGACCTTCACGAGCAGATCGGGCTCCTCGTACAGCGCCTGCGGCGTGCCCGACTTGCCCTCCTTCGCCTTCGCGGCCTGTTCCTCGATGGTCGCCCACTGCGTCTGCAGTCGGGTGACGTCGCGCGACAGCTCTTCCTCGCTGACGCCCTCGGACGCCGTGCGAATGATCACACCGGCGTCGGCCGGGACGATCTCGCGGAGGATCTCCTTGAGGCGCTTGCGCTCGGTGTCGGGCAGCTTGCGGCTGATACCGGTCGACGTGCCACCCGGCACGTACACCAGGAATCGTCCGGCCAGGCTGATCTGCGTCGTCAGGCGCGCGCCCTTGTGACCGACCGGATCCTTGCTGACCTGGACCAGCACCTGGTCGCCGGGCCGCAGGGCCTGTTCGATCTTGCGGGAATTGCCGCCGAGACCGGCCGCCTCCCAGTTGACCTCACCGGCGTAAAGCACGCCGTTGCGGCCACGCCCGATGTCGATGAACGCGGCCTCCATGCTGGGCAGCACGTTCTGGACGCGACCGAGGTAGACGTTGCCGACCATCGACGACGAGGACGACCCCGTGACGAAGTGCTCCACCAGAACGCCGTCCTCGAGGACCGCGACCTGCGTGGATGCCGCCGGGTTGGTGCCGCCGACCTTCTCGCGGACAACCATGACCCGGTCGACCGCCTCGCGGCGTGCCAGGAACTCGGACTCGCTCAGGATCGGGGGACGGCGACGGCCGGCGTCGCGGCCGTCACGACGGCGCTGACGCTTGGCCTCGAGCCGCGTCGAGCCGCTGATGCCCTGGACCTCGTCCTTGACGGCGCGGGCCTTGTTGCGCGGTTCACGCTCGTGGACGACGGTGTTCGGCGGATCGTCCTCGGACGAGACCTCCCCGTCGCTGCCGCCCTTGCGCCGACGGCGGCGGCGACGACGACGGCTGCTGTCGCCGGACTCGTCCGACTCGGCGTGCTCGTCCTCGGCGGACTCGGGAGCCTCGGCCGCTTCCACGGCGTCGTCCTCGGAAGCCGTCGCCTTGTCGGCCTCGTGAGCCTTCTCGGCGTTGTCGGCCTCGTCTGTGTCGTCCGACTCGGCGCCGTCGGCCTGCTGCTCTCCACGGCCTCGACCGCGGCCACGGCGTCCACGACGACGGCGGCGCTGCTGCTCACCGCCCTCGCTCTCGCCGCCGTCGGCGCTCTCGGCGCCCGCGGCGGTTTCGGTGTCTTCGGTGCTCTCCGTGTCTTCCCGGGCACCGGAGGTCGCCTCCGCGTCCTCGGCGACGGCGGCCGGCGCGGCTTCGTCGGCCGCGGTCTGCGACTCGTCGGTCACCTCGGGGGCGGCGGCCGCGCGACGGCTGCGACGACGACGCGGTGCGGTCTCGGCGGCGGCCGCTTCGGGCTGGAGGAACAGCGGGGCCTGCACCACCGCGGGTGCGGCGGCCGACTCGTGCTCGGTGCCGAGTTCGACGTTGGTGAAGAGCCCGGTGAAGTCGTCGCCGGAGCGGGCCGGCTCGACGGGCGTGGCCTCGGCGGGGGCTTCGGTCTCGGTGGCGGCCTCGATCACCGGCTCTGCGGCGACCTCGACCTTCGGGGCGGCCTTCTTGCGCGCCCGCTTGCGGGGCGCGGGCTTCTCGGCGGGCGCGGGCTCCGCGGCGGGCTCGGGCTCGACCGGGGCAGCCTCGGCGGAGGCGGTCTCCACGACAGGCTCGGCGGCAGGCTCCGCCGGAGCGGTCTGCGCGGCACCGGACACGGTGGCGTGGATGCGCTCGGCGATATCGCGCTGGAGGCTGGACTGCGCGCTGCGCAACTCGGTGCCCAGCGCTGCGGCCTCCGCGAGCACCTGCTTGCTCGTGACACCGAGCAGCTTGGCGAGCGCGTGCACGCGGATCTTCTCGGGGAGCACCGGGGTGGTACTCGGGTCGACCGACGCTTCCGCGATCGGTTCCTGAACAGTTTCGGGCGGCGCTTGATCGGCCACGTATTCTCCTCGAGCCCCCGGGCGCGTCCACCCGTCTTTCATCGGATGTGACGCGGCCGCGCGGGGGCGATGGTTGTGTACTCGCACCGGGGGTACGAGATTGTATGGTCTCGCTCCACGTGGTTCACAGTGTCCGTTAATCACTGCGGAATCGCGCGGTGCCTGGCTGGATGGCGGCGATCCACGGCGCGAGCGCCTGACCGTTCACGACGTGAGCGCCTGATCATCCAGCGTGCCGCACGGAACAGGGATTACCTGCGCCGGTAGGGCAGCGATGACGGGCTTCGCACCGTGGTGTCATCCGATCGGATCCGCGTGGAGCAAAATTGCGGTCCGACCGATTTCAGTATCCCACACCTGGGCCGGGTGTCCTCTCATCGGCGCACCGGTAGGTGGCAAAACAAAGGGACGCTCCGCGGGCACGACGGCCCGGGAGCGTCCCGAGTTGTGGGCCTCAGGCCCGAGCGAGCTGGGGAAACCAGAGCGCGATCTCACGCTCGGCCGACTCGACGGAGTCGGATCCGTGGACCAGATTCTGTCCGCCGTCGAGGGCCAGGTCGGCACGGATGGTGCCGGGGACCGCCTTCTCGACCGGGTCGGTACCACCGGCGATCTGACGGAACGCGGCGATCGCGCGCGGGCCTTCGAGCACAGCGGCCACGAGCGGCCCGGAGGTGATGAAGTCGAGCAGCCCCGGGTAGAACGGCTTGCCTTCGTGTTCGGCGTAATGCGTCGCGGCGACATCGCCGGGCGCCGTCCGCAGTTCCATCGCCGCAATGGTCAGACCCTTGCGTTCGATGCGGGAGAGGATCTCGCCGACATAGCCACGGGCCACGCCGTCGGGCTTGATCAGTACCAGGGTGCGCTCAGTCACGGCGAACAGCCTAGACGGTCAGTCTCGTTGCCCCGGCAGCAGACCCCGCTCGATCCGGCGCGCGATGTCCTTGCGCAGGTACACGATGTACAGCCACACCGCACCGAACAGAAGACCGATCACGCCGAGCGCGGTGTCGATGAAGAAGCCGAGGATCGTGAGAACCTGCAGCGTGAGGTTGAACTTCATCGCCCACGGTCGTCCCTGCACTCCGGCGCCCAGGATCATCAGCAGCGCCAGCACACAGATGTACAGGCCCGACGCCCACGTCAGGCCCTTCGAGTTGACGACGGCAACGACGGGTAGCGCCAACAGCACCACGATCGCCTCGAGGATGAGGGTTCCCGCCATCACACCGCGGAAGCCCTTCCACGGATCCTTCGCCGGCGGCTGGAACTGGGGTTCTGGGGTGTCGCTCACGCGGGGTCCTTTCCGAACAGGGAGCGGGCAACGCCCGCGGTGACGACCGAACCGGTGACGACGACGCCCGCCCCCGAGACTGCCTCACCGGGCTCGGCGACCTCCTCGGCCAGCCCGATCGCGGTCTCGAGCGCGTCGGCCAGGGTGGGCGCGACGACGACCCGCTCGTCGCCGAACCGTGCCACGGCACGGTTCGCGAGGTCCTCGACATCCATCGCCCGAGGCGATCCGTTGTGCGTGACGACGAGCTCGTCGAATACAGGCTCGAGTGCGTCGAGGATGCCGTCGACGTCCTTGTCCCCCATGACGCTGACGACACCGACGAGCTTGCGGAAGTCGAACTCGGCAACCAGCGCGRCCGCCAGGGCCTGCGCCCCGTGCGGGTTGTGCGCGGCATCGAGGAACACGGTCGGCGCGCTGCGGACCCGTTCGAGACGGCCCGGGTTGACGACGGACGCGAAGCCCGCACGGATCGCATCCGCGTCGAGCTGCCGGTCGGGTCCGGCACCGAAGAACGCCTCGACCGCGGCGAGCGCGAGCGACGCGTTGCGCGCCTGGTGCTCGCCATGCAGCGGCAGGAAGATGTCCTCGTACACGCCGCCGAGGCCCTGCAGCTCGAGCTGCTGGCCGCCGATCGCGATCTGCCGACGCAGTACCCGGAACTCCGAGCCCTCACGCGCCACCGCGGCGTCCGCCTCGACGGCCCGGCGCAGCAGCACGTCCATCGCCTCGGGGCTCTGCTCGGCGATGATCGCGACGGTGTCGATCGGGGCGACGCCCTCGACTCCGCTCTCGCGACCCTTCTTGATGATCCCGGCCTTCTCCCCCGCGATCGACTCGAGGTCGGGGCCCAGGTACTCGACGTGGTCGAGCCCGATCGGCGTGATCACCGCGACCTGGGCGTTGATGACGTTGGTGGCATCCCACTTGCCGCCCAGACCGGTCTCGACGACCGCGACGTCGACCGGCGCCTCCGCGAAGGCGGCGTAGGCCATCGCCGTGGTGACCTCGAACTTGCTCATCGCGGGACCACCGGCAGCCTCGGACTGCCTGTCGATCATCGCGATGTACGGCTCGAGCTCGCGGTACGTGTCGATGTAGGTGCGCACCGGGATCGGCGCGCCGTCGATGCTGATCCGCTCGGTCGCCAGCTGCAGGTGCGGACTGGTGGTCCGGCCGGTCCGCCGATGCAGGTGGGTGAGCAGGGCGTCGATCATCCGCGTCACCGACGTCTTGCCGTTGGTGCCGGCGACATGGATGGCCGGGTAGCTGAGCTGCGGCGAGCCGAGCAGATCCATCAACGCGGAGATCCGGGTCAGCGACGGCTCGATCTTGGTCTCGGGCCAGCGCTTGTCCAGTTCCGCCTCGACGAGCGCGAGTTCGGCGAGGTCGACCGGGGTGGGATCTCCCGGGCGTTCGGTGCTCACGCTCCGCCCAGCTCCTTCAGACGTGCGGACATGCGGGCGATCTCCTCCTGCGCCACCTGCTGACGGGCGCGGATCTTGTCGACGACCGCGTCGGGGGCCTTCGCGAGGAACGCCTCGTTGGACAGCTTCGCGGTGGTGCCCGCAAGCTCCTTCTCGGCGGCCGCGAGGTCCTTCTCCAGACGCTTCTTCTCGGCGCCCAGGTCGACGGTGCCCGACGTGTCGAGTTCCACGGTCACGGTGGCCTTGCTCAGGCGCACCTCGACCGAGGCGGTCGCGGAGAAGCCGTCGGCGGGCTCGGTGAGCTTGGCGAGTGCCGCCACCGAGGCGAGCTGGCCCTCGACGTCGGCGTCGGCCGCACCGGACAGGCGCGCGGCCACCTTCTGCGACGGCTTGAGGCCCTGGTCGCTGCGGAAACGACGCACCTCGGTGACGAGGCGCTGCATGTCCTCGATCCGCTGCGCGGCAACGGGATCCGCGGCAACGCCGGTGGCGGTCGGCCAGTCGGCGATCACGACGGACTCGCCACCGGTGAGCACCTTCCACAGCGTCTCGGTGACGAACGGGATCACCGGGTGCAGCATCCGCAGCAGCGTGTCGAGGACGTTTCCGAGGACCGCCTTGGTGCCCTCGGCGTGGTCGGAGCCCTCCGCCAGCTGCACCTTGGCGAGCTCGAGGTACCAGTCGCACACCTCGTCCCACGCGAAGTGGTAGAGCGCCTCGCACGCCTTGGAGAACTCGAACTTCTCGAATGCCTCGTCGACCTCGGTACGGACCTGCTCGAGCCGGTCCAGGATCCAGCGGTCGGCGTCGGTGAGCTGATCGCGCGCCGGCAGGTCCGCGACGACGGCACCGTTCATCAGCGCGAACTTGGTGGCGTTGAACAGCTTGTTCGCGAAGTTCCGCGACGACTGCGCATGGTCCTCACCGACGGCGAGGTCGCTGCCCGGGTTGGCGCCGCGGGCGAGCGTGAAGCGCAGCGCGTCGGCGCCGAAGCGGTCGACCCAGTCGAGCGGGTCGATGCCGTTGCCGCGCGACTTCGACATCTTCTTGCCGAACTGGTCGCGGACCAGGCCGTGCAGGAACAGGTCCTGGAACGGCACCTTGCCGCCGCCCACCGCGTCGTCGCCGGCCACGTACGTGCCGAACATCATCATCCGGGCCACCCAGAAGAACAGGATGTCGTAGCCGGTGACGAGAACGCTGGTGGGGTAGAACTTCTCGATCTCGGGGGTCTTGTCGGGCCAGCCCATCGTGGAGAACGGCCACAGGCCCGACGAGAACCACGTGTCGAGGACGTCGGGGTCCTGCTCCCAGCCCTCGGGTGCGGTCTCGTCCGGGCCGAAGCACTGCACCTCGCCGTTCGGTCCGTACCAGATCGGGATGCGGTGGCCCCACCACAGCTGGCGCGAGATGCACCAGTCGTGCATGTTGTCGACCCATGCGAACCAGCGCGGCTCCTGGCTGGCGGGGTGAATGACGGTGTCGCCGTTGCGAACCGCGTCACCGGCGGCCTTGGCGAGCGCATCGACCTTGACCCACCACTGCATCGACAGCCGCGGCTCGATGGTCTCGCCCGAACGCTCGGAGTGGCCGACGCTGTGCACGTACGGGCGCTTCTCGGCGACGACGCGGCCCTGCTCGGCGAGCACCTCGCGGACCTTCACGCGGGCCTCGAAGCGGTCCATGCCGTCGAACTGCGTTCCGGTGTCGGCGATCTTGCCGGTCTTGTCCATGATGGTCGGCATCGGCAGGCTGTGCCGGACGCCCATCTCGAAGTCGTTGGGGTCGTGCGCGGGCGTGATCTTCACGGCGCCGGTGCCGAACGCGGGGTCGACGTAGTCGTCGGCGATGATCGGGATCTGCCGGCCGGTGAAGGGGTGCTCGAGCGTGGTGCCGACGAGGTGCTTGTAGCGCTCGTCGTCGGGGTGGACGGCGACCGCGGTGTCACCGAGCATCGTCTCGACACGGGTGGTCGCGACGATGACGTGCGGCTCGTCGTCGTTCAGCGAGCCGTAGCGCAGCGAGACGAGCTCGCCCTCGACCTCCTCGAACTTCACCTCGATGTCCGAGATCGCGGTCTGCAGCACCGGCGACCAGTTGACGAGGCGCTCGGCGCGGTAGATGAGGCCGTCGTCGTACAGGCGCTTGAAGATGGTCTGGACGGCGCGCGAGAGGCCCTCGTCCATCGTGAAGCGGTCGCGGGACCAGTCGACGCCGTCGCCGATGCGACGCATCTGGCCCTGGATGGTGCCGCCGGACTCGCGCTTCCAGTCCCAGACCTTCTCGATGAACTGCTCGCGGCCGAAGTCTTCCTTCTTCTTGCCGTCCGCGGCCAACTGCTTCTCGACGATCGTCTGCGTCGCGATGCCGGCGTGATCCATGCCGGGCAGCCACAGCACCTCGAAGCCCTGCATGCGCTTGCGGCGGCACAGCGCGTCCATCAGGGTGTGGTCGAGCGCATGGCCCATGTGGAGGCTGCCGGTGACGTTCGGCGGCGGCAGCACGATCGAGTAGCCGGGATTGTCGCTCGACGGGTCGGCCGTGAAGTAACCGGCGTCTACCCAGCCCTGATACAAGTCGGCCTCTACCGCACTGGGATCCCAGCTCTTGGGGAGGGCGTCTGCGGGGTTCTGGGGAGTCTCTGGCGCACTGGTCACCCCCCAATCGTAGTCAGTGCCGCCGAATCGTCCGGACCCGGCTCGGCGCCCCCATCGCCCCCGCCCCTCCCCCTCGCGTTTTGCGCACTTATCGGTCCCGGCTCGGCCCGTCCAGGAACGACAAGTGCGCAAATCGGCGGATCAGGATCCCAGTACATCGGGCAGTGGCACGTCCTCCTCGAGCACGTGCTCGGCGAGGAACGACTCCACCACCTGGTACCAGATCTTGGCGTGCTGGGGGCTGAGCACCCAGTGGTTCTCGTCGGGGAAGTACAGGAACCGGTGGTCGGTCTCCCCCTGGGCGTCGGCGGGCAGCCCCGACTCGGACAGCAGTTCGTACCAGAGCCGCAGTCCCTCACCGATCGGCACGCGGTAGTCCTTGTCGCCATGGATCACCAGCATCGGGGTGACGATGTCGGCGACGTACAGGTGCGGGGAGTTCTCGAACGCCATCTCGGGCGTCATCTCGCGCTGCCAGTACCAGGCGGCGTCGGTGGTGGGACCGAACTGGTCCAGCGCCCACAGGCTCGCGTGCGTGACGATCGCCTTGAAGCGGTCGGTGTGGCCGGCGATCCAGTTCGCCATGTAGCCGCCGAACGAGCCGCCCATCGCGGCCGTTCGCTTCGCGTCGATCTCCGGCAGCGCCTCCGCGGCGTCGGTGATCGCCATCAGATCGGTGTAGGGCGCCTTGCCCCACTGTCCCCAGCCGCGTTGGACGAAGTCCTGACCGTATCCGGTGGACAGCGCGGGATCCGGCAGCAGCACCGCGTACCCCTTGGCGACCAGCAGCCACGGGTTCCAGCGCCACGACCACGTGTTCCACGAATTCAGCGGGCCGCCGTGCACCCACAGCAGCAGCGGCGCCGGGCGTTCCGCCGACGCCGAGTCGGGCAGTGCCAGCCACGAGCGCAGCGGGGTGCCGTCGGCGGCCTGCCCCACTACCTCGGCGAGGCGGCCGGGCAGCCGGGGCGACACCGACGGGGCACGCAGTTCCGTGACGGAGCCGACGTCGCCGACGAGGGCGATCCGCACCGGGTGCGGCGGCCGCGCGTACGAGGCGCGCATCGCGTACACCGCGGAGCCGTCCGGGGCCGGACGCAGATCGGTGTAGGCGGCGTCGTCGGTCGTGAGCGCCGCCGGTGTATCGCCGCGCAGCAGGAAGATCGGGCCGCGACCGCGGTCGTCGGCGGTGACGAGCAGGCCGTCACCGCCCGGCAGCCACGCGACGGCCGTCGGCCAACGATCCCAGCCCGGGGCGAGATCCTCGACGACCCGGCTCGCGAAGGTGATGCGGTGCAGCGTGATTCGTGGCGCCTGCTCCGGATCCCCGTGGGATTCACGCAGGTACACGACCTGCGTGCCGTCGGGCGAGATCGCCGGATGCAACAAGTCCGCCGTGTCGTCCTCGACGAGCGTGGTGCGCTCCCCCGTCGCCACGTCGATCCGCACCAGGATCGTGCGCATCGTGCCGAGTACACCCGGGACCGACCAGGTGCTGACGACGAACGATCCGTCGTCGGCGAGCGCGTAGTCGGCGTCGCGCAGCGCGACGCCCGGCATCGGCGTCAGGTCGTCGAGCACGATTTCCTCGGCGGCACCGCTGCTGGTGGCACCTGCCAGCAGGTGCGGGACGTCGGGGCCGAGGTCGTGGTCCCAGTGCCGCACCGGGTATCCGGTGTGCAGGACGGCCGAGACCTTCTTGTCCTTGCGCTCGCCGCGGATCCGCTCGTCGTCCTCGACCGTCCCGGAGGCCCCGAGGACACCGGTGCTCACCACGACGCGCGCCGCCGACCGCGCGGCACGCACGCCCGCGATCCCGCCACCGCGTCCGGCCACCCGGCAGGCCTCGCCACCGGCGGCGGGCAGGCGCCACAGTGACGCCGCCGTGTCGTCGGAGTCGTCGGGCGAGGGCCGCGTCGACGTGAACAGCAGATCGCCGTCGTGGGTGAACGCGGCGCCGGATTCGCCCTTCGATCCCCACGTGAGCCGCCGCGCGGGGCCCGCACCGGCCGGATCGATCTCCCACAGCGCGGACACGTACTTGGTGGCCGTGTCGTCGAGCACCGCCTGCGCGACGACGAGCCGGGTGCCGTCCGGGGACAGCTCGAGGCCGGACATGCGAGGCAGGGCGAGGTAGTCGTCCAGGTCCTGGAAGGGGGTGCCGAGAGAGTGCTGCGGGGTCGAGGTCACCCCTGATTGGTACCACGCCGAGACGGCCCGTGACGGCCGTCACGGTGCACGTTCACGATGCGATCACCGCGGATTGCGCCACATCTTCCACAGTGTCGGACCACCGTTCGGGATCACGATCTCTCCGGTGACCTCGAACCCGAAGCGTTCGTAGTAGGGGATGTTCGCGTGCTTGCTGGATTCGAGGTAGGCCGGCGCCGCCTCGGCATCGCAGCGGGACAGGCGCGAGTTCAGCAGTGCCTTGCCGTAACCGCCACCGCGGCCTGCCGAGGAGGTGCCGATGGTCGCCAGATACCAGTGCGGTTCGGTGGGATGTGCCGACTCGAGCGCATGCGAGACCTCGGCACCGACGCGCAGGTACCGGCCCAGTGCGCGCGCCACGGTCGGCAGGCTCAGGAAGGAATCGAACGCCGACTGCTTCCACCGGCCCGGCGGATCCCACAGCGCACCGCCGACGATGGTGCCGTCGGCCGACTCGGCCAGCTCCGCACCCCCGCCGGAGAGATGGTGGTAGCGGATCTCCGCCGCGAACAACCGGGCCAGGCCGGCCGGCCGCTTCGAGGCGTCGGGCAACATCCAGCTCATCACGGGATCGTCGTCGAACGCCTCGGCCAGCGCACGTGAGAGCGCGGGAATGTCCGGTCGGGTCACGGGTCGCACGACGGCTGCCATAACCGCGAGAGTACCGGCCGGGTCAGCCCAGCAGCGGTGCGATTCGGGGCGGGATCTGCTGCAACGCGTACGGCAGGCTCAGCACGGTGCTCCACGTCATGGCCTCCGCCGCCTCGTCGTCGAGGATGACCGCGCGCCCGTCCTCGACGACGTCGAGTGTCCGATAGATCGGCGTCTTCGCGAGCTCGGCGCGGAGATCGTCGCCGAACCCGCCCCCCGCGTACCAGACGAGGAGGTCGACGTTCGCGAGCGACAGCTGCTCGGTACTGATCTCGGCAAAGTTCGTCTTGCGGATCTGCTCGGCCACAGGCGGATTCACGAATCCGAGTTCGCTGAAGAAGCGAACCTTGGGGTCCTCCGGTCCGTACACCCCGAACTGGCCGGGCCCCTTCAGCGCCCCGACGAGCACCGTCTTGCCGGCGAACACCGGGTTGGCGAGCGCGACATCGGTGAACTGCTGCTGCACCCCCGACACCAGTTCGGCGGCTCGGTCCTGCCGCCCCAGTGCCTCCCCCAGGATCATGGTCTGGTCCTGCCAGCGCACGCCGTAGTCCGCGACCCCGGCCGGTTGCGCCACCGTCGGGGCGATCGCGGAGAGCTTGTCGTACTGGCCCTGCGTGAGGCCCGAATACGTACCCACGATGAGGTCGGGGGCGACGCCCGCCACCTTCTCGATATCGATGCCGGTGCTCGCGCTGCCGATGACCGGCAGTTCCGCCTCACCCAATTCGTCCTGCGCCCACGGCCACACCGCGCTCGGGTAGTCGCCGTACCAGTCGAACACCCCGACCGGCACCGTCCCGAGAGCCAGCAGTGCGTCCTGGTCGTTGTAGCCGACGCTCACCACCCGCTTGGGCTGGGCGGGCACCGTGGTCTGCCCGTACTTGTGGGCCACGGTCGCGCCGGGGGCGTCGTCGGAATCGCCGCCACCGGATTCCGCGCCGGCGCATGCCGCCGCGAACGCGAGCAGCGCACCGGTGCCACCGATCAGGAACCCCCTCCGCGAGAGGGCACCCATGTCCCGGCGTCCGACCGTCCCGAAGCCGTGTCCAGGTCCGCAATCCCCCATAGGTAGACCCTCCGTTCGCGACCACAGCCAGCACTCGAGTAGGTAAGGCTCACCGACCCTACCCCGCGGTTCGGTGCGTCGGACCGTGCATCGCGGGAATTCGGGGGCCAGTATGGGTCCATGACGCGTAAGGGTCCCCGGGAAGACATCGACGAGAACGACCTCGTCGTCAGCCACACGAAGGACTACGCGGCCGGCGTGCCGGCCGTGCTCGTATCGATGGAGCGCGCCGTGGAGCAGATGGGCATCGCCCGCACCGCGCGCACCCTCACCCGCCTCAACCAACGCCACGGGTTCGACTGCCCCGGCTGCGCCTGGCCCGAGACGCCCGGACACCGCAAGCCCGCCGAGTTCTGCGAGAACGGCGCCAAGGCGGTCGCCGAGGAGGCCACGCTCCGGACCGTCACCCCCGAGTTCTTCGCCGCGCACCGGATCTCCGAGCTGGATGAGCACACCGACTACTGGTTGGGCCAGCAGGGCCGGCTCGCGCACCCGATGGTGCTGCGCCCCGGCAGCGAGCACTACGAACCGATCGTGTGGGACGACGCCTACCGACTGATCGGCGACCACCTGCGCGGGCTCGGCAGCCCCGACGAGGCCGTGTTCTACACGTCCGGCCGCACCAGCAACGAGGCGGCGTTCCTCTACCAGTTGATGATTCGCAGCTTCGGCACCAACAACATGCCGGACTGCTCCAACATGTGCCACGAGTCGTCGGGCAGCGCGCTCACCGAGGCGATCGGCATCGGCAAGGGCTCGGTGTCGGTACCCGACCTCGAGCAGGCCGATCTCATTCTCATCGCGGGACAGAACCCGGGCACCAACCACCCGCGCATGCTGTCCACCCTCGAGAAGGCGAAGGCCAACGGCGCCAGGATCATTGCGATCAACCCGTTGCCGGAGGCAGGCCTGCGCCGGTTCAAGGACCCCCAGAAGGTCGGCGGCGTCCTCGGCCGCGGAGTCGACATCGCCGACGACTTCCTGCAGATCCGACTCGGCGGGGACATGGCGCTCTTCCAGGGCCTGGGCCGACTGCTGCTCGAGGCCGAGGACCGCGCACCGGGCACCGTCGTCGACCGCGCGTTCGTCGATCGGCACTGCGCCGGGTTCGAGGAGTACGCCGACCACGTGCGCGCCGTCGACCTGGACACGGTCGTGGAGGCGACCGGCCTGACGATGCAGCAACTCGAGGACACCGCCCGCGCGCTGGCCGAATCCGACCGCACCGTCACGTGCTGGGCGATGGGACTCACCCAGCAGACGCACGCGGTCGCCACCATCCAGGAGGCCGTGAACCTGTTGCTCATGCGCGGCATGATCGGCAAGCCGGGCGCCGGCGTGTGCCCGGTCCGCGGCCACTCCAACGTTCAGGGCGACCGCACCATGGGCATCTGGGAGAAGATGCCGGAGGAGTTCCTGGCCGCCCTGGACACCGAGTTCTCGATCGAGAGCCCGCGGCGGCACGGGTGGGACACCGTCGACGCGATCCGGGCGATGCGCGACGGCCGCGCCCGGGTGTTCATGGCAATGGGCGGCAACTTCGTCGCCGCCACCCCGGACACCGCGGCCACCGAGCAGGCGCTGCGGAACTGCGAACTGACCGTGCAGGTTTCGACCAAGCTCAACCGCAGCCACGTCGTGCACGGGCGCACCGCGCTGATCCTGCCCACCCTCGGCCGCACCGACCTCGACGTCCAGGCCACCGGCAAGCAGTTGGTGTCGGTGGAGGATTCGATGTCGATGGTGCATCTGTCCCGCGGACGGCTGAAGCCGGTGAGTGAGCACCTGCACAGCGAGGTCGCGATCGTCTGCCGGCTCGCACGCGAACTGCTCGGGTCCGAGCATTCGGTGCCGTGGGCCGAGTTCGAGGGCGACTACGACCTGATCCGGGATTCGATTTCCCGCGTCGTGCCGGGCTGCGAGGACTACAACACCCGGGTGCGCCGACCCGACGGCTTCCAGCTACCGCATCCGCCGCGAGACGCACGCGAGTTCCGGACCCACACCGGCAGGGCCAATTTCGCGGTCAACGCGCTCGAGTGGGTGCCGACCCCGCCCGGACGGTTGATCCTGCAGACGATGCGCAGCCACGACCAGTACAACACCACGATCTACGGCCTCGACGACCGCTACCGCGGTGTCAAGGGTGGGCGGAAAGTGGTCTTCGTCAGCGCCGCCGACATCGCCGAGATGGGTCTGTCCGACGGGCAATCGGTGGACGTGGTCTCCGAATGGACCACCGCGGACGGCACGGTCGAGGAGCGGCGCGTCCACGACTTCCGGATCGTCGAGTACAGCACGCCCCGCGGCAACGCGGCCGCCTACTACCCCGAGACGAATCCGCTGGTTCCCCTGGATCACGTTGCTGCCAAGTCGAATACACCCGTATCCAAGGCTATCGTCGTCCGGCTCGAACCGGCCCGGGCCGGCTGATGGGACGCGTCACCGCCCGGCGGCCCGTCCTGCGCATCACCCCGGACGGGACCCGGCACCGCCCGGACACCCTGGCCGTCGAGGAACCTCTCGAGATCCGCCTCGGCGGGCGGTCCCTCACCGTCACGATGCGCACGCCCGGCAACGACATCGACCTGGTCCACGGGTTCCTGCTGGCCGAGGGCATCATCGGCAGCGTCCAGGACGTCTCGGTGATCCGGTACTGCGACGGCGTCGACGACGACGGCGCCAACACCTACAACGTCCTCGACGTCGAACTCGGGCCCGACGTTCCGGATCCGGGCACCCGGGGTCGACGCGAGTTCCTCACCACGTCGGCGTGCGGGGTGTGCGGGAAGGCATCGCTCGACGAGGTCGCGACCCGCAGCCGCTTCACACTGTCCGACAGCACAATCGAGGTCACCGCAGCCGCGCTGTCCTCGATGCCACCCACTCTGCGTCGGGGCCAACGGGTGTTCGAGGCCACCGGCGGGCTGCACGCCGCCGGGTTGTTCACGACCGACGGCGCGCTCCTCGCGCTGCGTGAGGACGTCGGTCGCCACAACGCGGTCGACAAGGTCGTCGGCTGGGCGCTGACCGGGCGCCGGATCCCCCTGTCCGATGCCGTCCTGATCGTCAGTGGCCGGGCCTCGTTCGAACTCGTGCAGAAGGCCGCGATGGCCGGCATCCCACTGCTCGGCGCCGTGTCGGCGCCGTCCTCACTGGCGGTCGACCTGGCCCGGGACCAGGGGATGACACTCGTCGGGTTCCTCCGCGGCGAGAGCATGAACGTCTACACCGGCGAGCACCGCATCAAGCGGTGACGGCACTACCACGTCACCGCGCAGTGCGACGACGACGACGGTGTCGTCGAACTCGTCGACACCGTCGCCACCGGTGAACTCGTGGGCAATCCCCCGCGCTACTCGCAGCTGCTTTGACCGTTCTAGCAGGTGCCCGCGGGTGTCCCCCCCGCCTGCAACTGCTGGAAGAACTGCTCGGCGTCGCCGAAGGAGTCCGCAACCGCGGCGCGATGATCGGCGCCCTCGTAGGTCTTGTAGCCGACCGTCGACCCGCTGTCGCACAACGCCTTCGCCAACGCCTTCGATCCCGGCTCGGCGACCAGCGTGTCGGCGGTGCCCTGCAGGATCATCGTCGGAACCGAGAGCTTCAGCTGCGCCGGCTCCTGCTTCTTCAGATAGCCGATCAACTTGTCCATATCCGCGCCGGGCGCGAACGCCTGGTCGACGGGCACCGACGGGATCACGTCGCGGATCTGCGCGACGCAGCCGTTGCGGGCCGCGGTCAGCAACGCCTTGGAGGTCGGTGTGACGTACGAATCCGCGTCGATTGACGGATCGGCCGCCTCCGCGCCGAGCAGGATCAGCGGCAGGAACGCGAGGGCCGGTGCCACTGCGGGGTTTCCGGAGGCCAGGTACGCCGGCGTCTGGCTCGTGCCGTTGCCCGGCGCGATCGCGACCGCGCCCCGCAGATCCAGCTCCGGTGCCCGCTCCGCACCCTGCGCGGCGGTGAACAGCGTGGCGTGCCCACCCTGGCTGTGCCCCATCGCGTACCACTGGTTGCTGATCGAATCGTCGAGTTCGCGGCTCGCGCGCACGATGTCGACGACGGCGTTGGCCTCCGTCCCACCGTCCATGTACGGGTGCCCGCCCGGCGTGCCCATGCCGACGTAGTCGGTCTGCACGACGACGTACCCGTCGGCGACGTAGCGATCGAGGGTCTCGTCGACCACGCCGAGGTAGTCGTGCGCGAGGCCGTCGTCCGAATCGGCGGACGGCGCGCAGATGTCGGAGACACCCGTGGTGCCGTGGGCCCAGCTGAGGACGGGCCACCCGCCGTCGGGTGCGGAGGTCTTCGGAATCGACACCGTGCCCGACACGACCACGGGATCGCCCTGCGCGTTCTGCGAGACGTACGTGATGAGCTCGCTGCGGGCCGCGCTGGGCAGGACCGGGGCGCCCCGCAATTGCTGACTCGACAGCAGCTGACCCGGTTCCAGCGTCGCCGCACCGTCGGCCTCGGCCGAGCTGTTACTGCTGCATCCCGCCGCCACCAGCGCGACCGACGTGGCCGCCACGAGCGTGAAGAGTCCCACGCCCCGTGTGCGGCCGCTCCCGGCCTTCGTCAGTGTGTTCACGAACAACCTCCAGATTAAGAAACGCGTCTTAGCCCGATGAAGATAGCTCATTCAGTACGCTGTCGGCTATGAATTCGCCGAACGCTCGCGACACGATCCTCGAAGTCGCCGAACGTCTCATCGCCGAACGAGGCATGCACGGGGTGTCCGCGAGGGAGATCGTGAGAACCGCGGGGCAGCGCAACAATTCGGCACTCACCTACCATTTCGGCTCGTGGGACGGCCTGCTCGAAGCGATCTGGCTCGAGCACATGGGCTCCATCAACGCGCTCCGCGCCGACATGCTCGCGAACTCCGGCGACTCCGACCGCCTCGCCCATCTGGTCGCTTGCTACATCCACCCCTTCGTCGCGGAGGTCGCGGCCCGCGAGCCGTCGTCCTACTGGGCACGGTTCAACGAACAGTGGCTCACCGGGGTCCACCTGGACTTCGTCTCGACACCGACATCGCTGGTCCCCGCCGATCCCAGGTACCCCCGGATCGGCGGGATGAAACTACTCCAGGAACTGTTCGCCGGCATCACCGACGAACTCACCCACCTGACTCCCGACGCCCGCGCACGGAGGGTGGCCATGATGGCCCGATTCGTCGTGTCGGCGATGGCCACCTGGGAGCGAGAAGCCACCGCCGGGACGACTCGCGACCTCGAGGCGTTCGAAACCGAGCTGACCTCGCTCGCGATCGCAGTTCTGCGCGCCACCTGAGACGGCCGGATGCTGGTGCACCACATCGGAATCGGAGGGACACTGCCCCGCACGCGCCGCGGGTGCGACGAGGGCCCTGAGCCGACACCGGAACCCGGTCGGCGCACAGCAACGTGCGCCCGGCCGATTCGGACCTGATCCGAATCAACCGGGCGCACGAGGCGTGGTGGAACTGGCGGAGAGTCCTTGTTCAGGACCACCCGGTACCTATGCCGACTTGTCGCGACGCTCCCGCTCCGGCTTGCGCGGCACGATCGTCGGCAGGACGTTGTCGTTGACGGTCTCCGCGGTGACGACCACCTTCGCGACATCGTCACGACTGGGGATGTCGTACATCACCGGGAGCAGGACTTCCTCCATGATCGCGCGCAGCCCACGGGCACCCGTGCCACGGTGGATCGCCTGATCCGCGATCGCCTCCAGCGCGTCCACCGTGAACTCGAGTTCGACGCCGTCCATGTCGAACAGGCGGGTGTACTGCTTGACGAGCGCGTTCTTCGGCTCGGAGAGGATCTTGACCAGAGATTCCTTGTCGAGATTGGTCACCGACGCCACGACCGGAAGCCGGCCGATGAACTCGGGAATAAGACCGAACTTGATCAGGTCCTCGGGCATGACCTCCGCGAAGTGGTCCTGCGTGTCGATCTCGGCCTTCGAGCGGACCTCGGCGCCGAAGCCGATGCCGCGCTTGCCGACCCGATCGGAGACGATCTTTTCGAGACCGGCGAACGCACCCGCCACGATGAAGAGCACGTTGGTGGTGTCGATCTGGATGAACTCCTGGTGCGGGTGCTTGCGCCCACCCTGCGGCGGCACACTCGCCTGCGTGCCCTCGAGGATCTTCAGCAGCGCCTGCTGCACACCCTCACCGGACACGTCCCGCGTGATCGACGGGTTCTCGCTCTTGCGGGCGATCTTGTCGACCTCGTCGATGTAGATGATGCCGGTCTCGGCGCGCTTGACGTCGTAGTCGGCGGCCTGGATCAGCTTCAGCAGGATGTTCTCGACATCCTCACCGACGTATCCGGCCTCGGTCAGTGCCGTCGCGTCCGCGATCGCGAAGGGCACGTTGAGCATCTTCGCCAGCGTCTGCGCGAGGTAGGTCTTGCCGCAGCCGGTGGGGCCGAGCATGAGGATGTTCGACTTCGCCAACTCGACGGTCTCACCGCGCGCGTCCCGACTGCGGTCGCCCGCCTGGATGCGCTTGTAATGGTTGTAGACCGCCACCGCCAACGTCCGCTTCGCAGCGTCCTGACCGATCACATAGTTCTCGAGGAAGTCGCGGATCTCCGCGGGCTTGGGCAGCTCGTCGAGCTTGACCTCACTGGACTCCGCCAGCTCTTCCTCGATGATCTCGTTGCACAGATCGATGCATTCGTCGCAGATGTAGACCCCGGGTCCCGCAATGAGCTTCTTGACCTGCTTCTGGCTCTTACCGCAGAACGAGCACTTGAGCAGATCGCCGCCGTCACCGATGCGTGCCATCTCGTAAGGTCCCTACTTCCTTGTCTACGTGCGAACACCCTCACCCGAATCCCCGCGGATCGCTGTTCAGCGATCGCGTGCCCTCGGCTCAGGATCGAAGGCCCATGGTGTGACCGTACCCGCAGATCGGGAACGAGGTCGACCAAAAGCCGGTGATTCCCACACGGCGAACACGATTCCGACACATGAATCACATCCGCGTGAAGAACGCGGAATGCCCCAGCTTGACGGGTGTGCACCCCGGTCCGCCGCAATCCGATCACTCGGCGTGTCGGCGAACCGGGATGCCCCACATCACTTCTGGGCGGACAGCTTCCGGTACTGGAGGACGTCGTCGATGATGCCGTACTCCTTCGCCTCTTCCGCCGTCAGAATCTTGTCGCGGTCGGTGTCCTTGCGGATGACGTCAGGATCCCTGCCGGTGTGCTTCGAGAGCGTGGTCTCCATCAGTCGGCGCATGCGCTCGATCTCCGCAGCCTGGATCTCCAGATCGGAGACCTGACCCTGGATGCCACCGGTCGCGGGCTGATGGATCAGCACACGGGCGTTCGGCAGCGCGAGGCGCTTGCCGGGCGTGCCGGCAGCGAGCAGGACGGCCGCGGCCGACGCGGCCTGGCCGAGGCAGACCGTCGTGATGTCGGCCCGCACGTACTGCATCGTGTCGTAGATCGCCATCAGCGACGTGAACGAGCCGCCCGGCGAGTTGATGTACATGGTGATGTCGCGGTCCGGGTCGAGCGACTCGAGCACCAGCAGCTGCGCCATGACGTCGTTCGCCGACGCGTCGTCCACCTGCACGCCGAGGAAGATGATGCGCTCCTCGAACAGCTTGTTGTAGGGGTTGGACTCCTTGACGCCGTAGCTGGAGTGCTCGATGAACGAGGGCAGGATGTAGCGCGACTGAGCGCCGGCCGGAGCCTGGCCGCCGAGCGCGTGGGCGGCACGGGGATCGAAGAGGTTGGTCATCAGTTCTCCAAGATGGTGTGGGCGGAAGGTCGGATGCGTTGCGGGCTAGTTGCCTGCGCCGCCCGCCTGCCGCGCGCGGGTGATGACGTGGTCGACGAAGCCGTACTGGAGCGCTTCCTTCGCGGTGAACCAGCGGTCACGGTCCGAGTCCGCAGTGATCTGCTCGACGGTCTGGCCGGTGTGCTCCGCGATGAGCTCGGCCATCTCGCGCTTGGTGTGCGCGAACTGCTCCGCCATGATCGCGATGTCGGACGCGGTGCCGCCGATGCCGGCCGACGGCTGGTGCATCATGATCCGCGCGTGCGGCAGGGCGTACCGCTTGCCCTTGGTGCCGGCCGACAGGAGGAACTGCCCCATCGAGGCGGCCAGGCCCATGCCGAAGGTCGCGACGTCGCACTCGGCGAACTGCATGGTGTCGAAGATCGCCATGCCTGCCGTGACCGAGCCGCCGGGCGAGTTGATGTACAGGGAGATGTCCCGGGTGGGGTCCTCTGCCGACAGCAGCAGGATCTGGGCGCACAGCTTGTTCGCGATGTCGTCGTCCACCTGCGTACCGAGGAAGATGATGCGCTCGCGAAGCAGGCGTTCGTACACCGAGTCGCTGAGATTCAGACCGGAGGTGGCTGAAGTCATGGCGGGATTCTGGTAAGTCACGGTACCTGCCTTCTCGATAAGTCGTTGGTTCCYGACACTGACACTAACGAAGTAGGGCGGCACCGGAGTCCCGGTGCCGCCCTACTTCGCTGAAAGCGGAAATACTCGCGCCCACCGGGGGTGGCAGGCGTCGTTCCGCCGGGGTGCTACTTGTCGTCGCCCTCGGCCTCGGCCTCGTCGGCCTCCGCCTCTGCGGTGCCGAACATCTCGGCGGTGTCGATCGCTGCACCGGCGGTGTCGGTGACGGTCGCGGCGTCGACGACACCGGCAAGCGCCTTGCCACGTCGCACGTCCGCGAAGACGGCGCCGAGCTGGTTGGCCTGCTGGATCTGCTGGATGAACTGCTCCGGAGCCATGCCGTAGCGCTGCGCCTGGAACAGGATGCGCTCGGTGAGCTCGTCCTGGCCGACGGTGGTGCCCGCGGCGTCGGCGATGGCGTCGAGCAGCAGCTGGGTCTTCACCGAGCGCTCGGCAGCCTCCTTGGCGTCCGCGTCGAACTGCTCACGCGTGGTGCCCTGCGACTCGAGGAGCTCGTTCAGCTTCTCCTCGTTGTGGTCCAGACCGTGGATCGCGTCGTGCAGCGCGGCGTCGACCTCGGCCTTGACGACGGCCTCGGGCAGCGGGACCTCGACGGTCTCGAGCAGAGCCTCGAGCACCTTGTCGCGGATCTGGCCGGCCTGCTCGACCTTGCGGACGCGTGCGACGCGCTCACGCAGGTCGGCCTCGAGCTCTTCGAGGGTGTCGAACTCGCTTGCCATCTGGGCGAACTCGTCGTCGGCCTCGGGCAGCTCGCGCTCCTTGACGGAACCGACGGTGACGGTGATGACCGCCTCCTGGCCCGCGAACTCGCCGGCGACCAGCTTGGAGGTGAAGTCCTTCGACTCGCCGGCCTTGACGCCGACGATGGCCTCGTCGAGGCCCTCGATCAGCTGTCCCGAGCCGACCTCGTGGGACAGACCCGACGCGGTGGCCTCCGGAACGGCCTGGCCGTCGACGGTGGCGGACAGGTCGATCGACACGAAGTCGCCGTCCTGAACCTCACGCTCGACACCCTTCAGGGTGCCGAAGCGCTGACGCAGCGACAGCAGCTGCTCGGCGACTGCCTCGTCGGTGACCTCGATCGGGTCGACCGTGACGGCGACGGTGGAGAAGTCCGGCAGGGTGATCTCGGGGCGGACGTCGACCTCGGCGGTGAACGTGAGCTCCTGGCCGTCCTCGAGCTTGGTGATCTCGATCTCCGGCTGGCCGATGACCTTCACCTCGGAGGCGTTGACGGCCTCGGAGTAGCGGGACGGGAGGGCGTCGTTGACGACCTGCTCGAGCACCGCGCCACGACCGACACGAGCCTCGAGCAGCTTGGCCGGAGCCTTGCCCGGACGGAAGCCGGGGAGACGGATCTGCTGCGCGAGCGCCTTGTAGGCCTTGTCGAAATCAGGCTTGAGCTCCTCGAAGGGCACCTCAACGTTGATACGGACTCGCGTCGGGCTGAGCTGCTCGACGGTGCTCTTCACGGATCTGGCTCCTTCGTGTGGTGGTGCTCTTTGATTCGATATCTCGTGTCTCTTCGTGGCAGGACCGGATTGTCGGCCCTGCCACGCGTCTGGTCGGGGTGACAGGATTTGAACCTGCGACCCTCCGCTCCCAAAGCGGATGCGCTACCAAGCTGCGCCACACCCCGTCAGAACAGGCCTCCGCCAACCTCGCGAGGACCCGAGGCAGAATCCTACGGCCCCCCGATTATGAAATCCAAAGCGAGGTTGGGTACAGTCTCATCTCGCAGACGACATCGCTGGCGATCCCACAAATGTCGTATGCACGGGGATGTAGCTCAATGGTAGAGCCTCAGTCTTCCAAACTGATTACGCGGGTTCGATTCCCGTCATCCCCTCCACACGGAGGAAACCCCCACCGTTCGGATATATGTCCGAACGGTGGGGGTTTTTCTTGTTTCCGCCCCTTCGGAACCCATCACCCATCCGACCCCGCGCCGCCCCCGCCGAGCGCGCGCGAATCCGCCGCCCGACCAGACCACCGTCGAGTGACTCTTGTCACATTACTCGGAGCTTCGGCCGCTTCGTGATTCCCGCCGCACACCAGGGATGCCTGACCTAAGTTGGAACCTGTTACAGATTTCCGACTTCCACCCCCCGAAGGAGTGCCGGATGCACACCCCACTCTGCGACGATCTCGGAATCGAGTTCCCGATCTTCGCCTTCACCCATTGCCGCGACGTCGTGGTCGCCGTCAGCAAGGCCGGCGGATTCGGCGTTCTCGGCGCCGTGGGGTTCACACCCGAGGAACTCGAGATCGAGCTGAAGTGGATCGACGAGCACATCGGCGACCACCCCTACGGCGTCGACATCGTGATCCCGAACAAGTACGAGGGCATGGACTCGAATCTGTCCGCCGACGAACTGACCAAGATGCTGCAGTCGATGGTGCCGCAGGAGACGCTCGACTTCGCTCGCGGCATCCTCACCGATCACGGTGTCCCCACGCCGGCCGACGGCCACGAGAACTCGCTGCAGCTGCTCGGCTGGACCGAGGCCACCGCCACCCCGCAGGTCGAGGTGGCACTCCAGCACCCGAAGGTCACGCTGATCGCCAATGCCCTCGGCACCCCGCCCGCGGACATGATCGAGCACATCCACGCGTCGGGCCGGAAGGTCGCGGCGCTGTGCGGATCGCCCTACCAGGCCCGCAAGCACGCGGACGCCGGCGTCGACATCATCATCGCGCAGGGCGGCGAGGGCGGCGGCCACTGCGGCGAGGTCGGCTCGATCGTGCTGTGGCCGCAGGTCGTCAAGGAGGTTGCCCCGATTCCCGTGCTGGCGGCGGGTGGCATCGGCAGCGGCCAGCAGATCGCGGCCGCGCTCGCCATGGGCGCCCAGGGCGCGTGGTCGGGTTCGCAGTGGCTCATGGTCGAGGAGGCCGAGAACACCGCCGTCCAGCAGGCCGCCTACGCGAATGCCGGCAGTCGCGACACGGTGCGCAGCCGCTCGTTCACAGGCAAGCCCTGCCGGATGCTGCGCAACGACTGGACCGAGGCGTGGGAGAAGGCAGGCAACCCGGAGCCCCTCGGCATGCCGCTGCAGTACATGGTGTCCGGCATGGCCGTGGCCGCCACCCACAAGTACCCCGACGAGACCGTCGACGTCGCGTTCAAYCCCGTGGGTCAGGTCGTCGGCCAGTTCACCAAGGTGGAGAAGACCGCGGCGGTCATCGAACGTTGGGTGCAGGAGTACCTCGAGGCCACCGGAACCCTGGAGCGTCTGAACGAGGCCGCCAACGCCTGACCGGCACTCGCACTAGTCGGGCAGGAGCGGGACGCTGTCACCACCGTCGCGACCGAGCAGCGCGGCGCGGGTGACCGCGACCGATCCGAATTTCGCCCGCACCGCGTCGAGCGCGCCGTCGAGGCGGACACCGTCGGACTCCTTCGACGAGCTCCCGGTGTCCGGCTCGAACGGCAGCGCGAGCTGTTCGGCGCCTTCCGCGTCCAGGTTCGACAGTGCGACACCGATCAGCGTCAGTCCCCGCTCGGCGATCAGCGGCCGCGACTGCTCCAGCAGCGATCGCACCGCGGCGAGAATGGTCTCGGTGCGTGCCGAGGCCTCGCCGAGGGTGGCCGAACGGGTGGCGCGCCCGAAGTCCGCGAACCTCATCCGGATCACCACCGTGCGGCACACCCGCCCGGCCGCCCGCAGGCGCCTCGCCACGCGGTCCACCAGCGCGGCGGCGATCGTCTCGATCTCGGCAAAGCTTCGCACCCGACGCCCGAGGGCACTCTGCGCCCCGATCGACCGACGCCGGCGCGCCGTCTCGACCCGCCGCGGATCGCGGGCCCACGCCAGCGCGTGCAGATGCCGGGCGGAGCCCGGTCCGACCACGGTGGACAGTTCGCGCTCGGACAGAGCCGCGAGTTCCGCGACAGTCCGAACGCCGTACCCGTGCAGCTTCGCCGAGGTCACGGCCCCGACACCCCACAGTCGTTCGATCGGCAACGGATGCAGGAACTCGAGCTCGCGATCCGGCGGCACCAGCAGCAGCCCGTCCGGCTTCCCCACCGCACTGGCGACCTTGGCCAGGAATTTCGTCCGCGCGATGCCGACCGTGATCGGCAGCCCCACCTGTTCGCGCACGTCTCGGCGCAACCGCTCCGCGATCTGTCGCGGACTGCCGCTGATCCGGCTCAACCCGCCGACGTCGAGGAATGCCTCGTCGATCGAGATGCCCTCGACCAGGGGTGTCGTGTTCCGGAAGACGTCGAACACCTCGCGGCTGGCCCGCGCATACGCGGACATCCGGGGCGGGACGACGATCGCGTGCGGGCATCGCCGCCGCGCCTCCGATCCGCTGCTCGCGGTGCGCACCCCGAACGCCTTCGCCTCGTAGCTGGCCGCGAGGACCACTCCCCCGCCCACGATCACCGGCCGCCCCCGCAGGCCCGGATCGTCGCGCTGCTCCACCGAGGCGTAGAACGCGTCCAGATCGGCGTGCAGGATCGTCGCCTCGGCACGCTGCGGCGGCGGGGAACGATCGACGACGTCGGACACGAACATATGTTCGCATCGACCACCGACAGGATTCGAGACACGATCACGCCACGCCCGCCCCCGGTATCCTTGACAATGTCCGATTTGACACCTCCGGAAGGTCCCCCGTGGAACTCCTCCTCATCGTCGCCGTGATCGGCGCCGTCGTCTTTCTGGTGATGAAGAGCCAGAACAAGAACAAGGGCCACTCGGCGAACCAACTCGAAGACGCCAAGGCGGATGCCCGCCAGTCGATCGAGCGCCTGGGTGGCCAGGTCTACAACCTCGTCGGCAGCGACGACGCCTCCAAGCAGGCTCTCGCCGACGCCTCCGAGCGGTACACCGCCGCCGGTTCGCAGATCGAGCAGGCCACGACGCCCGTGCAGGCGCGTCTGGCGAAGCAGACCGCGCTCGAGGGTCTGTACTACATCCGCGCCGCGCGCTCCGCGATGGGCATGGATCCGGGTCCCGAGATCCCGAGCATCGACGGCCAGAAGTCCGCCGGCTCGGTCACCGAGGACCGTGACATCGAGTTCGAGGGCCGTCAGGTCTCGGCGTCACCCAATCCGTCGGCTCGCACACCCAACTACTACCCCGGCGGCCGCGTCGCCGGACGTCCGGTCCCCGCAGGCTGGTACTCCGAGCCGTGGTGGAAGCCCGCGCTCGTCGCCGGCGCGTGGGGTGTCGGTTCGATGTTCCTGTTCTCTGCGATGTTCTCCGGGATGTCCGGGGTGGGATACGACGCGCAGGGGTTCGCCGACGGCTACGGCGACGGCTACCAGGACGGTATGGACGCAGCCGACAGTGACGGCGGCGATGCCGGCACTGACGGCGGAGACGGCGGAGACGCTGGCGGCGATGTCGACTACGGCGCCGCGGGCGACGGCGGCGGCGACTACGGCGGAGACTGGGGCGGCGGAGATTTCGGCGGAGGCGACTTCGGGGGCTTCGACTTCTAGTCGGCCTGACAACCGGGGCACCAGAACAGGTTGCGCCCCTTCATAACCGAGTGAGAGATCGGCGTGCTGCAGATGCGGCACGCCGATCCTGCTCTGCGGTAGGTGTAGGTCCGCGGCCGGTCCTTCGCGTACGACGGCTCGCCGTGGTCGTCCTCGGGCCGCACGACGTGCATCCTGCCGCGGCGGACCCCGACCTTCATCAGTTCGACGAGGTCGTCCCACATCGCGTCGAACTCGGCGCGGCTGACGCGCTTGCCGGGCCGCTCCGGGTGGATCCCGTGCCGGAACAGGACCTCGGCACGGTAGACGTTGCCGACGCCGGCCAACACGGCCTGATCCATCAGCATCGCGCCGATCGGTGTCTGCGACTTCGAGATCCGCGCCCACGCCCGGTCCGGGTTGGCGTCCTTGCGCAGCGGATCGGGACCCAGGCGGGCCTCGATCGCGGCGACCTGCGGCGGATGCAGCACCTCACAGGCGGTGGGACCGCGCAGGTCGGTGCCGAACTCGGCGCCGATCATGCGCATCCGGACCTGCCCGACGGGCGCCTCGAGCGGGAGCGCGGACTCGGTGAACTTGCCGTACAACCCCAGGTGGACGTGCACCACGAGACCGTTCTCGTAGTGGTGCCACAGGTGCTTGCCCCACGCGTCGGAACGCACGAGGACGCGGCCGTCGATCAGGGCCGCGTCCTCGGCAAATCTGCCCTGCGGGCTCGACACGTACACCGGCGATCCCGCGAAACGCTGCTGATGCAGGCGCGCGAGACGGTGGAGAGTGTGGCCCTCGGGCACGTTCTGCTTACCTGTTCGTTCAGGCTTCGGGGGCCGCGGGCACGGCCGGCGCCACACCCGTCTTCTCGTACTCGGCGAGGATGTCGATGCGACGCTGGTGACGCTCCTCGTCGGACCACTCGGTGGCGAGGAAGGCGTCGACGATCGCGAGGGTCTCCTCGAGGGAGTGCATGCGGCCGCCGATGCCGATGAGCTGCGCGTTGTTGTGCTGGCGGGCCAGCTGCGCGGTCTCGACGCTCCACGCGAGGGCGCAGCGGGCGCCAGGAACCTTGTTCGCGGCGATCTGCTCACCGTTGCCGCTGCCACCGAGGACCAGGCCCAGGCTGCCCGGTTCGGCGACGACGCGGCGGGCCGCCTCGATGCAGAAGGCCGGGTAGTCGTCGACGGCGTCGTAGACGTGTGCACCGCAGTCGATGGCCTCATGGCCGTTCGCGGTGAGGTGTTCGATGATCTGGTTCTTGCGTTCGAAGCCGGCGTGGTCGGCACCCAGGTATACGCGCATGATCTCAATTCTGACAGGTCACGTCGCCGCGGCGATCGTGGGGACTCGAGGAGGAGAAACCCGCGCGTCGAGTCACCCGGTACCGGCGCCGGGAGCGCCGGCCCGTCGAAACGTCGATCCACGCCAGGTGGGCATGGGCCGCTTCCCCACCGCGACCTCGAGCGCCGCGCGTCCGGAGAGCCGCGTGGAATCCAGAATCGGCAGTGGCGAGTGCTCGGGCCGCACGAGCAGAGGAATCTCGGTACACACCAACGCAACCGCGTCGCAGCCGGCGGAAGCGAGCCTCTCGATGAGTGCGACGAACGACGCCCGCGTCTGTGGCCGGAAATCCCCGTGGACCAGTTCGTCGAAGACTGCCGAGTGGACCATGGCCTGATCGGCGGTATCCGGAACGACGGCGTCGATGCCCCGCGCGGCCAGTTCTCGGGGGTACAGCGGTCCCTGCATCGTGAAGCGCGTTCCCAGGATGCCGACGCGGGCGTGCCCGGCCTGCTGGGCAGCATCCGCGACGATGTCGACCACATGCAGCCCGGGCAGGGCGAGGTGATCACCGTCGGCCTCGAGAGCGAGATGCGCCGTGTTGTCCGGGCAGACGAAGAAGTCGCACCCGGCTCGCGCGAGGCGTTCGACACTGGTGGCGAGCACCGCACGCACCCTCTCTCTCGCCCCCCGGAACGGTCACTCGGCGACCGGACCTCAGTCGAACTGGGGATCCTCGGTGCGGGTCCGCTTGAGCTCGAAGAAGTGCGGGTACGACGCCAGGGCGACGGTGCCGTCCCACACCTTGCCGGCATCCTCACCGCGCGGGATGCGCGAGAGGACCGGGCCGAAGAACGCGGTGCCGTTGACGTGGATGGTGGGGGTACCGACGTCGTCGCCGACCTTGTCCATGCCGGCGTGGTGGCTGCGGCGCAGTTCGGCGTCGAACTCGTCGGTGTCGGCGGCCGCCGCCAGCTCGGCGGGCAGGCCCAGTTCGGCGAGGGACTCGACGACGACGTTCGTCAGATCCTGGTCGCCGCCGTTGTGGATCCGCGTGCCCATCGCCGTGTAGAGCGGCAGCAGGATGTCGTCGCCGCGCTGCTGGGCAGCCGCGATGAGAACCCGCACCGGGCCCCAGGCCTTGCCCATCTTCTCGCGGTACTCCTCGGGAAGCTCGCGTCCCTCGTTGAGGACGGCGAGGCTCATGACGTGGAATTTGGCCTCGATGTCGCGGACCTCGGTCACCTCGAGGATCCAGCGCGACGTGATCCAGCACCAGGGGCACAGCGGGTCGAACCAGAAGTCGACGGTGTCCTTCTTGCCGGTCTTGCCGGAGTTTGTCTGTGCTTCCGCGCTCACGCGTGTCTCCCTCGTTCTGCGGTGCGACAGATCCACGTCACACCTCTCGATTGATAGACAACCATGCGCGTGCGGGAATGCTTCCCGCACACCTCGGAGCAACGTTACTGTCGATGGAGGACAGCCAGTAGCCACACTGGAACGGAGCCTCCCCGTGACATCCCACGAGTCATCGAATCGCACGTTCGTCATCGTCGGCGGCGGCCTGGCCGGCGCCAAGATCGCAGAATCGTTGAGAGACAGAGATTTCGACGGGTCCATCGTCCTCCTCAGCCAGGAGGACCATCTCCCCTACGAGCGACCACCACTTTCCAAGGAACATGTCGCCGGCAAGAAGGGGCTGCCCGATTTCACCGTCCAGCACGGGGACTGGTACCGAGACCACCACGTGGACCTGCGTCTGGGCACCACCGCGACGGCGCTCGATCGCGACCGCAAGTGCGTGGTGCTGCCGGACGGTTCGACACTCGGCTACGACCGACTCGCGCTCGCGACCGGATCCCGTTCGCGTCGCCCACCGATCCCCGGCGCCGACGCGGCGGGCGTGCACTACCTGCGCACCATCGACGAATCCGACGCCCTGATCGCGGCGCTCTCCCCGGGAGCCCGACTGGTGATCGTCGGCGCGGGCTGGATCGGACTCGAGATCGCGTCGGGGGCGCGCGGTCGCGATGTCGCGGTCACGATCGTGGAGTCGGCCGAATTGCCGCTGCTCGCAGCGCTGGGCAGGGAGATGGGTGCCGTGTTCGCCGATCTGCACCGCGAACACGGCGTCGACTTCCGTTTCGGGTCCAAGGTCGAGGAGATCACCGTCACCGACGGGCGTGCGGACGGCGTCCGACTGGGCGACGGGACGGTGCTGCCCGCCGACGCGGTGCTGGTCGCTGTCGGCGCGCAACCCAACATCGAGATCGCCGAGGCCGCCGGGCTTTCGGTCGACGGTGGCATCCTCGTGGACGGCACGCTCACCACGAGCGACCCGGACATCGTCGCGGTCGGCGACATCGCCGCCCAGCAACATCCGCTGCTGGCGGCCCGCGTCCGCGTCGAACACTGGGCCAACGCGCTGAACCAGCCCGCGATCGCGGCCGCGACCATGCTCGGCCACCCGGTCGAGTACACCAACCTGCCGTACTTCTTCACCGACCAGTACGACCTGGGCATGGAATATGTGGGCTGGGCACCGAAGTACTCGAAGGTGGTGACCCGCGGCGACGTCGGAGCACGAGAGTTCCTGGCGTTCTGGCTCGACGAGGAGAACCGGGTGCTCGCCGGCATGAACGTCAACATCTGGGATGTCACCGACGACATCAAGGCGCTCGTCGCGTTCTCCGGTCCTGTCGACCCCACCCGGCTCGCCGACCCCGCCGTCCCCCTCACCGAACTCGCCACCTGACCCCGCGATTTGCGCACTTCTCGGTGCCGCGGGTGTCCGCGTCGCAACGATAAGTGCGCAAATCGCGAGAGGAGGGCGGCGCGTGATGGGATAGCGGGGAGTCGATTGTCCATCCGTGATGAGGAGATCTTTGTGGCCCCACCGAATCTGACCCGCGAACAGGCCGCCGAACGCTCGGCGCTGCTGACCGTCGACAACTATCGCATCGAACTCGATCTCACCGACGGCGACGGCCGACCGGGCGAGAGCACCTTCCGGTCCCGCACCACCGTCACGTTCGCGGCGACGGCCGGAGCGTCGACGTTCATCGACATCATCGCCGACACAGTGCATTCGGCGGTCCTCAACGGCACCCCGGTCGACGTGTCGTCGTACGACGAGGCCACCGGGATCACGCTGAGCGGCCTCGCGGACAGCAATGAGCTCGTCGTCGAGGCCGACTGCCTCTACACCAACACCGGCGAGGGACTGCACCGCTTCGTCGACCCCACCGACAATGCGGTGTACCTGTACTCGCAGTTCGAAACCGCCGACGCCAAGCGGATGTTCGCGTGCTTCGACCAGCCGGATCTCAAGGCCACCTTCGACATCTCCGTCGTCGCGGCGGAGGACTGGAAGGTCATCTCCAACGCCGAGACCGTCGAGCCGCTGGCGGCCGCGCCGGGCCGCCACGTCTTCCGCACGACCCCGCGCATGAGTACGTACCTGGTGGCACTGATCGCCGGCCCGTACGCGCAGTGGACCGACAGCTATTCCGACGAGCACGGACACATCCCGCTCGGCATCTACTGCCGTGCATCGCTCGCCGAGTACATGGATGCCGAACGCCTGTTCACCGAAACCAAACAGGGCTTCGGCTTCTACCACCGCAACTTCGGTGTGCCGTACGCGTTCGGCAAATACGACCAGCTGTTCGTGCCGGAGTTCAATGCGGGCGCGATGGAGAACGCCGGCGCGGTGACCTTCCTCGAGGACTACGTGTTCCGCTCCAAGGTCACCCGCTACTCGTACGAGCGGCGCGCCGAGACGGTGCTGCACGAGATGGCCCACATGTGGTTCGGCGATCTGGTCACGATGCGCTGGTGGGACGACCTGTGGCTCAACGAGTCGTTCGCGACGTTCGCGTCGGTGCTGTGCCAGACCGAGGCCACCGAGTACACCAACGCATGGACCACCTTCGCCAACGTGGAGAAGTCCTGGGCGTACCGGCAGGACCAGCTGCCGTCGACGCATCCGATCGCCGCGGACATCCCCGACCTCGCGGCCGTCGAGGTGAACTTCGACGGCATCACTTACGCCAAGGGCGCCAGCGTGCTCAAGCAGCTCGTCGCATACGTCGGGCTCGAGCCGTTCCTGTCGGGTCTGCGGGACTACTTCGCCGAGCATGCGTTCGCCAACGCGACGTTCGACGACCTGCTACGGGCGCTGGAGAAGGCGTCGGGCCGCGACCTGTCGGGGTGGGGTGCGCAGTGGCTCAAGACGACGGGCCTCAACATCCTGCGCCCCGACTTCCAGATCGAGCCCGACGGCACGTTCTCCCGGTTCGCGGTGTTGCAGGAGGGCGCCGCTCCGGGTGCCGGCGAGACCCGTGTGCACCGTCTCGCGGTCGGCATCTACGACGACGACCCTGCCACCGGCAAGCTGGTCCGTACGCACCGCGTCGAGCTCGACGTCGAGAGCGCGAGCACCGACGTGCCCGAGCTGGTCGGGGTGCCGCGCGGCAAGCTGATCCTCGTCAACGACGACGATCTCACCTACTGCTCGCTGCGGTTGGACCGCGATTCGCTCGACACCCTCGTCGGCCGGATCGGCGACATCGCCGAGCCGCTCCCCCGTACCCTCGCATGGTCGGCGGCGTGGGAGATGACCCGGCAGGCGGAGATGCGGGCACGCGATTTCGTGAGCCTCGTCCAGCGCGGCATCGGCGCCGAGACCGAGGTGGGTGTCGTCCAGCGACTGCTGCTCCAGGCACAGACGGCGCTGTCGGCGTACGCCGAGCCCGGCTGGGCGGACGCATTCGGCTGGCCCGCGTTCGCGGACCGGCTGCTCGAGCTGGCCCGCGAGGCCGAGCCCGGCTCCGACCACCAGTTGGCGTTCGTCAACGCGCTCACCGGGTCGCAGCTGTCGGCATGGCACACCGAGGTGCTGCAGGAGCTGCTCGACGCCGACCCCGCGAAGCTCGGACTGTCCGGGCTGGTCGTGGACACCGACCTGCGCTGGCGGCTCGTCCACGCGCTGGCCGCGGCCGGTCAGGTGGACACGGACGGTACCGAGACGCCGTTCATCGACGCGGAGGCGGAGCGCGACCCCACCGCCGCGGGTGCCCGTCAGGCGGCGTCGGCGGCGGCGGCCCGGCCCCAGGCCGCGGTCAAGGAGCAGGCCTGGACGACCGTGTTCGACGACGACACCGTCCCGAACATCACCGCCCGCGCGATCATCGGCGGCATCGTCGCGCCCGGCCAATCCGAACTACTCGAGCCGTACGTGGCCCGATACTTCGCGGAGATCCCGGCGGTGTGGGAGCGGCGGTCGAGCGAGGTGGCGCAGACCGTGGTGGTCGGCCTGTACCCTTCCTGGTCGATCAGCGAGGCGTCCGTGGCCGCGGCCGACGAGTTCCTGTCGGGTGAGCACCCGCCGGCGCTGCGCCGCCTCGTCGTCGAGGGCAAGGCAGGCATCGTCCGGTCGCTGAAGGCCCGGGCGTTCGACGCGACCTGACCGACAGCGTCCGATCCCCGGAACGCCGATGACCCGATGTCACAGCGGTTCAGTTCGAYTGAACGCATGTGACATCGGGTCACCGGGGTGAAGCGGAAAGTGCAGGGACTACTTCGGGGCGATCGCGGCGCTCATCACGCGCAGCGCCGAGACGAGACCGTCGATGAGGTCGCCCTCGCCGAAGGACGCGACGGCGGCGGTGACACCGAGCTGCGTGATCCGGTCGGTGACACGGTTCTCGACGCCGCGGCCACCACGGATCTCGACGACACGCTGGTTCGGCGACACGGCGATCAGGATCGATCGCTCGGCCTCCGGGGTGTTCGGGAAGACCGCGTCCGCACCGGCGGCCGGGTTCTCGCCCAGGTCACCGACGTAGATGTTGAAGCGCACCTTCGTGGCGCGCGTCGCGTCCGTGAGGGCGTCATCGAGGGCCACCAGCTGGTCGGTGGTGAAAGGCAGCAGGTCGTCGAAGGACTCGCCGATGCGGTGCACACCGGAGATGCGACCGCCGGAGGTCACGACGGTGCCCACCGGCAGATCCGCCGCCGCTACCGCCGAGGACTGGAGAACGTCACCACTTGCCACTTGCCGAACCTCCGATCAGATCTGCACCGGCAGCGTGTCCGGCGTGGTGACCATGCGAGGTCACCTCGTCGACAGCGCTCCACAGGACCGGCTGATGGGTCCAGCGCTGACCGAGGCGGTACTCGGTCGGAACGAAGCCGGGCGACTTCTTGGTCATGAAGGACAGTCCCGCGACGATCGCGATCACCAAGACGGGAATCCCTACGAATATCAGCACTGTCTCGAGAATGCTCACGACGCAAACCGTAGCCGAGTCCTGCCGAAATGGAAGCGTCGGGGCCGAATCATGTCTCGGCTCGCGTGGTGACACGTAAATGCTTCAGGCCGCACCCTCGCCCAGATAGGGCAGCCAGGTCGGATGCACCTCGGAGGTAGTGGACAGCAGCCGCCAGTGCGGACCGGACGGGGGCACCAGCGCGGTCCTGAGCGTCCACCCCAGTTCGGTGAGCAGTTTGTCCGCTTTGCGGTGATTACACGGCGCGCAGCACGCGACGCAGTTCTCCCACGAATGCCCGCCGCCGCGGCTGCGCGGCACGACATGATCGATGGTCTCGGCCTTGTCCCCGCAGTATCCGCAGCGGAAGCGGTCGCGGTGCATGAGCGCGGCTCGGGTCATCGGGACGCGGGTCCGGTACGGAACCCGAACGTAGTTGCGGAGCCGGATGACGAAGGGCACCTGGAGGGAGTAGCCCTCCGAGTGGATCACGGGGCCGAGCGGGTCCTCGTGGACCGGGTCGGCTTTGTCGCAGACCATCAGCACGACGGCGCGTCGCGCGGGCAGAGCGGTGAGAGGTTCGAACGTGGCATTGAGCAGCAGCACCCGACGTTTGTTCCAGGAGGTCACGGTGCCGAGACCCGGCAGACCGAGCCCGGACGATCCGGGCTCGGGGATGACGTGCAGCGGAAAAGCCCCCGACGTGCAGTTTCCCCGCACATCAGTGGGCACGAGTTGTCGATGCGCTCGCGCGCTCTGTCGATGTGTCATGCGACCTCCGCGAAGACTGACCCCAGTTGACCACGGATGATCGGCTCCCGCACACCCATTTCCGCGAAAAATTTGCCGCACGGGCGGTGAACGAACGGTGCCGTGCACCACACCCGGACCGGCTGAGGCATCCTCGAGGCATGCTCGACTCGAAACCGGGCACAATGGGACGGGACATGACTGAAACGAACCCCACCACGCAGCAGACCTTCTACGAGGCAGTGGGCGGAGCCGAGACGTTCCGCAAGCTCACTGCGCGCTTCTACGAGGAGGTGGCGACGGACGAGGTGGTCCGGCCGCTGTATCCCGAGGAGGACCTCGGGCCGGCCGAGCGCCGCATGCGTATGTTCCTCGAGCAGTACTGGGGCGGGCCACGCACCTACTCCGAGGAGCGCGGACATCCCCGCCTGCGGATGCGCCACAATCCGTTCCGGATCGGCCCGATCGAACGGGACGCGTGGCTGCGCTGCATGCACACCGCGATCGCCTCGATCGACGAGCAGACGCTGGACGAACCGCACCGCCGCGCCCTGATCGACTACATGGACATGGCGGCCGCGTCGATGGTCAACTCGCCGGTGTAGCAGCCACAGTTTCCGGACGGATCGTTCGAAGGTCCTCGATGCGGCACTATGAATGACTGTGACGCCCCGCGAGGACCAGCCGACCAGCCGCATCACCGGCGACGCCCGTTCGTGGTGGTCCGACGCCGTTTTCTACCAGGTCTATCCGCGGTCGTTCTCCGACTCGAACGGCGACGGCATCGGCGATCTGGGCGGCGTGATCGACCGCCTCGGCTACCTCGAACTGCTTGGCGTCGACGCACTCTGGCTCAGCCCCGTGATGCGGTCGCCGATGGCCGATCACGGCTACGACGTCTCCGATCCGCGGGACATCGACCCCCTGTTCGGCGACCTCGCGACGATGGACGAGCTGATCGTCGAGGCGCACGCGCGCGGCATCCGGGTCACGATGGACCTCGTTCCCAACCACACGTCCAGTGAGCATCCCTGGTTCCGGGAGGCCCTCGCCGACGGTCCGGGCAGCAGCACCCGAGACCGCTACATCTTCCGCGACGGCCGCGGCCCGGACGGCGCGCAGCCGCCCAACAACTGGCCGAGTGTCTTCGGCGGGCCCGCGTGGACGCGGATCACCGAGCCCGACGGCACCCCGGGCCAGTGGTACCTGCACATCTTCGCGCGCGAGCAGCCCGACCTGAACTGGGACAACCCCGAGGTGTTCGCCGACCTCGAGAAGACCCTGCGGTTCTGGTTGCACCGCGGCATCGACGGGTTCCGCATCGACGTCGCCCACGGCATGGCCAAACCGGAGGGGCTCCCCGACCACGACTGGAACACCAACGAGCTCCTGAAGAACGACGACGACGATCCGCGGTTCAACAACCCGGCGGTGCACGAGATCCATCGGGGGATCCGCCGGGTCATGAACGAGTACCCGCACGCGATGGCGGTCGGCGAGATCTGGGTGCGCGACAACGAGCGGTTCGGCGAGTACGTCCGCCCCGACGAACTGCACCTCGGCTTCAATTTCCGGCTCGCCGAGACGGCGTTCGACGCCGACGCGGTGCGCGCCGCGATCGAGAACTCGCTCGACGCCGTGGCGCATGTCGGTGGCACCCCCACGTGGACACTGTCGAACCACGACGTGGAACGCGAGGTGACCCGGTACGGCGGCGGCACCCGCGGCGTGACCCGCGCCCGCGCGATGGCACTGGTGGAGCTCGCGTTGCCGGGCGCGGCGTTCATCTACAACGGCGCCGAGCTCGGCCTCCCCAACGTCGATCTCCCCGACGCAGCCCTCCAGGACCCGACGTGGGAGCGATCCGGCCACACCGAGCGCGGGCGCGACGGGTGCCGGGTCCCAGTGCCGTGGGAGGGCGACCGACCGCCCTTCGGCTTCTCGACGTCGCCCGACACGTGGCTGCCGATCCCGCCGGCGTGGACTCCACTGACTGTGGAGTCCCAGCTCGAGGACGTCGACTCGACCCTGTCGCTGTACCGCGCAGCACTCGAGATGCGAGCCAACCTCCCGGAATGCTCCGGGCCCGGAATCGATTGGTACGGAAGCCCTCCCGGCTGCTTCGCGTTCCGTCGCAGCGGCGGCCTCATCTGTGTGTTGAACACGACGGACGCCCCGATCCAGCTGCCTCCGGGCACGGTGCTGCTCGCGAGTGCACCCCTCGCCGACGGGCTGCTGCCGGCCGATTCGGCGGCCTGGCTGGTCTGATTCGCGGGTCTCCCGCCCAGCGGGAGATTCGATTTCGGACCCCTCCGAGCGCTCCCTAGTGTCGTGGACGCGACGTGACGTGCCACACAGGCACTGTGTGCCGCGTCCCCCAGGCACCCCGAGGAGACCCGCGATGTCCGCGACCGATTCGATCCAGACCGACCAGTCCGCCGAGCCCACCTGGGATCACGAGGTGGATCTGCTGGTGGTCGGCAGCGGCGCAGGCGGTTTCACCGCCGCGCTGGCCGGCGCCGCCGAAGGACTGGACACCCTGCTCATCGAGAAGGCGGGTGTCTACGGTGGCGCCACGGCATTGTCCGGCGGCGGTGTGTGGGTACCGAACAACCCGCTGCTGATCCGCGAGGGCCTGGCCGACTCCCGCGAGGACGTCCGCCGCTACCTCGATGCGGTCCTCGGCGACCGGGTTCCGTCGGCGAACCTCGATGCCTTCATCGACGAGGGCCCCAAGACGCTCGCGTTCCTGGAGACGTCGAGCCGCCACATGCGATTCCAGTGGTGCACGGGCTACTCCGACTACCACCCCGAGCAGCCCGGCGGCCGTCCTGCGGGACGCACCATCGAGCCGCTGCCGGTCGACCTCAAGGAACTGGGCGCCGACCAGGATCTGCTGCGCCCGGCCGCGCTCGCGACCCCGCCCGGACTGTTCATCACGTCCAAGGACTTCGTGCAGCTCAACATGGTGATGCGGACGTGGAAGGCCCGGCGCACCGCGCTCAAGACCGGGTTCAATGCCGTCAAGGCGATCCTGCTGCGGCGCCACATGGACACCCTCGGCCGTGCCCTGATCGCCCGGCTCCGCCTGGCGCTCAAAGACGCCGGGGTGCCGCTGTGGCTGAACACGCCCATGCAATCCCTCGTGACGGATTCCTCGGGCGCCGTCATCGGACTGGTCGCCGAGCGCGGCGGCCGACCGGTGCGAATCCGGGCCCGCCACGGCGTGCTGCTCGCGACCGGCGGGTTCGAGTTCAACGACGACATGCGCAAGGCGAACCTGCCGGAAGGCGGCCGCGACAACTTCAGTGCCGCGTCGTCCGACAACACCGGCGACGGCATCATCGCGGGCCGGAACGTCGGCGCTGCAGTCGATCTCATGGACGACGCGTGGTGGATGCCGTCGTTCCAGCGGCCCGACGGCATCGTCCAGGTGATGGTCGCCGAGCGGTCCGTCCCGCGGTCGATCATCGTGGATCAGCACGGCAAGCGGTTCACCAACGAGGCCGCCCCGTACGTGACGTTCGTGCACGATCAGCTGGCCAGCGGTCACGAACCCACGTGGTTCGTCTTCGACGAGCGCGCCAAGAAGCGCTACCCGATCGGTGGCATCATGCCGGGCCGGAAGTTCCCCAAGGCGTGGATCGACGGCGGCCTGATCGCCGTCGCCGACACGATCGAGGAGCTGGCCCGCAAGATCGATGTCCCGGTCGCCGGACTCACCGAAACCCTCTCGCGTTTCAACGGATTCGCTCGAAACGGACGGGACAGCGACTTCCACCGCGGCGAGAGCGCGTACGACAACTACTACGGCGACCCGAGCCTGCCGCACCCCACGCTCGACGTCATCGACACCGCCCCGTACTACGCACTGCGGATGCGGGCCGGAGACCTGGGAACCAAGGGCGGACTCATGTACAACGAGAACGGTCAGGTCCTGCGCGCGGACGGCAGCGTCATCGACGGCCTGTACGCGACCGGTAACACGTCCGCCTCGGTCATGGGCAACGACTACGCCGGCGCGGGTGCCACCATCGGTCCCGCGATGGTCTTCGGCTACATCGGTGCCCGCCACGCCGCCCGCGGCAAGTGACGTCGCGTCTCGGAAGGAAGGTTGAACCCATGAGTGAGGATTCGAATATGCTGTCCGACAAGGTCGTTCTTGTCACCGGCGGTGCCCGCGGGCTCGGCGCGGCATTCGCCCGCCAGATCGTCGAAACCGGCGGCAAGGTGGTGATCGGCGACGTCCTCGACGACGACGGCCGCGCCACGGCCGCCGACCTCGGCGACGCCGCACGTTACGTCCACCTCGACGTCACGGATGCCGAAGGGTGGCGTGCTGCAGTCGAATTCACGCTCACCGAGTTCAGAACGCTGAACGGCCTGGTCAACAATGCGGGCATCTCCACGGGCCAGTACATCGAGCACGAACCGCTCGAGCACTTCCGGAAGGTCCTCGACATCAACCTGGTCGGCGTCTTCAACGGAATCCAGGCGGTCGTCGCGCCGATGCGCGCGGCCGGCGGCGGATCGATCGTGAACATCTCGTCCGCGGCCGGGCTCATGGGATTGGCCCTCACGGCCGGCTACGGCGCCTCCAAGTGGGGCGTGCGCGGGCTGTCGAAGATCGCCGCCGTCGAACTCGGGACGGACCGCATCCGCGTCAACTCGGTGCACCCCGGCATGACGTACACGCCGATGACCGCCGACATCGGGATCCAGCCGGGTGAGGGCAACTTCCCCAACACCCCGATGGGGCGCATGGGCGAGGCCGACGAGATCGCGGGCGCGGTGACGTATCTGCTCTCCGATGGGGCGTCGTACGTCACCGGCGCAGAGATCGCGGTGGACGGCGGCTGGACCACCGGTCCGACCGTGAATCGCGTCATGGGTCAATAGCGCCGTTCGGCAGAACCCCGGCCGTGGGTGCCCGCTTCGGGCAGCTAGCCCAGCCCATGGCCGGGGTTCGCCGCATCTCGGAACCCTTGACAAACTTCGTGATCTGTCTCACTGTCGAAACATGACGACGACGATGTCCGGCCAAGCGTCCTACGTCCCCCGCTCGGGTGAGTCCTGGCGCGACCCATGGGGGATGTATGCGGCCCTGCGCGACCACGATCCCGTGCACAACGTCGTGCCGGCCGACTCGCCCACGGACGATTTCTGGGTGCTCACCCGCCACGAGGACGTGTACGCGGCATCGCGGGACGCCGAGACCTTCTCGTCCGCCGAGGGGCTGACCATGACCTACGGCGAGCTCGACAAGATCGGGCTCCGGGACAATCCCCCGCTGGTGATGCTCGATCCGCCGGTGCACACCAACTTCCGCCGGCTGGTGGCGCGTGGCTTCACCCCGCGTCAGGTGGAGGCCGTCGAACCCGAGGTCCGCAGGTTCGTCGTCGAGCGACTCGAGGAACTGCGCGCCGCCGGCGAGGGCGACATCGTCACGGCCCTGTTCAAGCCGCTGCCCAGCATGGTGGTCGCCCACTACCTGGGTGTGCCGGCGGAGGATCGCGGCCAGTTCGACGGCTGGACCGACGCGATCGTCGCGGCCAACGCCACCGGCGATCCGCTCGAGGCGGCAACCGCGGTCGGCGACCTCATGGGCTACTTCGGCGGCCTCATCGAGCGCCGCCGAGCCGAGGCCGACGCAGGCAATTCCGGCGACGACACCATCTCGCATCTCGTCGCGGCCGGGATGGGCTCCGACGGCGACTTCGCGGGCATCCTGTCGATCCTCGGATTCGCGTTCACGATGGTCACCGGCGGCAATGACACCACCACCGGAATGCTCGGCGGCGCAGTGCAACTGCTCACGCAGCGCCGGGACCAGCGTCAGCTGCTGCTGGACGATCCGTCGCGCATCAACGTCGCCATCGAGGAACTCCTGCGACTGACGTCCCCCGTGCAGGGCCTGGCCCGCACCACCACCCGCGACGTCACCATCGACGACGTCCCCATTCCCGCGGGACGCAAGGTGCTGTTGGTGTACGGCTCCGCGAACCGTGATCCCCGCGTGTACGGCCCGGATTCCGAGGAACTCGACGTGCTGCGTAACCCGCGGCAGATCATGACCTTCAGCAACGGCAACCACCACTGCCTCGGTGCGGCGGCCGCCCGCATGCAGGCGCGGGT
This sequence comes from Rhodococcus sp. TAF43, assembly GCF_052113525.1. Taxonomy (NCBI): domain Bacteria; kingdom Bacillati; phylum Actinomycetota; class Actinomycetes; order Mycobacteriales; family Nocardiaceae; genus Rhodococcus; species Rhodococcus sp. TAF43. Next base: position 184,234 of record NZ_JBFRDL010000011.1, read on the forward strand.
GGCGCTCGAGGAACTGCTCGCCCGATGCCCGGACTTCGAGGTCGACATCGACGGTGTCGAGTACGCCGCCGGCAACTACGTCCGCCGGCCCACCCACGTCCCGTTCCGAGCCGTCGGACGATGACCTCCGAAACCGTCGGGGCGCCCGGCACTTCCGGATCCTGGCTGCAGGACGAACGCAACGAGGCGGCGGCCGGGAAGATCCTCGACGCCGCCGCCGAGTTGTTCGTCGAACGCGGTGTCTCGGCAACGGGAATGGCCGAGGTCGCCAAGGCCGCCGGGTGTTCGCGCGCCACGCTGTACCGCTACTTCGAGAACCGTCGCGCGCTGCACCGGGCGTACGTCCACCGGGAGGCACGTCGACTCGGTGAGCAGATCGCCGCGAGGGTCGCACCCATCGACGACGCCCGGGCGCGGGTGACCGAGGCCGTCCTGCTGGCGATCGACGAGGTTCGCTCCACCCCGACACTGGCGGCGTGGTTCGGCCTCGGCGACGCCGGCCTCGCATCGGAACTGGCGAGCACGTCCGAGGTGATCGAAGTGATCGGCACCGCATTCCTCGCCGATGTCTGGCACAGCGATCACGCCGAAACCGTCCGCCGCGCACGCTGGTTGGTACGCGCCATCGTCTCGCTGCTGACGGTGCCCGGTGCCGACGCCGCGGACGAGCGGACGATGGTCGAGCAGTTCCTGGTGCCGGTGCTGATCGCGCCCGGGACGGCCGACCGTCCTACGCCGTGAAGAGCGGGATCGCGCCCGCACGGCGCGCGTAGACCGACCCGAACCGGGCGTCCAGGCGCACCCACGACGGGTGGGCGCGCACCCGGACCRGTTCGTCCTCGGCGATGCGGTCCAGTTCGGTGTCGGCGGTCGCGGCACCGCCGTCGGCCAGCGGCACGAATCCCATTCCGGTGAGCGCGAACACGGTGCGCATCGAGACGTCGACCCGGGCATCCCCGCCCTCGACCTCGAGAACCTTCTGCTCGAGCAGCGACGTGGGCGGGCCCTGCGCGCTGCCGTGCTCCTTCGCCAGCGCGGCGCCGCGCTGCGCCAGCCCGAGCAGGACCCGGGCGGGCACGTCGTCCACGTGCACGAATCCCGACTCGGGCGGCAACGCGCCGCGCCACGCCGAATCCATCGCGAAACCCGGGTCGATCTCCGCGCCTGCACCGGGCTCCGACAGCGCCCGCAGCAGGACGTCGGCACCCGCCGTCGTGTCCTGCGGACGAATCCCACCGGCCACGACTCGCGCCGCGATGGCATCGAATCCTGTTGCCGCCCAGACAGACAGCCTGCCGTCCGACCGCTGCCGCAACCGCACCACCGCGGCCTCGTCGAGACGCAGGGCGCGCCCGACGAACACCGCCAGATCGGCGCGATCCGCGGGGCCCGGAACCGTCAGAACGCGCTCACGCACGCTTCCAGCTCTCCAGGTACTCGCGCTCGGGGGCCGTCAGCCGACGCAACCGCTGGGTGCCGATGTCGAAGGCCGCGATCTGGGTGGACGCGACGATCGCCGGCGGCGTCGTGGGCGCGGCGCCCCCGGGCCGGACCTCGTACGCGATCGTGAAGTCGACGGCGCGGACCTGCTCGATCCACATCAACACGTCGAGCGGGCTGTCGTCGTGCCGGAGCTGTCCGCGGTAGCGCACGTGCAGGTCGGCGATCACCGCGCCGTCGCGCAGCGTCACCGTCGGCGAGTTGTCCTCGAACAGCCACGGGATCCGCGCCTCCTCGAGCAGCGTCACCATCCGCGCGTGGTTGATGTGCTGGAACGCGTCCATGTCGGACCAGCGCACGACCACCTTCGTGTGGAATCCGACGTGCGTGCCGACGACCGCGCCGTTCGATCCCACTTCCTGCGAAACGCTCAGTAATGACTCTCGCGACCCGCTCAACGTCCAACCTCCGATCGGGTGCCCACTCCCCGCACCATGCTGCGTACCTGACGCGCCGCCACCGAGAGCGTCGCGAGGTCCAGCGTTCCAGACTCGAAGATCTCCGCGAGCGCGGACCTCGCCCGCGCCAGTCGCGACGCGTTGGTCGACTCCCAGTAGTCGATCTTCTCCTGCGACGTCTCCGTCGGTTCACCGCCGACCAGCACCTCCAGCGTCAGCGAGCGCAGCGACCCGTACAGGTCGTCCCGCAGCGCGAGCCGCGCCAGCGAATGCCAGCGGTCGCCGCGCGCCAGATCGGAGACCGCCGTGAGCAACCAGTCGATGCCCAGGTGCGCGTCGAGCGAGTAGTACAGCTCGGCTACCTCCTCGCCGTCCCGCTCGCAGATGTCGGCGACGTCCATGATGTCCAACAGCGGATACAGGTCCAGCAGGCGGTACACCTCGAGTGCGAGATCCCGTGGTGCGCCGTCCGCGATGGCCGCCCGCGACCGCTTCTCGAGGTCCGTCACATGGTGTCCGCGCAGCCAACCGGGAACCTTCGGCGCCAGCCGTCGGTACCCGGTGGAGTAGCGGCTGATCTCGGCGCCGACCGCGATCGGCTGCGGCCGGCTCGACAGGAACCACCGCGATGCCCGGTCGAGCACCCGGCGCGACTGCAGCATCAGCACGTCCGAGACGGCCGACGGCATGTCGGCGACGCGGACCCGCTCCCACACGTCGTGCAGGCCGAAGATCTCGGTGACCGCCGCGTAGGCGCGGATCGCGTCCGTGCTCGACGCGCCGGCGTCCTCCGCCAGCCGGTAGGCGTAGGTGATGCCGCCGTTGTCGATCGCCTCGTTCGCGAGCATCGTCGCGACGATCTGCCGCCGCAGCGGGTGCGCGCGGATCGCCGAGTTGAACCGCTCACGCAGGGGCAGCGGGAAGTAGCCGGGCAGCCTGGACGCGAAGAAGTCGCTGTCCGGCAGTTCGGTCCCGAGCAGGTCCTGTTCGAACGCCAGCTTCACGTGCGCCATCACGGTCGCCAGCTCGGGTGACGTCAGGCCGGCGCCGGCCTGAGCCCGACGGTTGAACTCCGCCTCGGTGGGCAGCGCCTCGAGCTTCCGGTCGAGGCCGTGGTGCGAGATCAGGGTCGCGATCAGTCGACGGTGCACGCCGAGCGTCTGCGACGCACTGGCGCGGGACATACCCAGCTGGTTGTTCTGGGCGATGTTGTCCGCCAACACCAGTCGCGCCACGGCGTCGGTCATCGACTCGAGCAGAGGATCACGGTCGTCCTGCCCGAGAGCCCCGCTGCTGACCAGCGAGTCGAGCAGGATCTTGATGTTGACCTCGTGATCGGAGCAGTCGACCCCGGCCGAGTTGTCGATCGCGTCGGTATTGATCTTGCCGCCGTGCAAGGCGTACTCGATCCGACCGAGTTGCGTGACACCGAGATTGCCGCCCTCCCCGACCACGCGGGCCCGCAGGTCGGCTCCGTGCACCCGCACGGCGTCGTTGCTCTTGTCGCCCACCGCCGCGTCCGACTCGGACGCCGCCTTGACGTAGGTGCCGATACCGCCGTTCCACAGCAGATCCACCGGCGCGGTCAGAATCGCCTTCACCAGGTCGGGCGGTGCCATCGTGGTCACGTCGGCGTCGAGTCCGAGCGCCTCGCGCACCTGGGCACTGACGGGCACCGACTTCGCGGTGCGGGCGTAGACGCCACCGCCCTCGCTGATGAGAGCGGAATCGTAATCCGCCCACGACGACCGCGGCAGCGCGAACATCCGGCGCCGCTCGGCGAACGAGCGGGCCGCGTCCGGATCGGGATCGAGAAAGATGTGCCGGTGGTCGAACGCGGCCACCAGTCGGATGTGTTCGCTCAGCAGCATGCCGTTGCCGAACACGTCGCCGCTCATGTCACCGATCCCGACCACCGTGAAATCGTCTGCCGCAACGTCGAGTCCGAGTTCCCGGAAGTGCCGCTTGACGCTCTCCCACGCGCCGCGGGCGGTGATGCCCATCTCCTTGTGGTCGTAGCCGGCCGAGCCTCCCGACGCGAACGCGTCGCCGAGCCAGAAGCCGTAGCTCGCCGCAACGTCGTTGGCGATGTCGGAGAACGTGGCCGTCCCCTTGTCGGCCGCGACCACGAGGTACGTGTCGTCCTCGTCGCGCCGGACCACCCGCTGCGGCGGCACAACGGCGCCGCTCACGCGGTCGACGTTGTCGGTGACATCGAGCAGGCCCGAGATGAACGTCCGGTAGCAGGCGATGCCCTGATCGCGCACGGCCTGCCGGTCGACACCCGGATCACCCGTCGGCGCAACGGGTTGCTTGACGACGAACCCACCCTTCGCGCCGACGGGCACGATCACCGCGTTCTTGACCGCCTGGGCCTTGGCGAGGCCCAGGATCTCGGTGCGGAAGTCGTCTCGCCGGTCCGACCAGCGCAGGCCGCCGCGCGCGACGGGACCGAACCGCAGGTGGACGCCCTCGACCTCGGGCGAGTACACGAACACCTCGAATCGCGGCCTCGGCTTGGGCAGTTCCGAGATCCGACTCGGCTCGAACTTCAGGGACAGGAAGTCCCGCGGTGCGCCGTCGTCGCCGCGCACGAAGTGGTTGGTGCGCAGTGTCGCCTGCACCAGACCGAACAGCGCGCGAAGGATGCGGTCCACATCGAGACTCACCACCTCGCCGATCGTGGCCCGCAGGTCGCGCTCGAGGGCCTTGGCCTGCTTCGGGGATGCGGCCTCCGGGTCGAACAGGGCCTCGAACAGGTCGATCAACGACCGGGCGATCTCCGGGTGCGCCAGCACCACCGACTCGATGTGCACCTGGCTGTACGCGAACCCGGCCTGCCTCAGGTACTTCACGTACGCCCGCAGGACCGACACCTGATGCCAGTCGAGACCCGCCCGCAACACCAACTCGTTGAACCGATCCGCCTCACAGAGCCCGTGCCACACCGCGGTGAACGCCGCCGTGAAGCGTGACCGCAGCAGCTCCCCCGGGCCACCGTCACGGAGATCCTCGATCGAGTCGCGCAGCAACTCCGGAGGCACGGACAAGCCGAAGTCGTATATCCAGCAGTGCATCCCGTCCGGCCGCACGATCAGGTACGGCCGCTCGTCGAGGACCTCCACCCCGAGGCTGTGCAGCACCGGGAGCACGTGCGAGAGCGAGATGCCCTCGCCCGCGAGGTACAGCGCGAACTGCCACTGCCCCTCCGGCGCCGAACTGTCGTGATAGAGCCGCAGAGCGATCGCGTCGGGCTGCAGGGCGCAGAGCCGGCCGATATCGGCGATCGCTCGTCCCGCGTCGAAGTCCTCCTTGTAGCTCTCCGGAAGGATCGCGGCATACTGTTGCGCCAGAACAGGGTCCACCGACGGATCATCGGCGACCGCATCCGCGAAATGGTCGTCCCAGCTGCGGCTCGCCGCGGCCAGCAGGTTCTGGATCCGCAGCCGGTTCGCCTCCGACGTGTCGACCGGCGCGTGCGGGCGCCCGACCGGTTTGCGAATCGTCACGTGCAACAGGGCCAGATCGCCCTCGGTGACACGCGCGGTGTATTCGAGCGAGCCACCGCCCAGCTCGTCGAGCAGGATCTGCTGCATCGCCAGCCGCACCCGCGTCGTGTAGCGATCCCGCGGGAGATAGACGAGACACGAGACGAACCGGCCGAATCCGTCCTCCCGCATGAACAACCGGACCTGACGGCGAAGCCCGATGTTGAGCACCGCGGTGATCGTGTCGAGGAGCGTGTCGGTGTCGATCGAGAACAGTTCGGTGCGGGGGAACGACTGGACCACCTCGAGCATCGCCTGCCCCGAGAACGACCCCAGGTCGAACCCGGCCCGTTCGATCGCCGTCCGCACGCGCCGCGCGATCACCGGGATCTCGAGGACGTTCTCGTGCATCGCGGTCACCGTGAACACCCCCAGGAAGCGGTGTTCACCGACGATCGCGCCGTCGTCGGCGAGGATGCTGACCCCCACGAAGTACGGATACACCGAGCGGTGCACGGTCGCCGGCGCCGATCCCTGCGTCAGCACCAGCAATGGCCGATCCGGAATATCAGCCGCGAGAGGAAGATTGACGCGCTCGTCGGCGAGAACGTCCGACCGCAGCACGCCCAGGCCGCTGTCCGGCACCGACCGCTGGGCCCGTCCGCCGGCCGTGTCCCGCTCGCCCAGCTCGTAGCGCCGATACCCGAGCACCGCGTAGTGACCGTCGGCCAGCCAGCGCAACAGGTTCGCGCAGTCCTTCAGCTCGTCGGCCGACCGACCGGGCGGTGGGTCGCCCGCACGGACGTCGAGTTCGGTCGCGAGCACCAGCTGCAAGGCCCGCATCGATTCGGTGTCGGCCACCACCTGACTCACGTCCGAGAGGACGTCGCCGATGGACGCCTCGAGTGCGTCGAGCACCGCGCCCTCGGTCGCCGGATGCAGCTGCACATGCATCCACGACTCTTCCAGGCAGCCGGGAGACGGATCGTGGATCGACGCCGCCGGCAGGACCGCCTCCAGATCGCCGGCGGCGTCGCGGCGCACCTCGAAGATCGGGTGCACCACCTCGCTGATGGCCGCGTCGAGGCGGCCGACGAGGGCGGTGACGGACTCGACGAGCAGCGGCATGTCGTCGGTGACGATCTGCAGCGCCGCGCCGAGCCCGGTGCCGTCCGACGGACGGTGGACCCGAGTCACGGCCCACCCCGGTTTCCGGTGGCGGGCGAGCGTGACGTGCTCGCGCAGAATGGCGTCCGAACGACCGTTCAGGACGCTGTCGCCTTCACCGGCCGACGTGTGGCGGAAGTAGGCGGCCGCGAGATTCGGCAGACAGGCCCGCAACTCGGCGGGCAGTTCGAGAGACCAGTCGGAATCGGCAGAATCCGTCATTACGACGCTCCATCCCTGTTCGAGGTCACCACGGGTGGCTCACTGGCGAGCCTAACCGCGGTGACCCCGAGCGGGGTGGATCTCCCGTCCGACCGGGGTGTGCGAGGTCTTCGGTGCCGCTACGCGGGCGCCGCCGCCGGCAGGTAGCGACCCAGAACCGCGCGCTCGGGCTCGGTGAGCGGTCGCGACCGCTCGGCCCGGACATCGAACGCCACCATCAGGGCGTCACCGGATGCACACACGTTGCCGTCCGCGTCCTCGATGACGTGGCGCAGGGTGAACGACGACGTCCCCAGGTGCACCACCGACACCGTCACCCGGACCGTGCCGGAGGTGGCGGTGATGGGACGGAGGAACTCGGCGTCCATCTTGCGGACGACGGCCGCCCCGGGTGCGGCGTCCACGGACGCCGCACCCTCGGCCAGGAAGAGCGAACGCGCCTCCTGCAGGTACTCCACTATGCGGGTGTTGTTGACATGTCCGAGCCTGTCGGAGTCACCCCACCGCACCTGGATCTCGCAGCTGTAGACCAGGGACGGAGCGGACACGGGATCAGTCCCGGGTGAGCTTGCGGTGCGTGACGCGATGCGGACGGGCCGCGTCGGCGCCGAGGCGCGCAACCTTGTTCTCCTCGTAGGCCTCGAAGTTGCCCTCGAACCAGTACCAGGCGGCCTCGTTGTCGCCGAAGGCACCTTCCCACGCCAGGATGTGCGTGCAGGTCCGGTCCAGGAACCAACGGTCGTGGGAGATCACGACGGCACAGCCGGGGAACTCCTGCAGCGCGTTCTCGAGCGAGCTCAGGGTCTCGACGTCGAGGTCGTTGGTCGGCTCGTCGAGCAGGATCAGGTTGCCGCCCTCCTTGAGGGTCAGCGCCAGGTTCAGGCGGTTGCGCTCACCACCGGAGAGCACGCCCGCCGGCTTCTGCTGGTCCGGGCCCTTGAAACCGAACGCGCTGACGTAGGCACGCGACGGCATCTCGTTCTGGCCGACCTCGATGAAGTCGAGTCCGTCGGAGACGACCTCCCACACGTTCTTCGTCGGGTCGATGTTGGCGCGATTCTGGTCGACGTAGCTGAGCTTGACCGTCTCGCCGACCTTCACGGTGCCGGAATCCGGCTGCTCGAGCCCGACGATGGTCTTGAACAGCGTGGTCTTGCCGACGCCGTTGGGGCCGATCACACCGACGATGCCGTTGCGCGGCAGCGTGAACGAGAGGTCCTTGATGAGCAGACGGCCGTCGAAGCCCTTGTCGAGGTTCTCGACCTCGACCACCACGTTGCCGAGGCGCGGCGGGGTCGGGATCTGGATCTCCTCGAAGTCCAGCTTGCGGTGCTTCTCGGCCTCCGTGACCATCTCGTCGTAGCGGTCGAGGCGCGCCTTGTTCTTCGCCTGACGGGCCTTGGCGCCCGAGCGGACCCACGCGAGCTCGTCCTTGAGGCGCTTCTGCAGCTTCTGGTCCTTCTTGCCCTGGACCTCGAGACGGGCGGCCTTCTGCTCCAGGTAGGTGGAGTAGTTGCCCTCGTAACCGTGCAGGCGTCCGCGGTCGACCTCACAGATCCACTGCGCGACGTGATCGAGGAAGTAGCGATCGTGGGTGACCGCCAGGATGGCGCCGGGGTAGGCGGCCAGGTGCTGCTCGAGCCACAGGACCGACTCGGCGTCGAGGTGGTTGGTGGGCTCGTCGAGGAGCAGCAGGTCGGGCTTGCTCAGCAGCAGCTTGCACAGCGCGACGCGGCGCTTCTCACCACCCGAGAGGTGGGTGACGGGCTCGTCCGGCGGCGGGCAGCGCAGCGCGTCCATCGCCTGCTCGAGCTGCGAGTCGATCTCCCACGCATTGGCATGGTCGAGCTTCTCCTGAAGGGTGCCCATTTCCTCCATCAGCTCGTCCGAGTAGTCGGTGGCCATCAGCTCGGCGATCTCGTTGTACCGCTTGAGCTGCACCATCGTTTCGCCGAGACCCTCCTCGACGTTCTCGCGGACCGTCTTGGTCTCGTCGAGGTGCGGCTCCTGCATCAGGATGCCGACCGATGCGCCGGGCGCGAGGAAGGCCTCGCCGTTGCCCGGCTGGTCCAGCCCGGCCATGATCTTGAGGATGCTCGACTTACCGGCGCCGTTCGGGCCCACCACACCGATCTTGGCGCCCGGGTAGAAGCTCATGGTGACGTCATCGAGGATGACCTTGTCGCCATGCGCCTTGCGCACCTTTTTCATCGTGTAAATGAACTCAGCCACCCAAAGGCTCCAATCTGGAACGGAAATGCGCAGCTCACCGGCTGCGAGAACGTACGACTCGACCGCCAGCCTACCGCGCCCGCCCCGCGCCTCTCCCCGCGCGAGCGGTTTCGCGCGGGGAGAGCGGTACAGCCCTTCCCTGGTCAGAGCCGCTGGCGCACGAACGGCGTCGAATCGGGCAGCGACGCAGCCATCGTCCCGTCGTGGTTGGTCGGGTAGGTCATGTACGTCGCGTCGACACCGGCGAGTCGCAGATCGGCGATGAGCTTGAACGACAGCGGTGCCGGGACCACCGTGTCGAGCAGGCCCTGCGCGATGAACAGTGATCGGTCGTACCCGGTGGTCGGTACCGCGAGATACTCGGTGAGGGCCGCCCGGAACTCGGGGTCGCCGAGGGGACGGCTCAGCAGTGCTCCGACGGATATTCCCTTCACCTTCTCGGCCTGCGCCTCGTAGCAGAGGTTCTCGGCAGCATCCACGATCTCTCGTCCCGCCGGAGTCAGGTAGCTGTTCACGTCGGCCTCCGGCATGGTCGCGCGCATACCGGCGAGGATGTAGCTCGTGAACACCGTCAGCCCGTCGAGCCCGAGATCCGGGATCCACGGCCCGCCGAACGGGAAGACATTCTCGAGGTTCGACGGCGCACCCGTGGTGACCGCGCCTCGGTAGTCGAGTTCGGGCGCGTAGCGGGTCGCCTGGTTCGCGGTGAACAGTGCGGCGTGGCCGCCCTGGGACTGACCGATCGCCATCCACCGCGACGACAGTTCGGGCACCACCGCGCGGCCGGCGCGGACCATGTCGATCACGGCGGTCGCCTCGGAGTCGCCCTCGAGGTACGGGTGCACACCGGGCGTGCCGAGCCCGATGTAGTCCGTGGCGACGATCGCATACCCCTGGGAGAGCCAATGCCCCAGATAGTTCGCGTCGCGGGCCGACCGCGGATTCCGCGACGGCGCGCACGCGTCCCCCAGACCGACGGTGCCGTGCGCCCACGAGAGCACCGGCCAGCCGCCCGCCGGTGCCGCACCCGCCGGCACGAAGACCACCCCGGAACTCGGCGCGGGATGCCCCGCGGCGTCCCGCGTCGAGTAGGTGATCCGGTAGGCGGCCGAGGTGCCGGGCAGCCCGAGCTCGGGCGGCAGCGCCTCCACCGTCTGCACGCTCCCAGGCTCCTGTCCGGCGGGCAGACCGCCGGCGGATGCTGTGGTCGGAGCAAACGTCACCGCGGCCACCACCGCGAGCAACGCCAACGTTCGGCCTGGCTTCCCCCGTGTCCTGCAGCCCATCGAACCCTCCCGTGTGGTCGCCGTCACTCGATACCGATCCGCAATCACCTTCGCAGACAACGACACCCGACCACCCCCGAACCGCGCGATTCCCACGTCCGCTATCCGGCGAGCGCGGGTACCGCATCGTCGACGTCGCGCTGCCCGTCGTCCGGGACCTCCTCCGCCTCGTCGGGCTGCGCGGTCGACTCGTCGGCCCCGCCGGACCCTGCCGGACCGCGCGAGCGCCACGACCGGTCGAGCTTGGCGGTGCAGCGGGCCAGGTCCGGTCCGATCGAGGTGGCRCGCATCTCGAGGTCGGAGCGCGGCTCCCCGTCCCGCGTCTTGTACTCGTTGGTGCGCAGCTCGCCGTGCGCGATGATCGGGTCGCCCTTCATGAGCGACGCCCCCACCCCCTGCACGAGCCTGCGCCAGCAGCTCACAGTCAAGTACAGCGTCCCGCCGTCGGTCCATTCCCCCGTCTCGCGGTCACGCCGGCGAACGTTGCTCGCCATCCGGAAGCTCATGACCTCTTCACCGGACGTGGTCTCCCGCTTGACCGGGTCGGTGATCACGGTGCCCACCACCGTGCCGTGTGTCTCGTACATCGACTTCCCCCTCGCGAATCCGTCCTCGTGGCGTCCCCGAAACGGCGAACGCACCGCCCGATCGGGACGGTGCGTTCGACGATGCCGTGGATTCGAGCCCTGATCCGGGTCGGGGCGAATCTGTGGACGAACCGAAGTCGTGTCCACAACCCCGCGCGGGAGCGGCCTTCGCCGGCGGTTCGTGTCGTGCCGGTGTGCTACAGACCGGCCTCCCGGTCACGGCGGGCCAATTCGGCGAACATCGCGTTGTGCGCGGCCAGGTCGGCGTCGTCGTCGCGGTCGGCGGCCCGGTCGACCCGCTTGGCGGTCTTCTGATCGCTGCGCGACCACTGCACCAGCAGCGCGAGCATGACGAGCACCAGCGGGACCTCGCCGGTGGCCCACGCGATGGAACCGCCCAGTTGCTGATCCTTGAGCAGGTCGGCGTTCCAGCCGAGACCCAGCGAGCGGTAGAACGTCGCACCCATGACCTCGCCCATGCTCATCAGTGCGATGCCGAAGAACGCGTGGAACGGCAGCGATCCGAACACCATCGCCAGCTTGGTGATGGGCTGCAGCTGCCGCGGCGACGGATCGACGCCGATGACGACCCAGTAGAACAGGTACCCGCTGAGGATGAAGTGCACGTTCATCAGCAGGTGCGCGGTGTGGCTGTCGACGTTCGCACCGAAGATGCCACCGAGGTACAGCGCGTAGAAGCCGCCGACGAACAGCACCGACGCGATGATCGGCTGGGTGAGGAACCGCGAGATCGGGCTGTGCAGGAACGCGAGCAGCCACTCCCGGGGCCCCGGCACGCCGTCCTTGCCGGCCGGTCGCATCGCCCGCAGCGCGAGGGTGAACGGGCCACCGAGCACCAGCAGGACGGGCGCGAGCATCGACAGTGCCATGTGCGCGCCCATGTGGACGCTGAACATCGCGGGGGCGTACCGCCCGACACCGGACGAGGTCCCGATCAGCAGCACGGCGCAGCCGCACATCCACGCGATCGTGCGACCGACGGGCCAGCTGTCGCCGCGCTTGCGCAGCGTGCGCAGCCCGACGATGTAGAGCACCGCGAGGATGATCGCGGCGGTGCCGAAGACCAGGTCGAAGCGCCAGTCCAGGACGAATCGCGCGAAGGTCGGCGGGCCGTCGAGGTTGTAGCCGATCTCCACCTCGGTGAGCGTCGGCAGAGAGGCCGGGGGCGGCGGCGGGGTGCGGCCCAGGCCGACCGCGATGCCGATCGTCGCGGCGAACACGAGTGCCTCGGCGCCCGCGAACCGGATGAGCGCGCCGCGGGATTCCGGGTCGGCGGCGAGCGCCGGCAGGGCCCGTCGTCGCTGCATCCACCCGAACACGCCGAGCAGGACCAGCGCGACGACCTTGGCGACGATGAGGCGGCCGTACGTGGTGGTGAACAGGTCGTCGATGGGCAGACGCACGAGCGCGTTGATCACACCGCTCAGTGCCATCGCGACGAAGCAGATGGTCGCCACGAACGAGAACCGGCGCGCCGCGACGTCGGTGTAGGCCCCGCGACGACGGGCGTGCGCGAGGAGCGCGAACAGGCCGCCGGCCCAGAACGCCGCCCCGACGAGGTGCCAGATCAGGCTGTTGGTCGCGACGTCGTGCGAACCGCCGGACGACGAGTGTCCGGTGAGTGCCAGCGGCATCATCGTCGCGACGCTGAGCGCCAACAGGAAGGGCGTCCACGACCAGCGCAGCACGATCCGCGACAGCACCGCCAGCACGACGGCGAGGATCGCGGTCCACTGCCACGCGACGGCGGTCTCGACCTGCCCGATCGCGGAGAACAGGTTGGCCGGCTTCACCGCCTCCGAGAACGGCTGGCCCGACGTGTCCGACAGGGTCAGCGGCACCAGGATCGCGGAGCACAGCGCCCACACGAATGCCGCGGCCGAGGCGGTCCGGACCGCGCGGTAGCCGTCGACGTCGAGGACACCCGACTTCTGGGGCGGCACCATGAACGCCGCGAACAGCAGCGATCCGACCGCGATGACGGCGGCGACCTCGCTGGCCGCGCGCAGCGCGGGTAGGCCGTACGTGGTGAACGGTCCCGGGTCGGGGATGCCCATCAATACCAGCGCCTGGGACGCGGACAGCGCCACGACCAGCGCGGCGACGACCCCGGCGAGGACACCGCTGACCGCGTAGATGACGCTGGATCCTGCTCGGGGGTGACTGACGGGAGCGTGGTCGGACTGCTCGCGCAGGGGTGTTGCCATACCGACAAGGGTAGGACCTACGACAATCTGTCGGACTTACCCCTCACCCGAGTCGCGGGCGCGCGCGACTCCGGCGCTCCGGGCGACGGTCGTCAGCATTTCCCCGAGCGTGGCGATCGTGTGCGCCGAGAGGAAGTGGTCGCAATGTGGCAACGCCGCCGCCATCGGGCCTGCGGCCGGCTCGAATCCTGGTGCCGCCGCACGAGGATTGAGCCACACCACCCGGTGGGCCCGCCGCCGGATCCGGGCTACGGCCCGGGCCAGATCGGCAGGCTCGTCGCTGTCCCAGCCGTCCGACGCGACGATCACGACGGCACCGCGCAGCGCACTTCCGTGTGGCGAGGACAACAGTGCCGCGAGGCTGCCGGCGATGTGTGTTCCCCCGAACCTGTCGACGACGCGCTCGCTGGCACGCGCGACGGCCACGTCCGCGCTGCGGTGCGCGAGGACGGGCGTCAGCCGGGTCAGGTGGGTGGAGAACGCGAACACCTCCGCGTTGCCCCGCACCACCGCGGCCCGCATCAGGTGCACGTACACATCGGCGTAGCCGTGCATCGATCGGCTCACGTCGCACAGCAGGACGATCCGCCTGGGTCGCTCGCGCGGTCGGCACCGGACCAGGCGGACGGGCTCGAAGCCGGTGCCGCGGGCCCGGCGGATCGTGGCGCGCAGATCGACCCGGCCGTGCCGGTGCGGTTCGCGGCGGCGGCTCGGCCGGCGGGGCCAGTTCGGCTCGATCTGTTCGAGCCAACGCCCCAGCAGTCGCAGATCGTCGTCGCGCAGCTGTCCGAACGGTTCGTCGGCGATCGCCTCGAGCGGGCTCGGCAGCCGCAGCGTCACCGCCGTCGCCCCGTCGTCCGCGCTCCGATCCGGCACCGGGGCGGCGGCGTCGTCGAGGGTCGCCCACGGCGGCGCGGCACGCCGTCGGGGCCCGGCCGACGCTCCCCCGTCGCCGGACCTTCCGTCGGCGCGTGTCCGGCTCGTGTTCGAGGCCGACGCCCGCGCGGCCGGGTCGAGCGCGAGTACCGCGTCGTCGAACACCGCCGCGAACACCGCGTCGAACCGCTCGATGTCGCTGTGCCGGCCGACCAGGCTGACCCGTGCGGTCCAGTACAGCCGGCGCCGGTCGGTGGGCGGCAGCACCCGCAGCGCCTCGGTGAACCGGGCGGCGCCGCTCGCCGAGACGTCGACGCCGGCGCGGCGGGCGCGGGTGACGAGCGCGACGGCGAACGCGGCCAGATCGATGCCGCGCAGCAGTGCCGCCGACCCGGTCACGTCCGTCGTGATCGCAGGATCGTGAAGACCACGACGGCTGCGACGACCGCGACGATCCACGGCAGCGCGCGCCGGGCCGTCGACCCGCCGGCCAGCTCGATCAGGTCGATGGGCTGCACCTCCGGTGGCGCTGCCGAACCGACCGGCATCGGTATCGGCACGACGTCGTTCGGGGCGGCCGGCTCCGCGCTGTCGGATGSGAGCTTGTCCTCGAGCGACGCCGCGAACTGCCCCATCAGCTTCTCCGACACCTGCGCGATCATGCCGCTGCCGAACTGGGCCAGCTTGCCGACGATCTTCATGTCGGTGTCGACGGTGACGCGGGTGGCGCCGCCGTCCTCGTGGAGGCGGGCCGTGATCGTCGCCGCCGCGTTGCCGCTGCCGCGCTTCTCCCTGCCGCGCGCATCGATCACCGCGGTGTGCGACTGCTCGTCCTTCGAGGCGAACGACGCCCGCCCGGCGAACTCGCTCGTCACCGGACCGACCTTGATCTTCACGGTGCCCAGGTAGTCGTCGCCCTCCCGTCCGGTCATCGTCGCGCCGGRCAGCAGCGGCGCGATGCCCTCGAGATCGGTGAGGACCTCCCACGCCCGGTCGATCGGTGCATCGACGGTGAACTCGTCTGCGATCTTCATGCTGGTCCTCTCGGTCCTGTCGGTCCTGTCGGTCCTGTCGGTCCTGTCGGTCCTGTCGGTGCTGTCGGTGCTGTCGGTGCTGTCACTGGGTTGTCCGGCCGGCCACGTACTCGCCGACCGCCTCGGCCAGCGCGACGCGGTCGTCGGGGGTCTTCGCGATCGCCCCGAGACTCGCGAGGGCGGCGGTCGGCGCCAGGTCGGCCGCCCCGAGCGCCGCGAGCGCGGACACCCAGTCGATGGCCTCCGCGATCCCGGGCGCCTTGTCGAGGTCGAGGGACCGGGCCGACGCCACGAAATCGGTGACGTCGGCGATCAGAGCGGTGTCGGCGCCCGGCACGGTGCGGCGCAGGATCGCGGCGGCCCGCGCGGGCGCCGGGTAGTCGATCCAGTGATAGAGACAGCGGCGGCGCAGCGCGTCGTGCAGGTCTCGACTGCGGTTGGACGTCAGGACCACGGTGGGCGACTGCTCGGCGACGAACGTACCCAGTTCGGGGACGGTGACCGAGGATTCGCCGAGAAACTCGAGCAGCAGCGCCTCGAATTCGTCGTCGGCACGGTCGATCTCGTCGATCAGTAGGACCGGCGGGAGCGGACCGCGGTGTCGGACGCACCGCAGGATCGGACGCTCCTGCAGGAACTGCTCGGTGAACAGGTCCGCCTCCTGCAGCCGCTCCCCGTGCGCCTCCGACAGCCGCACCGCGAGCAACTGACGCTGGTAGTTCCAGTCGTACAGGGCCTCGTCGGCACCGAGACCCTCGTAGCACTGGAGTCGCACCAGCGGGGTGCCCAGCGCGGCGGCGAGCGCCTTGGCCGCCGTCGTCTTACCGACCCCCGGCTCGCCCTCGAGCAGCAGCGGTCGACCCAGGCGCAGCGCGAGGTACAGCGCCGTCGCGGTGCCCTCGTCGAGCAGGTAGTCCTGCGCGTCGAACCGCCGCGTCAGATCCTCGATGTCCGCGAATCCGGGGGCGGCTGCAGCGATCACGACGCGTCCCGGTCCTGGTCGAGCAGTGCGCGGTAACCGTCCCACGTGTCGACGTCGAGGGGGATCCTGCCCTCGGCCGGGATCTCGAACGTGTCGGCAGCTTCCCGGTCGAAGAGCTTCCACACAGCCTTGTCGCCGTACAGCTCGGCGATGTCACCGAACACGCTGCGCCCCAACCACAGTGGATGTCCCGGGCCGTCGGAGTAGCGGCACATGCCGAGGTTCTCGAGCCGCCCCTGCGCCACCAGCGCGCGCACGGTCGCCGGCGTGACACCGGGCTGATCGCCGAGCATCAGCACGATCCCGGACGCCAGCGGCTCGACCTCCGTCAGGGCCGCCTTCACCGATGCCGAGCATCCACTGCCCGAGTCGGGGCAGTGCACGATCGTGCAGCCGCGCAGGTCGACGAGGTCCTCGATCGCGTCCGCCGAGCCGGGCACGGTCACCAGCAACTGCTGGAACCGGCACGCGCGCGCGACGGCGAGAGTGGCGTCGAGCAGCGTCGCGCCGCGGTACGGCAGCAGTTGCTTCGGCCGCCCCAGACGCCGCGACCCGCCGGCCGCCAGGACGAGTCCGGTCACGAACATCGCGCACGCTCCTTCTCATAGGTGCGGCGGCAGCCGGGCGCACAGAACCAGTAGTCCTCGCCGTCGATCTGCAGGTGCGGCGTGTCGTCGACGACGGTGACGGTCATGCCGCACACCGGGTCGATCACGGTCAACGCGGCCCCGATCTCCCCCGCGACCGTCTCCTCTGCCTCGTAACGACTTCCGATGGGAAGCTGCTCGACGCGGATCGCCCGCACCAGCTCGGCGAGAATCGACAGTGCGATCTCGCCGGCAGTGCGGGCACCGATCGGCAGCCCCGCGGGCGTGTGCACGACGGCACGTTGCTCGGGATCCAGGTCCAGTTCGGCGACGACCGCGGCGCCCCGCACCCGGCCGGCAACGAGCCCGATGTACCCGGCACCGGCGTCGAGCGCCTCCCGGATCGCCGTCGGCTCGTCCCCGCCGAGGCTCGCCACGATCACTGCGGTCTCGTCCTCGACGGGCTCGGCACCGCGTCGGACGTCCAGGCCGAGGCGGCCGGCCAGGTCCGCGACGGCGTCGGCCACCGGTGTCGCGCCGACCACCCGCACGATCGGGGCGGGCAGGCACGGCTCGAGGAAGATCTCCATCGCGCCACCGGACAGACACGGATTGACGACGACACTCGCGCCGGGCGCCTCCGGGTAGTCGACCCCGCCGTCGGGCAGGATCCGCAGCAGCAGGCTCTCGCCCGATTCGAGGACGTCGGCCGCCGCACCGCGCACCGAGTTCTGGGCGCAGTGCCCGCCGACGAAGCCCTCGATCGTGCCGTCCCCCAACACGATCGCACGGTCACCCGGCGACGCCGACGTCGGCTGCTGCGCGCGGACCACCGTCGCGCGCACGAACGGACGCCGCTCGCCCGTCAGCTGCGCGGCGCGCGCACTCAGGTCCATCGCACTCTCCTGTCAGATCGGCGGGGTCGCTCGACCCTGCATCGCCTCCCACACCCGCGACGGTGTCAGCGGCATGTCGGCGTGCCGCACCCCGAACGGCTTCAACGCGTCGACGACGGCATTGACGACGGCCGGCGGCGACCCCACGGTCGCGCTCTCCCCGATCCCCTTGGCCCCGATCGGGTGGTGCGGCGACGGGGTGACGGTGAAGCCGGTCTCGAGGTGCGGCACCTCCAGCGCGGTGGGGATGAGGTAGTCCATCAGCGAGCCGCCCAGGCAGTTGCCGTCCTCGTCGAACGCGATGATCTCCATCAGTGCCATGCCGATCCCGTCGGTGATGCCGCCGTGCACCTGCCCCTCGATGATCATCGGGTTGATGCGGGTGCCGCAGTCGTCGACCGCGAGGAAGCGGCGCACCTTCACCACGCCGGTGCCCGGATCGATGTCGACCACGCAGAAGTACGCGCCGTACGGGTAGGTGAGATTCTCCGGGTTGTAACAGATCTGGGCCTCGAGACCGCCCTCGACGCCGTCCGGCAGATCCCCCGCGCCGTACGAGCGCATCGCGATGTCCTGGATCGTCACGRCCGCCGAGGGATCGCCCTTGACGTGGAAGTTGCCCTTCTCCCATTCGAGGTCCGAGACGGACACCTCGAGCATGCCCGACGCGATGATCCGCGCCTTGTCGCGCACCTTGCGCGACACCAGCGCGGCCGCGGCGCCGGACACCGGGGTGGACCGACTGCCGTACGTGCCGAGCCCGAACGGGGTGTTGTCGGTGTCGCCGTGCACCACGTCGACGTCCTCGGGCGGGATGCCGAGCTCCTCGGCGACGATCTGCGCGAACGTGGTTTCGTGCCCCTGCCCCTGGGTCTGCACCGAGATCCGGACCACGGCCTTGCCGGTGGGGTGCACGGTCAACTCGCAGCCGTCGGCCATGCCCAGTCCGAGGATGTCCATGTCCTTGCGCGGGCCGGCGCCGACGGCCTCGGTGAAGAACGACATCCCGATGCCCATCAGCTCACCGCGTTCACTCTTCTCGGCCTGCTCGCGGCGCAGGGCGTCGTACCCGATCATGTCCATGGCCTTGCGCATCGTGGTGGCGTAGTCGCCGGAGTCGTACTTCCACCCCGTCTTGCTGGTGTACGGGAACTGTTCGGGCCGAAGCAGATTCCGCAGCCGCAGCTCCGCCGGATCCATGTCGAGGTCGTATGCGAGGCAGTCGACCAGGCGCTCCACCAGGTACACCGCCTCGGTGATCCGGAACGAGCACGCGTAGGCCACCCCGCCCGGCGCCTTGTTGGTGTAGACCGCCGTCATCGTGCAGTACGCGGCCTCGAGGTCGTAGCTGCCGGTGAACACCCCGAAAAAGCCGGCCGGGTACTTCACCGGCGCCGCGGTGCCGTTGAACGCGCCGTGGTCGGCGAGGACGTCGGTGCGGATCGCGAGGATCTTGCCCTCGCTCGTCGCGGCGATCTCCCCGACCATGATGTAGTCGCGGGCGAAGCCGGTGCTGGTGAGGTTCTCGCTGCGGTCCTCCATCCACTTGACGGGCTTGCCGGTGAGCAGCGACCCGACGATCGCGCACACGTATCCCGGATAGATCGGAACCTTGTTGCCGAACCCGCCGCCGATGTCGGGGGAGATGACGCGGATCTTGTGTTCGGGCAGTCCCGCCACCAGCGCGTACAGCGTGCGGTGCGCGTGCGGCGCCTGGCTCGTGGACCACAGCGTCAGCTTGCCGTCCACCGCGTCGTAGTCGGCGACGGCGCCGCACGTCTCCATCGGGGCCGGATGGACCCGCGGGTAGACGATCTCCTGGCGCACCACGACGTCTGCCTTCGCGAACGCCGCCTCGGTGGCGTCCGCGTCCCCTGTTTCCCAATCGAAACAGTGGTTGTCGGTCTTGCCGTCGAGGTCGGTGCGGATCACCGGGGCGTCGGGCTCGAGGGCGCGCCGCGCGTCGATCACCGGATCGAGAATCTCGTACTCGACGTCGATCAACTCCAGCGCGTCGCGGGCGGAGTAGCGGTCCTCGGCGACGACGAACGCCACCTCCTGGCCCTGGAACCGGACCTTGTCGGTGGCGAGGACGGCCTGCACGTCGTTCGACAGCGTCGGCATCCACGCCAGGCTCTTCTCGGCGAGGTCCGCACCGGTCACCACCGCCGCCACCTTCGGGTGCGCCTGCGCCGCGGTCGTGTCGATGCGCACGACGCGGGCGTGCGCGACCGGCGAGCGGAGGATCGCCAGATGCAGCATGCCGGGCAGTTGGACGTCGTCGACGTAGTGGCCCCGGCCCCGGATGAACCGCGGATCCTCCTTGCGGAGCATCCGGCCGTGCCCGCACGGCTTCTCGTCGTTCGCGACGCGGTCCGGGTCCAACTCGGCCGGTTCGTCCAGCGTGGTCACGACGCGCCTCCCGTCGTCACGGTGTCGGTCGTCGTCCCGCCGTGCTCGGCCGCCCACCGGACCGACCGGACGATGGTCGTGTAGCCGGTGCAGCGGCAGATCTGGCCGGAGATGGCCTCGCGGATGGTCGCCTCGTCGGGGTCCGGATCGCGGTCGAGCAGGGCGCGGGCGGTGATCATCATGCCGGGGGTGCAGAATCCGCACTGCAGTCCGTGGCACTGCATGAACCCCTCCTGCACGGGATCGAGCACCCCGTCGTTCGCGAGACCCTCGACGGTGCGGACGTCCCGGCCGCCGGCCATCACGGCGAGCATCGTGCACGACTTCACCGGCTCGCCGTCGACCGAGACCACGCACGTGCCGCAGTTGCTGGTGTCGCAGCCCCAGTGGGTTCCGGTGAGCCCCAGGCGGTCCCGTAGGAAATGGACCAGGAGCATCCGCGGCTCGATGTCCTCGGCGACCTCGGTGCCGTTGACCGTCATCGTCACCTGCATTTCACAACTCCGTTCCGTCGAGTGTGCCCGCGGCGCGTTGAGCGGCCGTGCGCAGCGCGCGGACGGTCAGTTCCCCGGCGAGGTGGCGCTTGTAGGCGGCGGTCCCGCGCGGGTCGGTCACCGGATCGCACGCCTGCCCGGCGAGGACTCCGGCCTCGATGAACACGTCCTCGGACAGTGCCAGTCCGCCGAGGTACTCCCCGATCGCGGCGACGCGGTCGGCATCGGGTTGCACCGCGGTGAGCCCCACCCGGGCGCCGCCGATCCGGTCGCCGTCCAGCCACATCGACGCGCCCGCGGCAGCGATGGCCCAGTCCCCCACCCGCCGTTCCACTTTCGCGTAGGCGCTCCCGCCGGCATGCTCCCGCGGGATGCGCACCTCGACGAGGATCTCGTTGCCGCGCACCGCGGTCTCGTAGGGTCCGACGAGGAAGTCGGCCATCGGCACCTCACGCACGCCCGTCGGCCCGCGGATCACGCACACGGCCCCGACCACCGAGCACACCGTCGTCAGGTCCTCGGCGGGGTCGGCCTGACACAGCGACCCGCCGATCGTGCCGCGGTTGCGGACGACCGGGTCGGCGATCACCCGTTCGGCGTCCCGGAAGATCGGGAACAACGCGGCAAGGTCGTCGGACTCGAGGATCTGCCGGTGGCGCACCATCGCACCGATCCGCACGGCGCCGGGTTCGACGGTGATGTCCCCCAGTTCGGCGACCAGATCGTTGATGTCGATCAGATACTCGGGGTTGGCGAGGCGCAGCTTCATCATCGGCAGCAGGCTGTGCCCGCCGGCCACGACACGCGCCTCGTCGCCGAGTCGGTCGAGCAGCGCGATCGCGTGCTCGACGTCGGTCGCTCGTTCGTATTCGAACAGTCCCGGAACCTGCATGTGATACCCCTCACACCGCCGGATGTCCTTCCAGCCTGTGCCCGGCCGGGGTCGCCGTCAAGCACGATTCAGCGATCACTTGATCACGCCGGCACCGGCCCTGTCGTGATCATCCGGATTGCTCGTGGTGGATTCGTCCGTGCAGGTCACGCAGTGGAAGCCCGCCTCCGCCCCACCGGCGGGCGATGATCTCGGCCGCGATCGACACCGCCGTCTCCTCCGGCGTCCGGGCCCCGAGATCCAGACCGATCGGGCTCGACAGCCGGGCCAGTTCCTCGTCGGCCAGCCCCGCCTCACGCAGGCGCGCGAGCCGGTCGAGATGCGTGCGCTCGGACCCCATCGCCCCCACGTACCCCACCTCCGGCAGCCGCAGCGCCACCTCGAGCAGCGGGACGTCGAACTTGGGATCGTGCGTGAGGACGCAGACCACGGTGCGGCCGTCGATCCGGCCCGCCGCGGCCTCGGTGGCCAGGTAGCGGTGCGGCCAGTCGACCACCACCTCGTCGGCCGTCGGGAATCGGCTCGCGGTCGCGAACACCTCGCGGGCGTCGCACACCGTGACGCGGTACCCGAGGAACGCACCCTGCCGAGCCACCGCGGCAGCGAAGTCGATCGCCCCGAACACCAGCATCCGCGGCGGTGGGGCGTAGCTCGCGACGAACACGCGCATCCCCTCGCCGCGGCGCTGGCCGTCCGGCCCGTACTCGAGCACCGCCGTCCGCCCCGCCGCGAGCAGGCCGCGTCCGTCGTCGGCGACGGCCTCGTCGGCGCGCGGGGAGCCGACCGAACCGGTGACGGTGTCAGGGCGGATGACGAGGTGCCGGCCGACACGCGCCCGGTCCTCGTGGTCGACCACCGTAGCGACGGCCACGGGCCGACGGGCCTCGATGTCGGCGGCGATCTCCGCGAGATCCGGGAACGTGCGCGGTGAGACGGGCTCGACGAACACGTCGAGGATGCCACCGCACGTGAGCCCGACCGCGAACGCGTCGTCGTCGCTCACGCCGTAGCGCTCGAGCACCGGCTCGCCGGTGGCGACCACCTCCGACGCCAGCTCGTACACGGCGCCCTCGACGCACCCACCGGACACGGATCCGGCGACGACACCGTCGGACGCGACCACCATCGCGGCGCCCGGGGCACGCGGCGCGGACCGGAATGTGGCGACGACGGTGGCCAATCCGGCGGTGTCCCCGGCCCGCCAGATTTCGAGCAGATCGGACAACACGTCACGCATCGAGTCGGCCTCCAGCCCCGGCCGTCGACGCAGGTCCGACGGGCCGAATCGCGGATGTCGATCTTTGCCGGGACGTACCCTCGAATCCGTGACACCCGCCCAACTGCGAGCCTATTCCGCGGTGGTGCGGCTCGGATCGGTTCGAGCGGCCGCCCGCGAATTGGGCATGACGGATTCGGGCGTGTCCATGCATATCGCCCAACTCCGCAAGGAACTCGACGATCCGCTGTACTGCCGCCGACCGTCCGGTCTCGCGTTCACCCCCGGCGGGCTGCGCCTCGCGAGCCGGGCCGTGGAGATCCTGGGGCTCCAGCAGCAGACGGCGCTCGAGGTGAGCCAGGCCGGGCACGGACGACGCCTCCTGCGGCTCGCGGCGTCACCGCTGTTCGCCGAGCACGCCGCCCCCGGGTTGATCGACATGTTCGCCGGGCGGGCGAAGGACCTGGCGGTGGAGCTGAGCGTCCACCCGGTCCGCCAGTTCGCGAGCCTGATCTCGTCGCGCGCGGTCGACGTCGCTCTCGGACCCCGCATCGTCGGCAGCGGCGAACCGCTGTGCGTGCACCCCTTCCTGCACTACGAGGTACTCACCGTCTGCGCACCCGATCACCCACTCGCCCACACACACCCGTCGCGGTCCCGACTGCGCGAGCAACAGTGGTTCCTCGGCCCGTCCGCGGCCGGCGGCGACGGCGCGATGCGGCACCTGCTGCGCGCCCTCGACATTCCCCGGGACCGGCAGCGGATCTTCCAGAGCGACGCCGCCGCCGCCGAGGCCGTCCGGCGCTCGTCCGCGCTCACGCTGGCCCTGGGCTTCACCGTCGGCGACGAACTGTCCGACGGGTCGCTCGCCCGGGTCGACGGCCCCGACCTGCGCGCCACCGGCGAATGGTGCGCCACCACACTGCACCACCAGCATCTACAGCCCGCGGCATCCGAACTGCTGCGCTTCGTCAGCACACCCAGATGCATCCAGGCCATGATCCGTGGCACCGGCGTCGAGGTGACGCACTTCAAGCCGAAGGTGCACGTGAYGCTCTGGAGCTGACCCGGATGCACGGATCATCCCCATTCAGCGGGTATGCTTTTCCGCGCGCCTCCGTAGCTCAGTTGGATAGAGCAAGAGCCTTCTAATCTCTAGGTCGCAGGTTCGATTCCTGCCGGGGGCACCACAACCGCAGGTCGAATCGTTCACCCGACCGGTGAGCCGGTGAGCGGCGAGATCACCATGCACGGCACCGGACGCGGGTGCTCCGGATCGAGCGCATTGAGCACGTGCGCGGCCGCGATCGGCGACGCCCCGAGCGCGGCGTGCTCGGAGTAGTCCTGCGGGCACTGGTCCTGCACCACGATGTTGGTCGTGTCGGGTCCGGGCACCAGTCCGCTGGTGTACGGCACCACCAGTTCGTCGTAGCGGGTGGCGATGTTCGTGTAGGTGACGCCCGGTGCGTAGGGGCTTCCACCTTCGTTGATCTTGTCGACGAAATCGGCGCCCGGTGCCATGTCGAGACACGAGGCGCAGAGTTGGCCGAACGTCTGTTCCTGCAACGGCATCAGCCCGTTCTGCTTGGCGAAGGCGGTGATCTCACCGGCCCAGAAGGCGCCGGCCCCGCCCCACAGTGGCGCCAACGAGACGTACTTGTCCACCTTCGCGGCGCCGCCGAGGAACTTCACGTAGTAGTTCGGCATCAGGGTGCCCTGCGAGTGCCCCACGATGTCGACTTCGGTTGCACCGGTGGCCGCGAGAACCTCGTCCACGAAGTCGGAGAGTTGCCCGGCGCTCTGGTCCAGAGGTGTCAGCGCGCCGAAGGCACTCGCCGGCCACGTCGCACCCGGTCGCGTGCCGTAGGTGGGAGCGAAGACGCAATAGCCCTCGTTCTTCAGCAGCGGAACATAAGTGGCCCAGTTGGTTTGCCGGTTGGCGCCGGTGCCGTGAACCAGGACTACCGGCTCGGGGTGTTCCGGAGTCGGCCTGCAGGTCCAGTCGTTCGATCCGGGAATCGACCCGCCGGGATTGGCGGCCTCCAGCCCGATCCCGTCGTAGAAGTTGTGCGGGACCGGCATCGGGTCGGCCGCAGCCGTCGGCTGTAGTGCCGCCGGACCGAATCCGGCTATCGCCGCAAGCGCGAGCACGGCAATGAACGACGTGCGCATCTGGTTCCCCCTGAGTCGTCGCTCTGACGTCCCCGACCGGTCGAAACCTAACACCCGGAGGGCAATCCGGACCCAGAATTCCCCGCTGTGCGCACTTATCGTTCCACGGCCCCGCCCTCGAACACCGATACGTGCGCAAAACGCGGGCGGCCCGCCCCCGGATGCCGGGGACGGGCCGCACTTCACGAAGCCGGCGAACTCACTCGCCGTCGACGGTCTCGACGAATCCCTCGGGAGTCTGGAAGCCCTCGAGCTTCTGCTCGCCGGTGGCCGCCGGGTCGGGGCTGTCCGCCGGAACCGCAGTCCGGAGGTTCATACCGCCCAGGTCGGTCTTCATGTAGATCACGTTGTACCGATCCCAGGTCGTCAGCACGAAGTACAGATCCTTGCCGGTCGACCAGGGATGCATGAAGCCGCCGTACAGCGACGGAAGAGTCGTTCCGCTGATGAGGGTCTGCTTGCCGACCCACGGGCCCTCGGGGCTGTCGGCCACGCGGATCACGAGACCGTTGAGGTCGGTGTACATGGCCACGTACTTCTGGAGGTAATCGTTCCACTGCACCGACAGCTCGCTGACCTTCCCACCGATGACCGGGACCGCGTCTGCGATGTTCGAACTCCACGCCGAGCCGTTCCAGTACTCGTAGGCACCCAGGTTTCGGATGTCCGCCTTGGGCACACGAGCGAGGCGCGCCTCCCCGGATCGGCCGGAGGGCGTGCCGAACTCATAGACGTAGCCGTCACCCTGAGCCGGCACGAACGCACTCATCTGCCAGTTCTTGTTGCGTGGCGAGAAGGCCGGGATCTGATCGACGCCGGGGATCGGGATCGGCGTATCGAAGACCCCTTCGCGATTGACACGCACGGTCGCCGGGTCCGTCTGCCAGTGGTCTCCGTTGTCAGTGGAGTAGGCGAGCCCGGAGTAGTTGGTGGTCCACTCGCCCGGCGTGTCCCACGAACGGACGGACATCCACCGCACGTACTGCACACCGTCGACGGCGACGCCGCCGGTCGGGATCACCGTGAACTCGGGGAAACCGCCCGGCTTCTCAGAGAGCAGACCCTGGATGACCTGCCTGGAGAAGTTCGGCGGCGCCGCCGCGAGCGGCGAGTCGTCGATCCGCATGCCGTCGGTCAGGTTGGCGTCCGTGCTGCGGAACAGGACGTTGCTGCGCCACTGATCGCCCTCGATGCCACAGTCGCCGACAGTGTCACCGAACAGCATCATGACGCCGTGGTCCGCGTCTCCGCTGTCCCACATGATCCCGAGGTCGGTACCGGAGACGCTGTACTTCTCGATGCTCTTGTTCGGGCTACCCGGTCCGGTAACCATTTCGATGGCCTTGGTCTTGCCCGACAACACCGGCAGCGCACCGTTGGGCGCGCCGGTGATCCACGGGAGCGAGTTGATGAGCGAACCCGTCGCGCTGCCGAGGCTGCCCGAAGCCAGGCTGCCGAGACTGCCGGAGCTCCCCGCGCCGCCGGCACTTCCCGAGCTACCCGAACTTCCTGCGCTACCGAGACTTCCGCCGTTCTGCCCGCACGGACCCCCGACCGCGTTCGCAGGTGTCGCCATTGCAACCGAGAGTCCGACAGTGACTGTCGCAGCGGACAGTGCCGCCGTCCATCTTCTCTTCGTTGCTCTCACAGACCGTTTTCCTTCCAGTGGTCGGGGAGGCAATGTGTGCGCGGCCCAACCGCTGTATCCCCCCGGAGACGTGCATCGATCAATGAGCAAACCATGAAACGCCCAAGATCCGGGTGTTACTCATGGGATTTCTGTGGAAATTGAGACGTGAATAGGGTAATCGTGCCCGGTCCCCGCCGCGAACACCGTCCGGGTTCAGGTGACGCCGAACCGATCTCGCCAATCCTGCGTAACACGATGTTTACACGTGGCCAATCTCACTTTCCCCAGGTAACCGTCGAAGTGTAGGCCAGCTACGGACTATCGTGTAACGGAAAGATTAATAAGTTCTCACGGAATCAGGTAGGTGAATGTTGTCTGTACGCGACCGCGTTGAGGAGATCTACGAGCAGGTCCTGCTGCGCAATGCCGGCGAGCCCGAATTTCACCAGGCAGCAGCCGAGGTCTTCGAATCTCTGCATGTGGTCCTCGAGCGTCACCCTCGCTACGCCGATTCCGGCCTGATCGAGCGGCTCTGCGAGCCCGAGCGTCAGATCATCTTCCGCGTGCCGTGGACCGACGACAACGGCAACGTGCACGTCAACCGCGGTTTCCGTGTTCAGTACAACAGCGTGCTCGGCCCCTACAAGGGCGGCCTGCGCTTCCACCCCAGCGTCAACCTGGGCATCGTCAAGTTCCTCGGTTTCGAGCAGATCTTCAAGAACGCGCTCACCGGCCTGCCCATCGGGGGCGGCAAGGGTGGCTCGGACTTCGATCCCAAGGGTCGCTCCGAGGCCGAGATCATGCGCTTCTGCCAGTCGTTCATGACCGAGCTGCAGCGCCACATCGGTGAGTACACCGACGTGCCCGCCGGCGACATCGGCGTCGGCGGCCGCGAGATCGGCTACCTGTTCGGCCAGTACAAGCGCCTCACCAACTCGTTCGAGTCGGGCGTCCTCACCGGCAAGGGCCTCAACTGGGGCGGCTCGATGGTCCGCACCGAGGCCACCGGCTACGGTGTCGCCTACTTCACCGCCGAGATGATGGCCGCCAAGGGCGAGAGCCTCGAGGGCAAGAAGGTCGTCGTGTCGGGCTCCGGCAACGTCGCGATCTACGCCATCGAGAAGGTCCACCAGCTCGGTGGCACCGTCGTGGCCTGCTCCGACTCCGCCGGCTACGTCGTCGACCCCAAGGGCATCGACCTCGAGCTGCTCAAGGAGATCAAGGAGATCAAGCGCGCCCGCATCAGCGAGTACGCCGACCAGGTCCCCCACGCCACCTACGTCGAGGGCGGCTCCATCTGGGACGTCGAGTGCGAGATTGCACTCCCCTGCGCCACCCAGAACGAGCTGGACGAGGTCGCCGCCAAGAAGCTCGTCGCATGCGGCGTGCAGGCTGTGGCCGAGGGCGCGAACATGCCCACCACCGCTCAGGGCATCAAGGTCTTCCGTGACGCGGGCGTCGCGTTCGCACCCGGCAAGGCCGCCAACGCCGGTGGTGTCGCCACCTCCGCACTCGAGATGCAGCAGAACGCCTCGCGCGATTCCTGGAGCTTCGAGTACACCGACGAGCGCCTGTCGAAGATCATGCGCGGCATCCACGAGCGTTGCATCACCACCGCTGCCGAGTACGGCCAGCCGGGTGACTACGTGCACGGCGCCAACATCGCCGGCTTCGTGAAGGTCGCCGACGCGATGTTCGCCATGGGCGTCATCTAGTCCTCACGCACCACAAACGGCTCGGGCCCGGCATCGACTTCGATGCCGGACCCGAGCCGTTTCGTACTACCGATCGGGTCGGTCCTCGTCCGGATCCGTCCGCGCCTCCTCCGAATCCTCCCGCGCCTTGCGCGCCGCCTCCCGCATCTCGATGCCGTCGGTGATCCAGTCCCCGATCTCGCGGGTGACGTCCCGGACCGCGCCGGTGATGATCACGGCGATCCTGCCGACGTGGGTGGCCGCCGATTCGGTGATGTCCTGCACCGTGTCCTTGCCCCGCTCGAACTTCCCCACCATGTTCGACGCACCTCTCATGCAGCGGTCTTCCGACGCTCGACGATAACACCGCGCACCGGAGCGGGGCCGACCAGCGACGGCGGCAGCGCGAGCCGGAAGATCTTGGCCCACACCGAGCCGATCTGCCGGAAGAATCCGCCGGTGTTGTACGGCAACCCGTACTGTTCGCACAGTTCCCGCACCCGCGGGGCCATCTGCGGGTAGCGGTGCGCCGGAATGTCCGGGAACAGGTGGTGCTCGATCTGGTGTGACAGGTTGCCCGACATGATGTGGAACAGCGGGCTGCCACTGATGTTCGCGCTCCCCAGCATCTGCCGCAGGTACCACTGGCCGCGGGTCTCGTCGGCCGTCTCCTGCTCGGTGAAACTCTGTACGCCCGAGGGGAAGTGGCCGCAGAAGATGATCGAGTACGCCCACACGTTGCGGACCACGTTGGCGGTCGCGTTCCCGAGCAGCGTCGAGACGAACAGCGGCCCCGACAGCGCCGGAAACACCACGTAGTCCTTGAGTACCTGACGGCCCGCCTTCCGCCACCAGCCCTCCATCAGCGGTTTCACATCCGCCCAGCTGCGCTTGCCCTGGACCACGTTCTCAGCCTCGAGGTCGTGCAGCATCACACCCCACTCGAACAGGAACATCAGCCCCGTCGCATACACGGGATTGCCGAGGTAGTAGGGGTTCCAGCGCTGCGCGTCGTCCATCCGCAGGACGCCGTATCCGATGTCGCGGTCCCGGCCGACGATGTTCGTGTACGTGTGGTGCATGTAGTTGTGCGAGTGTTTCCACTGGTCAGCAGGGCACACGGTGTCCCATTCGAACACCCGCGAGTTCAGGCCGGGTTCGCGCATCCAGTCGTACTGGCCGTGCATGACGTTGTGGCCGATCTCCATGTTGTCGAGGATCTTCGAGATCGACAGCGCCCCGACGCCGGCGAGCCAGAACGGCGGCAGGAACCCGAGGTACATCAGACCACGGCCCGCGACCTCGAAACCCCTCTGCGCCTTGATGATCCGATAGATGTACTCCCGGTCGACCTGACCGAGGTCCGCGACGGTCTCGGCGCGCAGGGCATCGAGTTCGCGGCCGAGGTTCTCGACGTCGCCGTAGCTCAGGACGGCGATCTCGCCCGCCCTCTCCGGCTCCGGTTCGCGCTCCCAGAACCTCAGGAAGCCGGGCACACCCGGCAGACTGACTCCCAACATCGTGTTCTCCTGTCTAGTCGTGCGATCGGGTCGCTCAGATGTCGATGTCGACGTCACCGAGCGGCGCGGAGATGCAGAGTTGAATCGGCTGATCCGGGTCGTCGTGGGTATCGCCGGTACGGACGTTGCGGGTGCGGCCGGATCGCTTGAGCGCGGTGCACGAGAAACAGATCCCCATCCGGCAGCCGTACTCGGGCGCCAGCCCGGCGGCCTCGGCCTGCTCGAGGATGCTCGCCCCCGAGTTCTGGGCGGTGACGCCGCTGCGCGCGAACGACACCGTCCCACCCGCCGCGTCGACCGGACCGGTCGAGCCGATCACGAACCGTTCGGTGTGCATCCGTTCACCGAACCCGTCGGCATCGAGCAGGTGGCGCACGGCCGCCGTGAGCGCGTCCGGTCCACACACGAACACCTCGGTGCCGACCCCGAAACCGGGGGCCACCCGCTGCAGGTGTGCGCCGCAGAAGCGCCCGCCGGGCACGGTCTCGACCAGGTCGATCGTGACGTTGTCGTGCGCGGCGTCGATCGCGCGCAACTCGGCGCGGTCTGCGATGTCGGCGACGGTCCGCACATAGTGCAGGAACGCGATCCGGCCGGAGTAACCCTCGTCGATGAGCGTGCGCAGCATCGACAGCACCGGCGTGATGCCGCTGCCGCCGCTGACGAGCAGCACCGAATCGGGCCGCGGGTCCGGCAGCCGGAACTCACCGGCGGCCGGAGCCAGGTCGACGACCAAACCCTCCTCGGCGTGGTCGTACAGGTATTGCGACACCAGCCCGCCCGGGTGGGCCTTCACGGTGAGCCGGATCGGATCGCCCGCGCGGTGCTGCGAACCGGTCGGCGAGTAGCAACGGACATGGCGGACCCCGTCGATCACGACGCCCACCTGCACGAACTGTCCGGCGGCGAATCCGCGCCACTGCCGGGTGGGCCGCAACTCGAGGCATACCGAACCCGCCGTGGGCCGCGACACCGACACCACGCGGGCACGCATGTCGCGCACGGTCGCCATCGGATCGACCAGTTCGAGGTAGCGGTCCACGGCGTGCGGGGTGGCCATCGACTCCAGCAGCGCGAGCAGCGGGCGCCGTATGCGGCCGGTGGAACTCACGGAAGGTTCAGATCTCACAGCCATGGTCTCTCCTCGTCGGAGCGCCGATTCGATGTCGGCCACACGGTTTCAGTGCACAGTCGTACACTAATTAGTGTGAACGCAGTAACCCCACGCCTGTCAATCCCGGACATCAGTGACGCCGGTCACGCTCCGGATGCGGCGGGTGCGGGATCTCGGTGAATACACTCGACGCCGTGACGGAGCCGGTGGAGACGCGAGCGCAGCGCAAGGAGCGCACCCGCCAGGCACTGCTCGATCGCACGCTCGACCTCCTGGCGGACCGCAGTTTCGCGAGCGTCAGCCTGCGCGAAGTCGCGCGCGCGGCCGGGATCGTGCCGACCGCCTTCTACCGCCACTTCGCGTCGATGGACGAACTGGGCGTGGTCCTCGCCGAGGACAGCATGCGGGTGTTGCGCCGGATGCTGCGCGACGCCCGACGCACACCCAGCACCAAGAACGCGACGGCCTCGCTCGACATTCTCGTCCGCCAGGTGCGCGCGCACGAGGCGGAGTTCCGCTTCATCGCCCGCGAGCGGTACGGCGGCGTCACCGAGGTCCGACGCGCGATCGCCACCGAACTGCGCCTGTTCGTCAGCGAACTCACGATCGACCTGTCCCGCATGCCGGGGCTCACCGACTGGGACGTCGAGGATCTCGAGATGGCCGCCGACCTCATCGTGCAGGCGATGCTCGCCGCGGTGATCGACCTGCTCGAGGTGGACCGTCCGGGGTCGGCCGACGAACGCGCGGTGATCGAGCGGGCCGAGAAGCAGTTGCGGCTCATCATGCTCGGCATCGGGAGCTGGAAGCCCACGCGCGCGTAGCGGTTCGGCTACCGTGGCCACCATGACAGCCGACGCGCGCCACGACCGAGTTCGCCTGGGCGACCTGACTTTCGACGTCACCGTCACCGGCCCGGACGACGGTGTGCCGATCGTTGCGCTCCACGGCTTCCCGGAGAGCGCAGCGTCGTGGCGGCCGATCACGCCGCGACTCGTCCGCGCCGGATTCCGGGTGATCGCGCCGGATCAGCGGGGATACTCCCCCGGCGCTCGCCCCGAGGCGGTCGAGGACTACCGGTTCGACCATCTCGTCGCCGACGTCGTCGGACTGCTCGACGCGTACGACCTCGACTCGGCCCACCTGGTGGGTCACGACTGGGGTGCGGCCGTCGCGTGGCAGGTGGCGGGCCGGCACCCGGAGCGGATCCGCAGCCTCACGGCGGTGTCGGTGCCGCACGCGGCGGCCTTCGGATGGGCGCTGCGCAACGACGCCGACCAGCAGCGGCGGTCCGGCTACATGCGACAGTTCCGCACCGAGAGCAACTCCGAAGCCGTTCTGCTCGAGGAGAACTCACGGCGCCTACGGGCGGTCTTCGGCGACGGCAACGACCCCGATCTGGTCGAGGAACACGTCCGGCTGCTGTCGGAGCCGGGCGCCCTGACGGCCGCGATGAACTGGTACCGGGCGTTGGTCCACGAGTTCGGCGACCTGCCGCCGGTGCGGGTCCCCACCACGTACGTGTGGAGCACCGCAGACCCCGCCATCGGCCCGGCGTGCGCGGAGCGCTGCAGCGACTTCGTCGACGCGCCGTACCGTTTCGTCGTGCTCGAGGGCGGAAGTCACTGGATCCCCGAGGAGAACGCCGACGCGCTGGCCGACGCGATCCTCGCCCGGGCAGCCCAGAGCTGACGGCCCGGCCGTCACCCGCCGAGGAACACCTCGAGTTCGTCCACCACCGCATCGAGCGGCGCCGACGTGCCCTGCGCCTGCGCCATCACCAGCGCGCCCTCGAGCGCGCTCACCACGAGCACCGCCAACGACGCCGACCGTTCCTGCGCGACGCCGTCGTCGACGAGCGACCCGGCGATCAGGTCGCACCATTCGGAGAACGTCGCGCCCGCCACCTCGCGTGCGCCGCGTTCGGTGCCGAGCGCGGCCGCGACGATCGGACACCCGGCGGCGTAGTCGGTGGCCTCGAGCCCACGACGCCACAGGTCCACCAGCGCGCGCAGCGCCGAGACAGTGTCACCGGCCTCGAGAACGCGGGCGACACCCCGCCCCAGGTAGGACGCGGCGGACCGGGTCGCCTCCTCCACCAGCTGGGACTTCCCGTTCGGGAAGTGGTGGTAGATCGAGCCGCGCGGGGCACCGCTGTGGGCGAGCACGTCGGCGAACGACGTCGCGGCCACACCCTGCTCGCGGATGAGCGCGACGGCGCTGTCGATCATGGCCGCGCGCGGACCGTTCACGGGATCGCTTCGCCTCGCCATGTCGTCGCCCTTCCGTCGATCGCACCGTTGCCGTCCGGTTCTATGTATGTTGTCATACCTAGAACCGGATCGTCACCCACCAGGAGCAGCCGTGACCCAGATCGTCGCACCCCCGCACCCGTTCGACGCGGCCGTCGAACTCAGCGCGTTCGACGCAGGCCGGTCGCACGGTCACACCGACCCGGCCTACGCGAACATGGTGGGCCCGTTCGGCGGCATCACCGCTGCAACCCTGCTCCGCGCGGCGCAGCAGCACCCCGAGCGTCTGGGCGAGCCACTCTCCCTCACGGTGAACTTCGCCGGCCCGATCGCCGACGGCCCGTTCGAGGTCACCGCCCGCCCCACCCGCACCAACCGCTCCACCCAGCACTGGAACATCGAGCTGACCCAGGACGGCGTCGTCACCACCACCGCCACCGCGGTGTTCGGCATCCGCCGCGAGACATGGACCTCCACGGACATCACGCCACCCGCCGTTCCAGCGGCCGATGCCGTTGCGGTCCAGGGGTTCCCCGACTTCATCGCGTGGGCCCGCAACTACGAGATGCGGTTCGTCGAGGGCGCGATCCCCGACGTCGCGGACGACACCGCCGGCGAGCAGTCCGACTCGACGACGACGTTGTGGGTCCGCGACAACCCGCCCCGCGCACTGGACTTCCCCGCCCTGGCATCGCTGTGCGACGTGTTCTACCCGCGCGTGTTCCTGCGCCTGGGCCGGATGCTGCCGGCCGGAACGGTATCGCTGACCGTGTACTTCCACGCCGATGCGGCGATGCTCGCCGAGCAGGCCGACGAGGCCGTCCTCGGCACCGCCCGCGCCCAGAACTTCGGCAACGGCTACTTCGACCAGTCCGGCGAGATCTGGGGACGCGACGGCGTCCTGCTCGCCACCACCCACCAGTTGGTCTACTTCAAGTCCTGACGCCCCGTCCTTCTGGCCGAATGTCACACGCGTTCAGTCGGACTGAACCGATGTGACATTCGGCCCGGTGCGCGGCCCGGGGTCCCGCTCGGGCGGGCGGACCATCAACAGCGCCGCCAGGCCGATACCGAGGACCACGAGCAGACCGACGATGCCGGCCCGATCGGCGCCGAACCACCACGCGAAGAAGCCGAACAGCGTCGGCGCGAGGAACGAGACCGCGCGGCCGGTGGTTGCGTACAGCCCGAACAGCTGCCCCTCGCGTCCGGGCGGGGTGATCCTCGCGAGGAACGTACGCGACGACGACTGCGCCGGTCCGACGAACAGGCACAGCAGCAGGCCGAAGATCCAGAACATCAACGTGCCTGAGACGGCGAGCAACACGGTGCCGACCACCAGCATCGCGATCAGCGAACCGGCGATCACCACCTTGGGGCCGATCCGGTCGTCGAACCGTCCGGCCACGATGGCGCCGAGGGCGGCGACGACGTTGGCGGCGACACCGAAGAGCAGCACACTGTCCGACGCCATTCCGTACACGTTGACGGCCAGCACCGCGCCGAAGGTGAAGACGCCGGCCAGGCCGTCGCGGAACAGCGCGCTCGCCACGAGGAACCAGACGGTGCGCCGGTCGGCGGCCCACAGTTCCTTCAGATCGCGCCACAGCACCCGGTACGACTCGACGAAGCCCGCCTTCGCGGCACCGGGGTCGGCCGCGGTGCGCGGCACCTCGGGGACCGCGAGCAGCACCGGGATCGCGAACACGAGGAACCACACCGCCGCAAGCAGTGCGACGAGCCGGATGTTGAGGCCGCCGTCGGTGCTCAGCCCCAGGAGACCGCGGGTGTCGCCGTCGCCGGCGATGAACCCGAAGTAGCAGACCAGCAGCAGCACGATGCCGCCGAAATAGCCCATGGCCCAGCCGAACCCGGATACCCGGCCGATGTTCTCGGGAGTGGACACCTGCCGCATCATGGCGTTGTACGGCACGCCGGCGAGTTCGAAGATCACCGATCCGACGCCGAGCAGCACCAGTCCCAGCCACAGGTAGTGGTAGTCGTCGACGACGAAGAACATGCCCGCCATCGCGGCGACCGTGAGGAACGTCAGCACCGCCAGGGAGCGTTTGCGCCGACCGGCGGCGTCGAACCGCTGGCCGCTCACGGGCGCGAGGACGGCGATGAAGAAGCCGGCGATACCGAGCGACCACCCGAGCCACGTGCTCGCGGATATCGATCCGGGCAGATCGTCGCCGACGGCGTCGGTGAGATAGACCGAGAAGACGAAGGTGACGACGACGGCGTTGAACGCTGCCGAGCCCCAGTCCCACAAGCCCCACGCGGCGACCTGACGACGGGTCGCCGCCTGCCCGATGCCGGCGCCCCCAACCACTTCGGTGCTCATGGCGGCGAGCCTACGTAGTCGGACGTGCCCTGCACGGTGACACACCCGCACGCCGGTCGAATTCGAAACAAACACGAGGTGGACATCGAAATCCATACTTCCATCAAATCTCTCGGATCAATTCAATTTCGCGACTCGAAAACCGCCCCGGCAATTCTTGCGTGTTACACTGCCTGGCGACTGATGGGAATGCGTCGACGACCCGCGCACAACTGCGCGGACGCCCGATCCGGAACACGTCGACCCTCGCGAACGAACGGCGAATACTCGCGTTTCGTGCACACCGCACGACCGTCGACGCGGGCAACTCCCGCGCCGCCGGCGTCGCGTGCCGCCACCGGCCCCGTCGGTCCACGAGCCGTGTCGAGGGACACGACCCGCTCGCGCGGAACAGTTTTCGCGTTCACCCGGAGCGGACATCGCTGCGCCGCGGCGCCGGTACGACGACGCAGATGCGCCCGTCGACCAGTACAGACACCCCTCGGTCTC
The DNA here is from genome assembly GCF_052113525.1 of Rhodococcus sp. TAF43. Taxonomy (NCBI): domain Bacteria; kingdom Bacillati; phylum Actinomycetota; class Actinomycetes; order Mycobacteriales; family Nocardiaceae; genus Rhodococcus; species Rhodococcus sp. TAF43. The sequence continues at coordinate 219,949 of NZ_JBFRDL010000011.1, forward strand.
GCCTGCTCGCATCAAAGATTCGCGAGCCGAATTCTCACGAAGAAATGTCAAGGAGATAACGAATGGACGTACCCGAACTCGTCCAATTCAGCGCCGTGGCGATTATTCTGCTACTAGCCTCGATCTTTCGTGAGCGCGGCGTGCCGGCCTGATCGAGTTCGGATTTCTTGTCCCGGTGATGGTTCCGGTTTCCGGACGTGGCGGGGTGGCCGACGCGGTCGGGTTGCGTCGGGGTCCACGGCCCCGAATGATGGTGCTCCTT
>NZ_JBFRDL010000012.1:0-136906 GCF_052113525.1 Rhodococcus sp. TAF43
GTGTATGGGGAGGGGAGGTAGAGCTGGCAGCCGGCGGTGAGAACCTTCGCCATCCGTTCTGCGAGTTCGGCGTCTTCGGGGCTGATGCCCTCAGGGAGTGCCGCGCGTTGGGTACGTGACTTCGCGTTTGCAGGGAGTTCCGGGAGTTGGTCGGCGGGAACGGTGAGTGCGTATTGCTGCGAGCGCACCAGGTCCATGCCGGTCGGCGTTACTTTCCCCGGCTCGCGTTCTGGCTTCTGTACATCGACTGCTGCGGACGGTGGTGCGGGGACGACTGCCGCGATCGTGTCGCCTGGTCTTGCGGGTGACGGTGTCGCCGGAGGGGGTGTTGTGACCGTTGTGGTCTTTTCAGTCGATTGCTGTGTGGGTGTTGGTGTGTGTTGCTGTGGGCGTTGCGCCGTCGGGGACTCTGGTTGCTGGGTTGTTGTTGTCGCCGTTGTCGGCTGTGCCACGGGGGCGGCCGTCGTCGCGGTCGGGCGAGCGGAAGTGGTCGTCGCGGATTGTGTTTGGTCAGTCGTGGGTGCGGCTACAACGGTTCCTGCGCTTCCTATCGTCAAGGTTGCCGCGATTGCAAGGACTCCGATGGCGCGCCTGCTTATGGCGCGTGGACGAGTTGATGGGTGTTTCAAGTACTTTCTCCGTTCCTGAGAGTTCCCTGTGAACAAACCGATCATCCGCTTTGGGTCGGGCATTCGGCTCGTATAGGGCATCTCGTTTCAATTACGAAATACCGGGACGCGAACCTGGCGGCCGCGTCCGAGAAAGGCGCGGGCCTCGCTGCGGGGGCACTACGTCGACCCGCCGGGTGGTGACTACATCTTCGGCCGCGACGGCGAACCCTGGATCGACGAAAACGCTGCTTGACCAGCACACATGACACGTCCCACCCGAGAGAGGAGCCGACCATGACCAGCACTGTTGCCGAGATCAACGCCGCCGCGCACCCGAACGCGGCCGCCGCAGCCCGCGTGATCACCGAACAGCTCGCCAACTGCCCGTTCGGCGGCCGCCCGGGCGCGAACATCTACTTCGCGCTGCCAGGACCAGGGGCTGGGCGTCAACGCCTGGATCGACCCCGAGACCGGCGGCCTGGTCGTCGACGTCGAGTGGTTGACCTTCACCGGGGGCATCGAGATCTGTATCGACTCCGAGTCCCTGACCAGCACTGATGACACGTCCCACCCGACGCGGGTGGGGGAAGGAGCACGCCGATGAACACGAGGATGCAGACCGTGGTGATCGAGTGGACCGAGGTCTCGCACCATCGAGCGACGGTGAACGTGGCTCCCGGCCTGGGCCTGGACGGTGTGGACCTGGGGGATGCGCTCGCGGCCCTCTCGGATGTGGGGTTCACGGGTGTCGAGCGCGAGGGGATGGCGGTCCGGGCCGTCGAGCATGATGCGGCTGCCCCGAGGTTCGATCCGATCTGATGCGGGTGGGACCGGCCCGAAGTCGCCGGGCCGGTCCCGTTCGTCAGTGTCGTCGATCGCGGCGCGCCGCCCAGCTCCGCCCTACACATCCTCGCCGGGTGTGGGGGCGTTTTTGCGTGTTGACCTGCGTTGATGGCATGTCCCGTGTGGGGCCGGCTCTGCGGAGCGTCCGGGGCCGGCGTTGGTGCCGGCGCCTGGTGTGTGTGGGGGTCGGGCTTGGTGGTGTGGGTGGTTCCGGGGTGGTGTGAGGGGCGTGTGGGGGTCGCCGGAGCTTGGTTTTTGAATTGTGTTGTGGCGCAATATCTGTTGTGAATCTGGTTGGTGGGATGTGCGTTTGGGCGTGTATGCGCGTGAGGTGTTGAGTTTGGCTTGTATTTGTTTGGGGAAGTATAGATTTCGACGTTTCGAGTGCCGTGGAGGTTTTGATGAGTGGGRGTGTCGTGGGGYATGRTGGGAGCATGATTTCGGGACGGGTTGAGAGCAGCGTGACGGGTCGTGGTGCGGCGCGCGCAGCGCGTCCCCGTCTCTCGTTCCTCACGGTGGGCCCCGTAGACGCTCCGATGAATGTTGTTGTTGGAACTGCAATTTCGGTTTCGAGCGGAGCGYAGCGACGCGATCGACGGCAGCGTGACGCCACCACCATCGAGCCGCGCAGCGGCTCCCTGGCGGGGAGCGCAGCGACCCGCTCCGTCTCGGGGCGCGCAGCGCCCCGAGGAGCGCCGGGGCTCCCTGGTTGCTCGCGGCTCCGGATCTCCATCGGGCCCACGGTTGGTCATAGGTTCCAGAGCCGCAGCAGTGCGGATCGGAGACCGGGGGAGATGATTCGGTGGTCGGTGTTCAGTCGGGGGTTGGGGCGTCCGAGGTGGGCGAGTCGTGTTTCGGCTTCCGGCACCGAGCGAGTGTTTCCCCCTCGCCGGGTACCGCCCAGATCGCTCACGACCCCACCGCGCCGAAGCGTTTGGCGTTGCCCCGACCTTGCCGCCCGACCACCATCGGTGGTCGATCCCAACTGGCGGCCACTACCGAACGTACCCACGCTCGCCGAGTCCGCAACCCGGGCAAACGGCCTTACCTGCGCGTGTTCCGGTTACGGACATGGAAATACGCTTGCCGGGAAGTGGAATACACCGCGCCCCGGGTTAGGTCCGAGCGGATGGCGATGTCGTCCACGGCCGCTCTCGGTGATCTCGAACACCGAATCCGAAACCGTCCAGGCCAGCCACTCAGTCCGACGAAAGACCGAGGTCACTGGCCCTTGACAGCTAGGCTAAAGTGAATTCAGTTCAGCAGTTCAGCAGTTCAGCAGTTCGGCCTTGAGGAGGAAGAATGTTCCAGACTTTGCTCTACTCCGTTTCGGATCATGTGGCGACGATTACGTTGAATCGCCCCGAAGCGCTAAACACGATCGTTCCGCCGATGCCCGACGAGTTCCAAGCGGCTATCACCAAAGCAACACAAGATCCACAGGTGAAGGTCATCGTGCTTCGTGGATCCGGCCGATCTTTCAGTGCCGGCTACGACTTCAGCGGCGGATTTCATCACTGGGACGATCAGATCAACACCAACGGGCAGTGGGATGCGGGCAAAGACTTCGTGTTCGCGACCGCGCCGACGGAGTCGCCCACGCAGAAGTTCATGAGCATGTGGCGTTGCCCCAAGCCGGTCATCGCCCAGGTTCACGGATGGTGCGTCGGCGGCGCCAGCGAGACGGCTCTGTGCGCGGATATTGTCATCGCCTCAGAGGACGCGCGGATCGGTACGCCGTACTCGCGCATGTGGGGCTGCCACCTGTCCGGGATGTGGATCTACCGCCTCGGACTGGCCAAGGCCAAGGAGTACTCATTGCTCGGGAAGCCTGTCTCCGGCAAGGAAGCGGCCGAGATCGGATTGATCAACAAGTCCGTCCCGTTCGAGGACCTCGAGGCCGAAGTCGCGCGCACAGCAGAGAAGCTCGCCGCGATACCGGTGTCCCAGTTGTCGGCAATGAAGCTGATCGTTAACCAAGCCTACGAGAATATGGGTTTGGCGAGCACGCAGACCCTGGGGCCGATCCTCGACGGTCTGATGCGCAACACATCGGACGCGCGAGAGTTCATCGACATCGCCGAGAAGGAGGGCGTCGCCGCGGTCGTGGCGCGTCGCGACGGACCGTTCGGCGACTACAAGTCTGCTCCGCTGGATGAGCAGCCGAACCCGAACCATGTCATCGTCCCCTAGATCGCTGACGGCGCGCGGGCGAGCCACTCGGCAGCACTTGATCGACACAGCTCGTGCGGAGTTGTTGCACGGGGGCGGGACGTTGGAGGTCGCCGCGGTCGCCGAAGCTGCGGAGGTCTCCCCGGGACTGCTGTACCGCTACTTTGGCGCCAAGGACGGGCTCGTCTCGGCGGTCGTCCACGACTTCTACGACTCGTACAACGATGCGGTGCTGTCGGCCCACATGGCGCCGGAGGCGGACTGGGCGACTCGTGAGCGGATGCGTCTCGCCCGGGAGATCGACTTCCTCTGCGAGGAGCCGATGGCTCAAATCATCGTGGGGCGGCAGCTGCGGGAACCCGCAGCTGCCGCAGCGGATGCCGAGCGCCTCGCCGAGCACATCGATCTGGCGGCACGCAATGTCGCGTATGGCCAGCGCATCGGTCAGGTCCCGACGTCCATCGATGCCCGCCTGGTGGCAGCCGCCTTCATGGGTGCCTTCCGCGAGCTGATGGCCGAAGCGTTGAGCCGGGAGGTCGTCCCCAGCCGGAAGACTCTGTTGGACACGATCTGGAGCTTCGGAGGAAGTCTCGGGCTAGCGGAAGCGCCCGAGTCGCGGTCGTCTCACGAGTGATGGGCGAGGCAGGCGAGCACTCGTGGATAACACGTACGCGGCCGACCGGGCTCGACGACCGAGTCGTAATCAGGCCCGGGATTCAACGCGAATCCCGGGCCTGAAAGCATTTGAGGATTGATCCCTCCACCACAAACCCTGCGCGCTGAGCCGGTTCGCGGAGCTCAAGGCGGACCTGTGTCCGACGCCGTCCTAGCAGCACCGAACGTCACCGAACGTCACCGAAGAGTCCGATCACGGCGGCAACCTTGTGAGTATGAAGACAGTCGTCAATCCCCTGAAGCGTGCTCAACCCGCTCGTCACGATCACCGAGCTTGCCGAGTACGTCGGTGGGCCAATCGAGAAGATCTACGAGTGGCAAGCTGGCCGAGGTCCGGTGGGCGTCCGCATCGGTCGTCACGTCTGTATGAGATCTCGGTTCGCAAGGTTGACCAGTTCGTCAAGCGGCTCGCTTCGGCCAAGAGCTACAGCACGGCGAAGCAGGCACGAACAGTCCAGCCTCGCTCTCGGATTAGCTGTCAGATACGACGCGCTGCGGGAGGGTCCGGTTCGCGAAAGCGGTGCTACTGCACAAGCCGCCGTCGCAGAGAGATGGCGCTGACCTTGGCGCAGGTCCTGACGGTTCGGAGTTGGCGACGTGGGCCCGCCGGCCAGTTGGAGCACATCAATCGAGGTCATGCTCGGTACGTCCGCTCGGATTGGTGAGGTTCTGGCGATCCGACGCTCTGATGTCGACGTCACGGTCTCGCCTGCCAGGGTGCGCATCTGCGGGGCGATCGTCTCGCGGGCAGAGAAGCCGGCCCATCGGCAGCCTCACCCGAAGACACAGAAGTCGACGCGCGTGGTGTCGGTGCCTGGCTTCGTAGCCGAAGTCCCTTCGACAGCGGCTCGTAGCCGTCGACTCTATGGAGCCGGAGCATCGGGTCTTCACTCGCAAAGGCGCGCCGCTCACGACCAAAAACATTCGAAGTCGGCGTCGGGCCGTGCTCTCGGAGGCTGGGATCGAGAGGGCGACGCCGCATGCTTTCCGGCGGACGGTCACCACGGTGCTGGACCGGGCGAGCGGTCCAGCACCGTGGCCGAGTTGGGTGGCACGCCGCGAGATCGTGGAAATGAGGCGAGGGCGCTCAGCCTGCCGACAGGCTAGAGGTCGCTATACAGCGACTTGATCACGTCCGCGAACTTAGACTGGACCGTACGGCGCTTCAGCTTCAGGCTGGGAGTGAGTTCTCCGCTGTCGACGGTCCACTCCGACGGGAGTACATGGAACCGCTTGACCTGTTCGACACGCGCCAATTCCTCGTTCGCAGCGTCGACGGCTCCCTGAATTTCCTGGATCACGCGGGGATCCTGACTCAGTTCGGTGAAGGAGCTGAACTCGATGCCCGACGCCTCGGCCCACTTCTGCGCGTACTCGGGATCGAGCACTAGGAGGGCGACGATGTAGCGTTCCCGATCTCCGTAGGCCAACGCCTGACCGACCAACGGGTGCCGCGTCAACAACGCTTCGATCGCGACCGGAGCGACGTTCTTCCCGCCGGAGGTGATGATCAGCTCCTTCTTTCGGTCGATGATGTAAAGGAACCCCTCTTCGTCACACCGGCCGATGTCACCGGTGTGCATCCAGCCGTCCTCATCGGCCGCCGGTGAAACTGTGCCGTCATCCTGCAGGTATCCGGCGCAGACGATCGGTCCCCTAATCAGGACCTCGCCGTCCTCAAGCATGCGCATCTCGTTGCCCGAGATCACCTTGCCGACCGAACCGATGCGCAGTTCATCGGCCGGAGTCGTCGTGGCAATCCCGGTCGTCTCCGTCATTCCCCAGCCCTCGATAATGGATATGCCGGAATCCTTGAAGTACTGCTGAACATCGGCGACCAGCGGGGCTCCGGCACTGCAGGCCCACGTGACGCGGTCGAGTCCGACATCGGCGAGTGTGCCATTCGGGTTCGACCGCAAGCCGGCGGCAATCTTCTCCCAAACGCGAGGTACCCCAAAAAACAGCGTCGGATGCACCTGGCGAAGATGCGGGATCAGGTCGTCCAGGTTCGGGCAGAAGGTGACGTGTCCCGCCTTGACGATCGGCGTGTAGATCGAGATGATCCGCTCGGCGATGTGTGCGAGGGGGAGATAGCAGATGTTGCTGGCGTGCTGCGGAATCCCTGTTGCCTCATCGAGGCTCTCGACGTTGGAGATCACATTGCGATGGGTCAGGATGACGCCCTTGGGAACACCGGTGGTCCCTGAGGTGTAGATCAAGGTCGCCGGATCCTCGGATGTTGCAGCGCGCCACTTCGACTCGAAGGCCTCCAGATCGACGTCCTCGACGACGAGTGAATCCCAGGTCCGGAAGCGCGGTTCCTCTGCGGCCGCCGCGCCTTCGTCCAGGACCACGATGTGGCGCAGCCCCGGGAGTTGGTCGAGCAGCGGCAGCCAGCGATCGACCTGCTCCTGGCCCTCCAACACGGCCACCACGACCTTGGCGTGCTGGGCGACGAAGGCGATCTGGGACGTCGGCATCGTGCCGTAGATGGTGGTTGGAACAGCCCCGAGGTGGACAGCGGCCTGGTCGGCCAGCCATTGCTCCGGACGGTTGGACATCATCAGCGCCACGCAGTCGCCGGGGCCGACGCCCAGGTCGGTGAGGCCTTGTGAGATCTGCGCGATCCTCAGCTGGGCTTGTCGCCAGGTCAGGGTCACCCCTTCGAATGACAGCGCCGGAAGGTCGCCGAACTTCTCAACGTTGCGGTTGACATAGGCGGGAATCGTCAACATCGTTAGAGCCTTTCACTTTGCAGGGGTGGGATCGGGTCGGGTGACCATTCAAGAAGCGGACGGATTAGCGCATCCGGCGAGTACCCCGAGAGTGGGAGCTCACAGGAGCGTGTAGATCTGGGATAGGAAGAGGCGTGCCCTCTCTGAGCCGACCAGGTCGGGCGCCATCTTGTTCATTACGTAGGCCACGACCAGGTGGTTGGCAGGGTCGATGACGAGCATCGAGCCGCCCCAGCCGCCCCAGACGCCGGCTCCTTCTGGGAGGTAGTCGAAGCTTGCCTTGGTGGCGAGCGCGAGTCCGAGTCCCCACTGCAGCGGCAGCCCGAGCACGAGGTCGGGGCCGTCGGAGTGTGCCTCGAACACGCGTGTTCGTACGGCGGGCCGCACGAGGCGGTCATCGAGCAAGGCTTCTCCTACGAGGGCCACCGAGCGCGCGTTGCCGTGGCCGTTCGCGGCGCCGATGTCGGCGTCGCGCCAGGCATCGGTGAGTGTGGTTTCGGCACTCACGCGGGGAGCGGTGAACGTCTGTTTGAACAGCGGTGGTCGGTCGTGCGCCAATGGTGGTGGTGATGCGGTCGGTGGGATCAGGGTGGCGGCCCGCGAACGCAAGGCTCTCGGGAGCCCGATGTGGATGTCGGCACCGAGTGGCTGTGCGACGTAGGTGGTGACGTAGTCGCACAGTGGCATGCCCGCTGCACGACGCAGGAGTTCGGACAGGGGTGTTCCGAATGAGGTGGCGCCGTACCCGGACGCAGTACCCGGGGTCCACCTCGTTTCCTGGCTCGCGAGGCAGGATGCGGCGTAGCGGTGGTCGTAGAGGTTGTCGAGGGTGAAGGGAGGGTCCCAGGTGCAGACACCGCTGGTGTGGGAGAGGAGCTGGGCGAGGGTGACCGAGGATTTGCCGCCCGCTGCGAACTCGGGCCACGAGTTCGCCACCGGGGCGTCCAGGTCGAGCAGCCCGCGATCCACTGCGTGGAGCGCCGCCAGCGTGGAGACGACCTTCGTAATCGACCAAATGTTGACGAGTGTGTCTCGCTCCCAAGCATCGGCGGCCGCGGGCRCTCCGACGCGGCCTGCCCACAGGTCGGCCAGAACCCGTCCGGCATGCCGCACGTGGATGCTGACGCCGATCTCTTCTCCGGCGGCGAGTTGTTGGCTGAGGAGGTCTCGCAGTGGCTCGAAGGCCGGATCGGTGTGGCCGTGGACGATCTCGTTCATTGGATCCGGCGCTCGCGGCCGGCCCAGGCCTGGTCCCGCAGGACGTATTTCTGGATCTTGCCGGTCGAGGTCTTGGGAAGGTCGGTGAAGACGACGAGCTTGGGTGCCTTGTAGCGCGCGAGCCGGTCCTTGACCCACTGGGCGATCTCGTCCTCGGTCGCGGACTGCCCGGGTTTGAGGGTTACGAACGCCGCGGGCACCTCGCCCCACGTTTCGTCAGGAGTGGCGATTACCGCGACCTCCAGGACTGCGGGGTGGTCGGCGATGACTTGCTCGACCTCGACGGAGGCGATGTTCTCGCCGCCGGAGATGATGACGTCCTTGCTGCGATCGCGCAGCTCGACGTAGCCGTCAGGGTGCATGACGCCCAGGTCCCCGGTGAGGAACCAGCCGTCGCGACAGGCCTCCTCGGTGGCCTGCTCGTCTTTGAGGTAGCCGAGCATGAGGTTGTTGCCACGCAGCGCGATCTCGCCGATGGTCACGCCGTCGCGTGGCACGTCCTGGCCGTTGGGAGAGATGACGCGGGCGGTGCAGGCAATCATGTTGGCGACGCCCTGGCGTGCCTTGAGGCGGGCCTGTTCTTCGACGCTAAGGGCGTTCCATTCGGGGCGCCAGTCGCAGATCATGGCGGGTCCGTAGGTCTCGGTCAGCCCGTAGAGGTGGGTGACGTCGAAACCAAGTCGGCTCATCTCTCGCAAGATCGCGGGCGAGGGCGGGGCCCCTCCGGTGGCCATCTTGACTGAGCGGTCCAGGGCGACAGCGTCGTCGGCGTACGCGATCATCGACAGCACCGTCGGGGCTCCGCACAGGTGGGTCACGCCCTCGTCGCGAAGCAGCCGCCAGATCTCGCCCGGATCGACCTTCGGGAGACACACGTGGGTGGCTGCGGCAGCGGTGACAGCCCAGGGAAAGGTCCATCCGTTGCAGTGGAACATCGGCAGTGTCCACAGGTAGGTCGACGACGTGTTCATTCCCATGTGACCCACCATCGAGACGGCCTGCAAGAACGCGCCTCGGTGGTGGTACATGACGCCCTTGGGGCGACCGGTGGTGCCCGAGGTGTAGTTGATCGAGATGATGCTGCGCTCGTCGTGCACAGGAGTGCGGAGCGGATCGGAGCCGGTGATGAGCGCCTCGTACTGCTCGCCCGCCTCCACGAGTCGCAGTCCCGGAACGGCCGCGGACACCGTGGCAGCGAGGTCGGTGAAGGTGGGGTCGTAGATCAACACCGACGCTTCTGAGTGCTCGACGATGGTCTGCACCTCACGCGCCGAGAGCCGGGTGTTGATCGCCACGAGCGGGATCCCCGCCCACGGCACGCCGTAGTGGGCCTCCAGCAGCACGTGCGTGTTGGGAGCGATCACCGCGATCGGGCGGCCCTCTGCCAGCGGTGCAAGGCCGCCCGCTAACCGGCCGGCTCGCTCGTAGAGGTCGTCGTAGGTCCATCGCTGGTCGCCGTCGATGACGGCGATCCGGTTGCCGTGGCTGTCCTTGGCGCGCTGGAGGTAGGACAGCGGTGTCAGTGGCTCGTAGGACATGGCCGGGTCGATCATGGGTTCTCCTGCATCGTCTTGTGGTCGGATCGGAGGCTTGGCAGCCGGCGGCATAGCCTGGTCATCGCGGCGAGCCACCTGTCGCGGTCGGCGACGCGTGAGCGCCGGCGACATCGCTGGGCTCCAAGGGCTGCCCTGCAATGGCAAGGGTGTCTTCGGCGTCTTGGGTCATCTGGGTGCGGACCGTCTGGGGACACACGCAGTGCACTGCGATGCCGTCGTCGGCGTGCGTGATGGCGAGCCATTCGGCAAGGGCGCCGGTCGCCGCTCGTGAACTTCGAGCACGGCTCCTCGCACGGTGATCGGCTCGGGCAGACGCGCCATGTACCGAGAAGACCTCCTCGATGGATCGACCGGCGGCACGCCCCTGGCCACGCATCAACGCCAACGCGTCGCCGTGTCCCGCGGTGGCGACCAACCGCCGCGTGGCCCGATACCAAAGCCGATGTAGTACATGGGAGGAATGCTCCTTGCTGAGGGTTGTGCTCGGTCGTACAAAGATGCAGATGGCGCTCAGCGGAAGAGTCCGGTCAGGGCGAGCCCCGCTCCACCGTCGAGGCGAAGCGTGCGGCCCGTGACGTATCCCGCGGCGGGGGAGAGCAGGAAGAGGATTGGACCGACCACCTCGTCGAGGGTTCCGGTGCGGTGCATGGGAACGCCGGAGAGCATCCGCTCACGCGCGGTGGCCGGCATGGCGAGCACTTTCGGGGTGTCGAATAGGCCGGGTGCGACGGCGTTGACGCGGATGCCATCGCTGACCCACTCGGTCGCCAGTGTGGCCGTCAGGCCGACCAGGCCGGCCTTGGCCGCGGCGTACGACGCCTGCCCGGGCAAGCCATCGAGGCCCGCCTGGGAGGTAACGAAGGCAATGGCTGCGTTCTCGGCCTCGCGCAGGTAGGGGTAGGCCGCCTGAGCCACTCGGAACTGGCCGGTGAGGTTCACCTCGACGTCGGCCTGGAACGCTTCCCCGGGGAAAGCCGCCGCTCGGTGAATCGTGTCCACTACCCCGGCAGCGCCGACAAACGCGTCAATGCCGCCCAATCGTTCGGCGGCATCAGCGACCGCCTTGCCGACCTCATCGCCTTTAGTCAGATCGGCCTCGATGATGACCTGACCCTCCGCTGTCGTCTCAGACACGCGGTCGACGCCGACGACGTGAGCTCCAACCTCGATCAGCGCGGCGCTCAGAGCCTGGCCAAGCCCCCCAGCAGCGCCAGTGAGCAGAACCCGTGTGCCGGGACGAGGCAGAGGGGACCAGGTGCGCTCGGAAATGTTGTTCAGCAAGACGTCTCAGACCTCCGCATTGTCGGCCGGACCTAAGATCCAGCGTGTCGATCAGTTGATCGACATCACATCAAACCACCCCCCCGGAGTCGCGTCAAGAAGAAAATGTGACTGCCGCCACGACGTGGGTTGAGGTCTGGGATTGCCGAGTGGGGCGCTTGACGAAGTGATGCGCGCCATATGCTGTTCGCGTCACGCTGATGTCGATCATCAATCGACACACGCCCGCTGACCCGTGTGTACGGAGTCCCCATGGAGTAATGATCAGAACCTGTGGATCCCGGGAGGGCGCGCCCTCCCGGAAGATGATCTGCGAGGAATCCGGATTCTGATCAAGACCAGCGTTGGCGCGCTGGCGGGAAGGCACCGCCTTGCTCACGGTAGTGGACAACAACAACGACGAGTCTGGCAAGGCGGGTGGTGCTGGCCGTTCGTTGCTCGACGAGATCGTCCGCGATGGCGCCAGGCGAATGTTGGCTACGGCCCTGCAGGCCGAGGTCGCCGACTACATCGCCCGGCATGCCGGTGAGGTCGACGAGAACGGGCACCGCCTGGTCGTGCGCAACGGCTACCACGCCGAACGTGAGGTCGTGACTGCGGCAGGCGCGGTGGCGGTGAAGGCGCCGCGCGTGAACGACAGACGCACCGACCCCGAGACGGGTGAGCGCAGGCGGTTCTCCTCAGCGATCCTGCCAGCGTGGGCCCGCAGATCGACGCAGGTGTCCGAGGTGCTGCCGCTGCTGTACTTGCACGGCCTTTCGACCAGCGACTTCGGCCAGGCCTTGGAGCAGTTCCTCGGCACCGGAGCCGGCCTGTCGGCCGCGTCCATCACAAGGCTGACCGCGCAGTGGCAAGACGAAGCTGTCGCGTTCGGGAAGCGGGACCTCTCGCAGGTCGACTACGTCTACTTGTGGGTCGACGGCATCCACTTGAAAGTCCGGCTTGAGCAGGAGAAATTGTGCCTGCTCGTGATGCTCGGGGTCCGCACCGACGGCCGGAAGGAACTTGTCGCCCTGACCGACGGATTCCGGGAATCTTCCGAGTCGTGGGCGGACCTGCTGCGGGACTGCCGCCGGCGTGGGATGCGGGCACCGACGCTGGCCGTCGGCGACGGCGCGTTGGGGTTCTGGAAGGCACTGCGGGAGGTATTCCCCGATACCCGGGAGCAGCGGTGCTGGTTCCACAAGCAAGCGAATGTTCTTGCCGCGCTCCCGAAGTCCGCGCACCCGGGCGCGTTGGCGGCGATGAAGGACATCTACAACGCCGAGGACATCGACAAGGCGCAGCTGGCGATCATCGCGTTCGGACGCGACTATGGCGCGAAGTACCCGAAGGCGGTCGTGAAGATCACCGACGACGTCGACGTGCTGCTCGAGTATTTCAAGTATCCGGCCGAGCACTGGGTGCACCTGCGGACCACGAACCCGATCGAATCCACTTTCGCGACAGTGCGTTTGCGAACCAAGGTCACGAAGGGTCCTGGGTCGAGGGCGGCGGGGATGGCGATGGCCTACAAGCTGATCGAGGCCGCGCAGTCCCGGTGGCGGGCGGTCAACGCCCCGCACCTGGTGGCGTTAGTCCGGGCCGGCGCCCTGTTCCACAAGGGCAAGCTCCTCGAACGACCCGTCGACATAACCCCAGAACCGTCACCGGACACGCCCGTGTCCGAAGTTGCCTGATGACGGCGGCGCAGGACGTTAAGCCGGTTCACCACTTTCGGAACTCTGGTAAGGAGGAGTCATGGGGTTTCTATTGGGCATGGTCTGCATCGTCGCGTTCTGCGTGGTGCTCGATCAGGTCGCGGTGTGGGCGGAGAAGCGTGGTTGGATCCACTGGCGCCGGATGGGTGGAGGCAGCAGCGGGGCTGGAATGTTCAACGCCGCACAAGAACTGATCACGCCGTCCACCAGGCATATCGTCGAGGAGCAGCATCGACTGCAGACGACGCGACTCACCCACAGCGCCGACGGGTCACCGTTCTCACTCGACACCGATCGCGGGGTCATCTACCTGCACCACAGCGCGACCCATCCCGTGGATGACGCCGATCCGCGCCGCGAACAGGCTTGATCGAGGCCAGCGACGAACTCAGGGCCGCATGATCCTGATCGGTGAAGTCCGGGCGCCGAGGCCTCCTGACGATCCTTGATCCACAGGATTTGACTATTTCTCTCCCCATGCCCGCCGTACCTCACAACGCATCAACCCATCTGCCGCACAAGCTCATGGCCGCCGGCCTGCTGAGCAGTGCCTTGGAGTGGTATGACTCCTTCTCTAGGGCACCGCCGCAGCGCTCGTCTTCGGACCCGCGTTCTGTCCCGCCGCGTTCGTCAAAGCAGGTCCTGCTGTCCTTTGCCACCGTCTGGCGGGCTTCATCGCCCACCCGCTCGGCGGAGTCGTCCTTGCCGTTCTCGATCAACGCGGTTTCCTACACCGTGATGGCAGGCATCCTTTCCTACGGCACCACCGTGCTCGGCCTCCCACGTAACGCGTACTGCTGACGGTTCTGCTCGCGACGACACTGAGGATGGCAACGATGCACCTCGGCGCGGTGGCTTCGGACCGCTACGGCCGACGACCACTCGCCATTCTGGGCAACGTGCTGATGCAGGCCTGGGCGTTCCCGGTCTTCTGGATCATCAACACGGGGGACATGGTGCTGGTGGGTATCGCCACCTTTGTGGCCTACGGCTCAGCAGGCGTCTGCGACGGCCCAGCCGCAGCCTACATCGCCGAGCTCTTCCCGGCGGATGTCCGCTCTTCCGGAATGACTCTGCTCTACCAGAGCGCCTCGATTCTGATCAGTGGCAGCACTCCTTTCATCACCACGGCCCTGCTGGCGCGGACAGGAACCACGGTCTCCGTTTCGCTCTACCTAGCGGCGATGGCAGCGATCGCACTCGTCTCTGCGCTGCTGCTTCCCCGAGACCTACCGGAGGCCGGACTTGGCGGTTAGGGCGGTACTCTCATAGACCGTTGAGGACGGGCCGGCCATGAATCCGGCTCGGTCTGCACATCTCGGGGATGCAGGCCGATCCGGGACTTTCCGCGTGCCGCGCGACCAGAGCCGCCAGGCGGCCGATCGGCGCTGACGGCCCCGCGGGATAATCTGCCCAACATTGCCGCCAGCAATCGGCAGGCGATCGTGACGTGAGGAAAGGGGTTCGGGTGGCTCGCAAGCGTTCCCTGGACGAAGGGCCGGTGCTGCGAGGGCAGATCATGGCCGCATCCGCCAAGCTCTTCTACGAGCGCGGATATGCCGCCACCTCCATCCGCGACATCGCAGAGGCGGTCGATATCTCGTCCTCGACGCTGTACCACCATTTCAAGAACAAGCAAGAGGTTCTGCACGCCATCGTCACGCAGTTCATGACGGACTTCGTGGCGGCGACGGACGAGATCCTGCGCGACAAGAAGCTAGCGCCGACCGAGCGGATCCGGCGGACCGTGCGTAAGCACATCGAGTTCAGTGATGACCGGCGCCCGGAGCTTCTCGTCGGCAATCCCATTCGTAGTGCCCTGGACGCGGATCAGCAGCGGGAAGGCATCCGTCTCCAGTCCGCTTACCACGACGCGGTACGGGACACGATCAAGGAAGGCGTCAACTCTGGGGAGTTCGACGTCCCTGACGTCGCCGTCGCCACCATGGCCGTGCTCGACATGCTGAACGGCGTCCGCGAGTGGTTCACCCCGCGGGGCACGCTGACCAGGGACGCGCTCGTCGAAAGCTACGTCTGGCTCGTCCTACGGTTGTTGGGCGCGGACCGGTAGAGGGATTCGTCCAACACGTGAAGGACGCGTGGGACGTGGCCAGCGACAGGCATCTCGGTGTGATCCTCTTCGAGGCCGTGTCCATAGGCCCGCATTTACCTCAGAGCGCCCCGATGCGTGCCTGATCATGGTGCCACTGTGGGCGTTGTCTGGCTCAGCTGACGCTTCAAGATCTTGCCGCTGGCGTTCAACGGCATCTCGTCGAGGAACTGCCATTCCACTGGCACCTTGTAGTCGGCCAGACGCTGCGCGGCCCAGGTGCTCAGCGATCCCTCAGTGGGCTGCGAGCCCGGCTCAGGAACCAGCGCTACGCAGACGCGCTCGCCGAACAAGTCGTCAGGGCGACCGAATACCGCAACCATCGCGACGTCGGGGTGCACGGCGATGGCGCTCTCGACTTTAAGCGAAGTAGGTGACCGCGTACTCCCAGCAGTTCGGCAGCACGATAGCAACCCGGTCCCCCGCCTTCACGCCCTGGAGAGTGAAGGCCGTATCGCGCACTCGTTGATCGAACTGGTTATAGGTGAACGAGACGCCGGCGTCGAGGATTGCGGGGCGTGGCCCGTGAGCAGCGACCGTCACCGCAAGCATCGCGGACAAGAGCGCGTCCCGGAGGACTGCTCCACATCGCGTGGGTTGGCCGGGTTTCCCGGGACTCTCGTCGTCTACAACTCCTTGGTCGCGTCTCTATGCATTGTGTCGATCGATCGATCGCTGCAGAGGACTACAGCGATGTAGCCCCATCGCACAAGGGCAGTTGCGGGAAGCCGGTCCGACGCCGTAGCGTGTCGATCGATTGATCGACACGCTATGAGGAGCCTTCATGAATACCCACTCCGCGCCGTCCAGCGCAGCGCCAGCTCCCGAGGCCGCCGCCACAGGATCGGTCCTCATCATCGGGTCAGGCTTCAGCGGGCTCGCCATCGCCGCGAAGCTCGAGGACGCCGGAATCTCCGACTGGCTGATCCTGGAGCACGCCGACCGCGTAGGCGGCACCTGGCGCGACAACACCTACCCCGGCTGCGCTTGCGACATCCCCTCGCCGCTGTACTCTTACTCCTTCGACCAGAACCCCAACTGGTCCCACCTGTTCGCTCCCCAGCCAGAGATCCTCGAGTACCTGGAGACCTTCGCCCACCGTCGCGGTCTCACCGGAAGGATCCGATTCGGTCGACGGGTATCCGCTGCCGAATGGGACGAACGGCGACAGGCATGGACCGTGACAACTGCTAACGGCGAACGATACGAGTACACCCATCTCGTCTCTGCCGTCGGACTTCTGCACCGCCCCAAGACGCTGGCCATCCCCGGTCTTGAGAACTTCACCGGCACCGCCTTCCATTCGGCACAGTGGAACCACGACTACGACCTGACCGGCAAACGGATCGCGGTCATCGGCACCGGAGCGAGCGCCATCCAGTTCGTGCCAGCCATAGCCGACCAGGTCGCTTCCATGACCATCTTCCAGCGCTCTGCCCCCTGGATCATGCCCAAGGCTGACCGCCCCTTCGACGAGGACGAGAAGCGCAAGCTTCGCCGCTTTCCCTTTCTGAAGTGGTACCGGCGCGCAAGGTTGTACTGGCAGCACGAGGAACGAGCCGAAGGTTTCACCAACGTCGCGAGCGACAACGACAAGACCGTCGCTTATGCACGAAGGCACCTTGAGCGCCAGGTTCCCGACCCCGAGCTACGTGCGAAACTAACCCCCGACTACACCCTGGGCTGCAAGCGCCTGCTGATCTCCAGCGACTACTACCCAGCCCTGATGAAGCCGCACGTCAACGTTGTCACCGAAGGCATCCGGGAGATCACCGCAACTTCGGTGATCACCGACACGGGTGAGGTCATCGATGCCGACTGCATCATCTTCGGCACCGGATTCGACGCCCAAAATGCTCTCGCCGAGGTCGACATCATCGGCCGCACCGGCATGCTGCTCGACAAAGCGTGGGCCAACGGAATGAACGCCTACCTCGGCACAACCGTGAACGGGTTTCCCAACTTCTTCATTCTCTGCGGACCCAACACCGGCCTCGGGCACAACTCCCAAGTCTTCATGATCGAGCGACAGGTCCGGTACACGATCGCCGCCATCAAAGCAGCCCGGCGACGCGGGCCGATCGAGGTCACTGCACAGGCCCAAGAACGGTTCCGTGCATGGCTGAACGCCCAGATGTCGCACACCGTGTGGAACGCCGGCGGCTGCACGAGCTGGTACCTGGATCCCCGAACGGGTGAGAACACCCTGCTGTGGCCGTCATCGACCGTCGACTTCTGGAAGAAGACACTCCGAATCAAGTCCTCCGACTACACCTTCACGAAGTCCCGCGGCGTCTCTCGATAACGGGAGCCCGGAACTGGGATGGATGGGGAGTGCCAGATTTCCGGTGGATCCGGTTCTGGCGCATCGGTTTAGTTCTCACTCGGGGTGATCCGGCCCTCGAACGTGATGGCGAACGTGTTCAGTGCCAGCTTCCACCTCATCGCCCATCGTGCTCTTCCCGTCCCTGTCGGGTCCAGTGCCCGGGTCGCCAAATACAGGCATTTGAGGGCGGCCTGGTCGGTCGGGAAGTGCCCGCGGGCGCGGATCGCGCGCYGGTACCTCGCGTTGATCGACTCGATGGCGTTGGTGCTGCAGATGACGCGTCTGATCTCCGGGTCGTAGTCGAGGAAGGGAACGAATTCGCTCCAGGCGCTGCGCCACAGTCGGATGATCGCCGGATATCGTGGGCCCCATTTGGCGGCGAACTCGTCGAACCGCTCGCTGGCCGCGGCCTCGTTGACCGCGGTGGGGGTACCTCCCTGCACGTAGTGCTTGGGGGAGAGATCGGCCGTAGATCCCGGCTCATCTCATCCCAATGCTTGCGTGACGCGTAGCGGAAGGTGTTGCGCAGCAAATGGATCACGCAGGTCTGGACGATCGCCCGGTCCCAGACGGTGGTGATGGCCTCGGGCAGGCCCTTGAGTCCGTCACACACCACGATGCAGACATCGCCGGTGCCACGGTTCTTGATCTCGGTCAGCACGGCGAGCGAAGAATTTGGCTCCCTCGCCGCCGTCGCCGGCCCACAATCCGAGGATGTCGCGGTGCCCGTCGACGGTGACGCCGATGGCCACGTAGTCCCCCGCATGCGGGAGGTACCCCCAGGGCCGGTTGGTGACCTGCCCGTCGCGGATCTTGACGTGGATGGCATCGATGAACTTCCGCCGGATACACCGAATCCAGCGGCCGCCCCGCCCATTCCGCCATCTCGTCGAGCACCTTGGCGGAGGGGGCACCTTCCTGCACGAAGTGCTCGGGGGAATCTTGCTGATCGTGTCCTTCGACACCGAGGCGCCGTAGACGTCGTCGAAGTGGGCGGAGATCTCCCCGGTCGTCAGTCCTTTGGCGGACAGCGACAAGATGATCTCGTCGACCCCGGTCAGCCGTCGCTGTCGTTTCTTGACGATCTGTGGGTCGAACGACGAGTCGTGGTCCCGCGGCACCTGGATCTGCACCGGACCGATCTCGGTCAGGACTGTCTTCGCCCGCCGCCCGTTGCGGGAGTTCCCGCTGCCTCGGCCTTCGACCTGGTGTTTCTCGTAGCCGAGGTGCTCGTCCATCTCTGCTTCGAGTGCCGTTTCGAGGACGTTCGCCGTCAGCTGGTTGAGCAGCCCGTTCGGGCCGACCAGTTCGACACCGTCGGCCTTGGCCTGCGCCAACAGTTGCTGCGCCAACTTCTGGTGATCGATCTTCGACTGATCCATGGGATCGAGTGTTTCGGTCATGGTCTTGCCTCCCCGCCAAGCAGAGCTCGGCGTGTCGGCCAGATACCGGATCAACCGTTAATCAGACAGTCCGACAGGTCGGGCCACGCAGCCCGAATAGCACGAGCGGTCACGATGGTCTCGTATTTCGACAGAGTCAACTTGCCGAGCCTGACCTGACGTCGATGGCGGTGGGGTCTGTTCGGATTGCGATCGAAGGGCTCGTCGCGGGTTGCCCACGGACGCTGATCGAGGACGTTCTTCTGTAACAGCGCGAAGAACGATTCCATCGCGGCATTGTCGCCGCATCCTGTTGTGGGTCATGTCCCCGCTTCGGGCTTCCGTGACGTGCACGACGCCTCACCGGGAAGCGTTGTGTACGTCGAGCAGTGACAAGTCACGCTGTGGCGTCACGGCAGGCCGGCGCCGCCGCGCAGGGCGGGCGCGAGCACCTCGGCGCTGTGCAGCGGTGCGTTCCTGGTTCGAGATCCCGGATCTGGGTGCGGCAGCTGAAGCCGTCCGCGAGGACGAGGGTGTCCGGGACGGCCCGCCGAACCGCGGGCATCAGTTTGTTTTCCGCGCAGGCGATGGACACGTCGTAGTGCCCGGCTTCGAAACCGAGGCGATTGTGGTCAACGTAGCTGGCAATTGTTCGCTGGGACCCGCCACACGGCGGGGCGGGGGTTCAGGTCGGCCTGGGAGGAAGCTGGCGGTCTACTGCCCGAAGGTGAAGCGCAGGTTCGCGTTGATCAGCTCATTGACCCGCTTCCGCGTGCGGACGAGCGTCTCTTCGTCTGGGGCAGGGCCTACGGTCAGCATCCAGCGCAACGTGGTGCTGCCATGTGGCGGTTCGACGATGTCGAAGCGGACGCGGGCACCGGGCGTAGCGGCCACAGCGAGCTCCACACCACTAGATGTGGTTCGGCGGCTTCAATGGCGGTGGGGCGTTGTTCGTCCTGGTGCAGGATCAGCCACGGACGAGTCTGGTCCCGGTCGGGCTCGACAATGGCGTGATAGGCAACGTGAGGCGGGGCCGGCTGGGTTCGACGCCGACTCGCAATTTCGGGCACATCGCACCGTATCGCGGTCTTTCGGTAGGCGGAGGACTCCGGGAAGTGCCAACAGCATTGACGGTCCACAAAGCGAGTCCAGTTGGCCACTTCGCCAACCTGGTCGCGCGTCGCGCCACACTTCGGGATGTCCTCGACGCGGTCGGGGTGCTCGGGCCGAGCATGCAGCGGACTGACGCGCGGGCCGCCACGTCAACGAGCGCCCCCGCGCCCGTGCCAGTGGATTTACCGGGGACGGTCCTCCATCAGTGACAGGTTGAGCGACGGCACCGCAGCCGCTGGTCCGTCACGCCACAGCAGGGCGGCTTTACGACGGTAGCTCCGGGCAAAGCCGTGGAGGATGACGAAGCGCGGCACGGCCGGGACCAAGCGCAAGATCGCCTCGCGGTCATCCGGTTCGAGCCCGTCGATGACCCAGTGCCCTTCAGCGCCGAGTTCCGTGAAGCTCTTCGGTTTGACGAAGTGCTCGTGCTCGACGGCGAGGTACTCGGCGGTGGTTATGGTGGCGGCGACGACCGGCATCATCTCGAGTTCTTCACGCCGCAGGTGCGGCAGCAGGACGTCGCCCAATCCGGCCAGCGCGACGAGCAACTCTTCGCGTGCGGACCCGTTGTCACGGTAGGTGTGTGCGGCCTCCTCCAGGGCGGCGACCGCCGGGGCAATCCGTTTGTGGTCTGCGTCCATCTGGTCGAGCAGCGCACCCGCCGCCGGATTTCTGGACCGAATCAGCGGCCACAGTCCGACATCCTCGCCAGTGTGGTGAATGTGCAGAAATCGCATCATCCAGAGCACGTGCGCCGCGAGCTTACGGCGACGCCTCCCGTCCGGGTACGGCTGGGTCTCGAGTACCATCCGGGTTCGTTCCAGGTCCCGGCGCAGCGCGCTGTGGACGATCCCCATGCTTCGTATGTCGGCGGGCTCATGCAGGTTGGTCTCCATGGCCCTCTCCTTTCACTCTTCCAGAGCCAGGAGCCTGGTGATGGCTCCGGCAAGCCAATCCTCGTACTGCCCAGGGCTCCAACCGGCGCCGCCGGTCAGGAGCTCGTAGACCTCCACCGTGATCACGGCCCAGAGCCCATCGCTCTCGGTGGAGCTCAAGTCACGGCCCGTCATCAACGCCCCGGCTACCTGCACAGTCATGCGCTGGCGGCGCCGCTCGTCCTCCAGCCTCGACGCGAGTGCCGGCGCCACGGCCGACGCCTCACGCAACGCCCGCATCAGCCCCATGGTGCGTCCATTTATTCCGGTGACCAACGACGCGGCCGCCGCGGCACGTTCCCGGTGTGTCCCATGGGCGAGTGCGGCGAACTCCGGGCGGTCCATCAGGGCCACGGGCTGATCGTCGCCGACCACCGCCACGTCGAGGACCTGGTTCAGCAGTCCCGGCTTGGAACCGAAGTTGGCGTACACCGTCTCGAACGACACACCCGCCGCGCTTGCGATGTCGCGCATCCCGGCGGACCAACCGCGATCACTGAACAGAGCGGTGGCGGCATCGAGAATCCTGCGCCGAGTCTCCTCGGCCTGACGTCGTCGAAGCGTCGAGTCGTACTGTCTAGTCCTCGCGGAGACCGATGCAGCGCGGGGTCCGTCTGCGCTCATGTCCCTATTGTGTAACTCGCTTTCTTTCAATACAAGTGCTATCAAGCCAAATTATCGATCCCCGCCAGTCCACCGCGCCGAGCAGGCCGAGCAGCCGTTCGGATTCCACCGACGTAGTGGTGGGGGACTGGGCATCCGCGGATGCGGCTAGAGCGCCGGGGGTTTGGTTTGTTCTGGGGCTTCATCCCGACCTCGGTGCCCCTGCGACAGAGGTGATTTCGCTTTCATTCGCCGTACATCGGTCCGGGGGCACAGTTGATGACTGCGTTGCATCCGATTGAGGACCACCAGAAGCGCAAGGACGAGGGCATTAGGCGCCGTCCCCTTCTCGATCACCGGACCGTCCGGCAGTGAACCCGCACCGTTTCACCGTCCCGGAGAATCGGCGGGTAGCGGGAAAAACGTCGGGAATCGTGCTCCTTCGGGATGCTCCCGGAACGCGACCCTCAGCCCGGGTACGACGTGGTGCCATCCATGAACCCACGCGAATGACCACTGACCGCTGTCCAACGCAAGGATCGTCATCCTACGAGCTGCCGGGTCCCATGCGCTCGTTGTGTCGAGTAGAGGGCGCAGAGCGACTACGGTGCCTGTTTCTCGACGGGTCACGATGCGTGGCCTGGTGGGCTGAGGGCCGACAATTCTCACCTAGCATCCACTCCATGTGGCGGGCCATTTTCGGTAGGTCGACCCTCACGCTGGCGGCGAGCGAACGCGACGGTAGAAGTACCCGCATAGGTACCTGCATCCGATTCCGCCTCGACGGCTGCTCACGGTCGGCTGTGGCCGTGCCCCGCGACAAGAGCAGGCCGACCGCAGTCGCGCCAGCACACGCCTGGACTCGTACCACGGCAGCGAAGCGCTGCTCACCGAACGCGGTGACAGGTGGTTCGACGCCGGCCGGATACGGCGCGGTTTGGCCATCCCGCACGCCCGTTCGACAGCTCAGTACGGCGCGGACAGGGCGGCTATCGGACGCAGGGCCCGCGAACAGGGCATGCGAACAATCAAGCCCTGTCCCGTACTGTCGCTCGGCCCGCCTCTGGTTGAGTGCGATCGGCCCCGTAATCGCCGAGGGCTGTGGGCGATCGCACTCTCGCAGAACCTAGCGGCGGGCATGGGCCAGGGCGACGAGTCGTCGAGGCTGCAGCGCGTCTTGGTTGCTACCAGATTGTTGAAATCCGTTGTGGGAAAACACTTGAATGTCTCTTGACGACTCAACGGCACTGTCCGGTAACGAGCCTGTATGGGTTCGGAGAAAGCCCCGGCGAGCGCGTCGGTGCCGCCTAGGGTGGCGGGCATGGGTGTGAACCAGAAGACGATCGGGTTCGATGTCGTCGAGCGGCGGGAGGTGCCGCAGCCGGAGATCGACCGCCTTGCGCGTAGTACGTGGCGGTCGCTGACAGCCACGCGGAAGTCGTGTGAGCATCCGCGGTGGGTGAACAGCGGGCCTGTCGCTGATGCGGAGGCGTACGTCGTGCACCGGTACGAGGGGACGGTCGCGGGCTGAGCTGACCGTGACGGTTGGTGCGGTCGACCTGTGGGTAAGCGCGGCGGGGAAATGACCATCGACCCTGGAACGGAGCCTGCTATGCCCGACACATCGACCCTGATCACGCAGTTGCGCACGATTCTCGACCTGACGAACACCGAGATACAGGTGGCGGATACCCGCAGGGCGCAGGCCCGCACGGAGGCCGTGGCCACCGAGCTGGCCCGTAACGCCGACAACGCGCGCGACCGGACGGACGCGATCGAGCGGGCCCTGCGTGAGCTGGGCGGTCTCCCGGATCTGGTCGGGCCGCTCCTCGGACGCGCCGCGTCAGCGGTCAAAACGGTCACCGAACAGGCACAGCCGTTCGACGAAGCACTGCTCGGCGACCTCGCACTCGAACATCAGCTCCTCGACCGGGCCCGGTACCTGAAAGCCCTGGCCACCGCCGAACACGATCCGGGCGTCGTGCAGTTGGCGGAGCGGCTGATCATCGCGCATTCGGCGACCGCGGAGTGGTTGACGACGGTCCTCGCGGAGGAAGCACTCGGCGGCCCCGCCGCCCTGCGCAGGACACCGATGCAGGCCGCTACCGGTGCGGCGGTGCGTTTGGTGAATGCCCCGATGTCGTGGTCGGCGAAGGGATTGGACCGGGCGATGGATGCGGCCCGCTCCACCGGGCCGCGGATCGACCGGCTACTCGGCCGCGGGGCGCACGCCGGTGACGTGGCCGCGAAAACGATCACTGCCAGCAGTAACGCCGCCCTCGAACGCGCCGAACACGTCACCCGCAGCGAGGGCGCCGACACGATCGCCGATGCCCTGCACAGCGTCCGCACCACCACCGGTGCACTCACGCCCGATGAGTTGCCGATCGCGGACTACGACGAGTTGAACGTCTCGGAGGTGGTCGCCGAGGTGAAGGAGCTGACCGAGACGGCCGATGTCCGGGCGATCCTCGCGTACGAGGAGGCGCACAAGAACCGCCACGGCGTCGTCTCGGCACCTCAGACCCGTCTGGCTGATATCGCGCAGGAAGTGACCGGGATACGCTGAACCCCGCCACGTTCCGGCGTCCGCTCAGCTGCCGGAGCGGGAAAGGCATTCGGACAGTAGGGCTTTGCCTTGTTCGCCACCTTTGCGGCTTTCTGCCTGTGCTCTTGTGAAGAAGTCGGCGAGCTCGTTGTCGCCGTTGCGTTCGGCGTCCTGGACGTAGGTCTCCATCCGAAGCGCGTCCCTCAGTGACGCCTCGACGAACCAGATCAGGTTGCAGTCCTTGTCGCGTGTGCCGGTGATCGAGCCGGTGTCCTCGTTCGCCATCAGATAGTCCTCCCTCGTCTCCGGACTGGCGATGGTGCCGGCGGGATACCCAGTAGCGGCGACATCGAACCGACTCGAGGTGTCGCGGACGACGCGGCGTCAGGTGTGCGGTCGCCACAGCCACCGGGTTCCCAGACCGGTAGACGGGCCACGTGGCGGTCGGCTTCGACTACCCGCGATGGTCGACCACGTTTGATCGTGGGCGACCGTCCTGCATCCTCGAGCGTAGGCGCCGATCGCCTTGCGGTGGCCGACTGCACAGAATCCCCCCTCTGTTGCAGTCGGCGTGCACGACGGCGCCATTGTCGCGTCTGCGCGACGGTCGCACCGCCGGAGTGGCCGCGAGACAGGTGGACGATTGCGACGGCCGCGAGGGTCCCGTCGGCGTCAACGAAGGCAGTTCGGTAGGGACCCGTTTGACACGGTCGAGTTCGTTGCGCGAGCTCGCCCTGTAGGTCACCGTCGATCTGTGCACCCTCCGAGGATCGCGGCGAGCACCGCGGCCGCGAGGAGGAAGAACACGACGGGCGAGCTTTACTCGCTGCTGCTCAGGTCTGTCCACGCGAGCGCTTGCGCGATAGTCGCGATCACGTAGAGACCGATCGCCGAGCTCGTGTGGTGGACGACGTTTGGTGCTCCTTGACAGCTGGCCTCGTCGGCGCGCCTGCGCGGCCCCGGTGGATCGAGCGACATAGCCGACAGCGTCAAGCGCACTCCGCGTGGATGGCCGAGAGCATGACGGAGCGCAGGGAGATTGGCGGATCGTCGGTGATGCGGGCGATCCCGGCGAGGCCGACTGCGAGCATGAGCAGTCGGCCCGCGGCTTCCCGGGCCCGAGCCACGTCGAGGTCACGGCGAACGAGGACGGACGCAAGCACGTCCGTCAGTCGGGCGAGCGACTCGACGTAACTGTCCGCGACGGGCTTGCGTAACTGCGCGTGCGCCGCCGCCTCGGCCCATCGGGCCATTGCCTGACCGTCCTTCTCGCCCAGCAGATCTTGAAAGAAGTTCGTCAGCGCCTCGAGCGGTTCGAGACCGCTGACTTCCGCCCCGTAGGCCTCGATCTCCCTCGCGGCATACTGGCGCCACGCCTCGGCGACGAGTTCGTCGGTCGAGGTGAAGTGATGATGAATTTGCCCCGGTGATCCGCCGAGTTCCTCCGCGACCGTGCGCGCTGTCACAGCGCTGAGACCGTCCCTCGCCACGACCGTGGCGGCCGCATCGACGATGGAGCGTCGGCGCTCGGTACGTGCCAGATACGCCATCATTCGCTCCGTCGTGCAGTTCGATCGAGATCCGACACCGACCGTAGGAACGTCACTGTTCGCTCCCGCAGCCCTTGTCGGCGCCGTTCTATGGTCTCCTCGGCCGGGGGGTCGAGTGGTCCGACGATCGGCTTGCTGTGGACATTCACGCTGCAGTCGAGATCAGTGCAGACGTGGAGCCCCAGCGTACTCAGCCGCTGACGCTTGTCCCTGGACGGGCGTGGCGCGGTGAAGAGTGAAACCTCGTTGAACCGCCGAGCGAACCGGCACAGGTCGCACATCACTGCGCGAGAACCGAGGGCGGTTTGGTTCGGGTTCTGCCGAAGGATGACCCCGAAAGCCTCGTCGTCGACGTCGGCGACCAGGTAGACCCGCATCGCAGCCCGCAGGTCTCGCCAACCGAGGTAGTCGATCCGATGCCAGCGCACCTCGTCGAACCACGTCGGTAGGTGCACCTTCTTCTGCGCCGGATCCAGGTTCACGATCGCGGCACGCACTTCTGCCCGTGTCATGGGCCGCATGACAACTCACCTCGCAAAGTTGTATATCGATACAAGTTGTATCAATGTACAAGTTCGCTCTGCGGCGTTCGTTGCGCGGGCGGGGAGGACGCTGGGCGCGCTCGGCCTGGTCACTTCGACGAGCACGCCCCCCGAGGGAAACGTCTGACGCGCGAGAATCCCGTGCGTGTCGCATGTAGGTTTCCCGGTCTTCGAAGCTGATCCTCTTCATGCAGTCGACGTAATCAGTTGTGCTGGTAGCTGCCTGGCTCGGCATATTTGATTGGGTGCGTTACGACTGGAAGAGCTACTGATGGCGGGTGGTCAGGCTTCGTCAGATGACACGGGTCGCCGAAAGATCAGCAGATGGAACTGGCGATACCAGTGGCCTCGAGCGGTACGACGAATGGCCAGTCACCCACCGCTAGATCTAGTCGCCGACCGTGACGGCTATCGCGAAGTCCTGCCGGGCCGTCGGGCCCAGGCTAGCCTGAGTGGATGATCACGCATGTCGCTTCGGCGGTTATCTACGTGGCCGACCAAGACGAGGCGCTCGCCTTCTACCGCGACATTCTCGGGTTCGAGGTCGTCTCCGACGCTGACATGGGAAATGGTGCGCGTTGGGTTGAAGTGCGACCTGCAGGAGCGCAAACCACGATCGTCCTTTCGCCCGCGGACATTTTTGGGCGATCGTCTGGTGACGGGGCCTTCCTGACCTTCGCAAGTGACGATGTCGACGAAACTGCACAGCAGCTGCGTGCACGTGGGGCAACAGTGCCAGACGTGGCCAGGGAGCCCTGGGGTATCTACGCGACCGTCGCCGCTCCAGACGGCCACAAGGTCCAGTTCAATCAGCGCGTTGCCGCGAACGAGTAGAGCCTATTCCACGCTCGAGCAAGGCGTCGACATGATCGCTTGCGCATTCGGCGCAGTTGCTATCCGGGATACGCATGGCGGTCCACTATGTCGTGCACTGGCCGTAGCGCGGTATCACGCTGAAGCGAGCCCAAGCCCGAACTGCTCCGAGCGCTGTGATGGATGAGGGGCCGATCCTCACGATGTGGGATCGGTTCTCCGACCTCGGCGAGCTCGATGGCCATGTACTCGACACGTCGGGCGAAGCGGAAGAAGCGCAGTGCCCAGCGGGTGGCAGAGGCCATTCGCGATGGTCGCTTCCCGACGGTTTGCAGCGTAGCGACTGGACCTGCAAAGGAAGGCGGTGTCTCAGGGACTATCTCGCGAGAGTACACGGCCAGCCTTGCGAGAAGCACTCAGCGGTGCACCATCGATGACTGTCTCCAGCCACAACATCACCTTTCGCGTCGATGGTGATGCGCCTCATAGGGATTCACCTGACGGGACGCTCACCATTTTCGGCGTGATAGCGAGAAGGAGACCGGATCCTATCCGGGTCGTCGCAARGCAGTCCGACCGTAGCCCGGCCCGCATCAGCCCGACCCGGCCTAGGGGACGCTTGCCGTCCTTGTGTGGTCCACGAACCGTCCACAGCAACGGCACGGCCGCTGGGATTTCATCCACGCCGTCTGCTCTGACCGTGAACCGGATCCAGCGCCCGTGACAAATGAGCATGTGGACACTGATGTACTCCGCGAGGTTCCCTGCCCGCGAGACAATGAGCTGATCGCCCGGTCGCTGACGGATCCGGACGCCTTCGCGGGGATCTTCGATCGTCACTTCGGCACGATTCATCGCTATCTCGCTCGTCGGGCGGGCAGCGATGCGGCCGATGATCTCGCCTCGGACGTGTTCGTGGTCGCGTTCGGTCGTCGGGCCGGTTTCGACCTGGCCTACGAACACGCGCTGCCCTGGCTGTACGGAATTGCCGGCAACGTTCTGCACTCGAACCGTCGCCGCCTGGGCCGGGACATCGCCCTGCTCGCCCGCCATCCCAGGCCAGACAGCTCGTTGCCATTCGAGGACCGGGTCGACGCCTCGATCGACGCCCGCCGCGAGGTCCGCGCACTCGAGCGCCGGCTGCGGCGACTCTCGCAGGCAGATCTCGACACGCTGCTGCTCTACGCGTGGGGAGACCTCAGCTATCCCGAGATAGCCGAGGCGCTGCAGATCCCCACCGGAACCGTACGTTCTCGCTTGAACCGGCTCCGCCGCAAACTGCGTGAACCGGAACCCGATGAACTCACAACAACAGGGCGACAGCAGACCGAACCGGGGCAAGGAGATGRACATGGGTGACTTCACGGAAATCCGCAGTCGGCGACCCGAGCCGCAGCCTCCCGGTGACGAGGTCATCCTCCGAGCGAGACGAAACCTGATGCGCACCATAGAAATCGAGAAGTCCACGCAGCGATCGGCGTCCGAAGCCACCGGGTCATCGACGACGGTCGTGACCCTCGGTAGGTTCCGTCGCCGGCCAGGGCGGGTGACGGCGGTGGTCAGCGCCGCCTGTGTCGCCGTCTCGGTGTTCGTCTTCGCCGCAGGATACGACCACATGGGTGTACCCGAACAGAGCCAGGTCGTCACGGTGGGTGCAGCCCGCACGCTGGAGCAAACCGCGGACTTGGTCGCGGCGATGACCGAGCC
This sequence comes from Rhodococcus sp. TAF43, assembly GCF_052113525.1. Taxonomy (NCBI): domain Bacteria; kingdom Bacillati; phylum Actinomycetota; class Actinomycetes; order Mycobacteriales; family Nocardiaceae; genus Rhodococcus; species Rhodococcus sp. TAF43. The sequence goes on from NZ_JBFRDL010000012.1 coordinate 28,421, forward strand.
GATCGAGACCGGACCGATCCGGCACCTGCAGTTCACCAACCTGACCGATGCGGATCACCCGACGTACGACACCTTCGTGCGCCCGGACGGAACCGCACTCGTCGGCAAGGTCGGCGGGGACCTCCACGAAACCTCCGGATACCTGACGAGCGCGCAGCTGGCCGGACTTCCTGCCGACCCCTACCAGCTGCGGACGCAAATGCTGAGTCTGTCGCAGCAGCTCGGACTCGGGTACGTCGACGAAGCCCCTGACCGGGCACTTTATCGGCTGGCGACCAAGCTGCTTCCGGACCCGGCAGTCACGCCCGAGGTCAAGGCCGGGATCTACCGAGTCCTCGCCGGGCTCGACCTCGAGGCGATCCGGGCACGCGACCTCGGTATCGGTACGGATCGGACCGGGCGGCCCGGCTATGTACTCGAGTTCACCTTCGAGGAGGGCTACGTCGACCGGATGGTGATCGACAGTGGGTCCGGAGCGCTGATCAGTGTCGAGACACTGGACCGCGGCGGAAGGTTCTTCGGCGGTCAGGTCAACGTCTTTGCCGAGATGGTCGACCACATGCCGCCGGCGCACCCCTGAGACGTGAGTGCGGTCGTCGATGACAATGTGCACACGCGTCAGCTGAGCTCTCATCCGGCGCCCATCTCCCAAGCCGTCCGCTTGGTCCCCAGACCCACGTCGTTGGCGAGGCGAATCGTGACGTCCTGAGCGTTGGAGGTACGGAGCGAGATCACGTTTGTTCGGACTTCTTGATCGCGAGGCGGGCGGACATGGGGGGAGTGTGACCGTGTTGAATGGAATTCGGACATCTGCTTTCGCGACGTCCGATGCGGGCAGTGAAGGCGCCGGACGCCGACTGACGCACCGGTTTTCAGGATCTGCTAGGCACCCTGCTGTGGGCTCGGAAGGTGTTCCGATAGGCATGGGGAGACACTCCGATTGCCGCGTGYAGGTGCTGTCGCAACGACGCCCCTGTGGCGAAGCCGACCTCCGCGGCGATCCGGTCGACTGGGAGGTCGCTGATCTCCAGGAGGTCGCGGGTGCGCTGCGGGGTCGACCGCCACGGACCCCGGAGCTGGACCAGACCCACCGCTTTCTCAGTCGGCGAAGTTGTCGGTGTAGCCGAGGAAGAGCGTCCGCCTGCGAGTGAGGGCGTCCTCGAGGCGAGTCCATCCGGGCGCGTCAATACTGCCGTAGATGGGCTTCAGCTCCTCGATGAGTTCATTCGCCTTCAGCAGGGACAACGGCGTATCCCGTTCGAATCCAATCCAGGACGCACCGATACCAAGTGGACGATAGCCGTAGGCGTCGGCGAGATGACGAGTGACGGTGTAGTTCTGGAACGTGTCCCAGTCGACGCTGAAGTACCCATTCGGGAAGCCGGCGATTGCCGCCAGACTGTCGCGGACCGGCACGTGGAGAACGTGGATTTCGTCGTCGAGAATGGTGGTCGGGTCGTCGTTGACGGCGGCCATCCGGTCAATCCAGTCGGGAGGGCATTCTCGAGTGCCGTGCAGTTCGTCCCAGCTCGGTATGAGTTCGCTCCTGCCGAGCTGAGCCGCCGCATGAGCGACCTGCCGGAGCTCGAAGCGCCGTTGAGCGCCTGGGTCGTTCAGAAAGTCGAGATCGTCTGTCGCAACTTCGAGTTCGTCGGCCTCGCCGGCGTGCATGCTCGTGTACGAGGCTTGGGCGAGATCGTCGAGCGTGATGAAGATTCGGGAGTCGAGATTTGCGGCTCGTTCTGCAGACACCAGCGTCAGAATGTCATCGACGTCCTGAATGTCGCTTAGTCGTGCGCGCGTCAAGACGCTGGCGCGGGGGTCCTGAGCTCCGTCGGGAATCCGGTCGATCTTCACTGACTCATGCTAGCTCTACGGCCCGTTTGCTACGGCCGCCGCGGCGAGACTGACACAGCCGGGCACTTGGATAGCCCGCAGTGGTTCACGAGGCCTGTCGGAATCAGTACTCTACAAAGCTGTCTGATCTCCTGGCGATGAATGTGACCTCCAATGATACCCACGGGGGTATATATCCGCCAACCGGCAAGGTTGGCAAAGTGGCCAGCTTGGATGACGAATGGCCACCTACGGTTGCCCTTCACAACAGAACAGACGGCGGGCCGGTGTGAATCGTCATCGGAGTTGTCATCCGCAGGTGCGCCGACCTGTGGTGTGACAACTACCGCGACGGCTTTCCCTCGCGATCGTGGTCACGATAGTTGGCAATTGTTCGTGCGAGAGCAACGGCTACACCGCGGTTGGCCAACCGATCTCCGTGATGTCGTCGGTCAGGTCGACGATGCCCGCGGACGGGTTCAGCGCGGCCACAACGTCGCCGGTCAGCGGTTCACCGTCGAAGAGGTGCCGCATCGCCTCAACTTGCTCGGTGCTCGGGGTCAGCTCGTAGTACGTGGCTGCCCAGCTGGCGTGCTCATCTGCGTCGCGGGTCAGCGCTTTTGCCAGGTCAGGAATCCGCAGTTCACCCGCGAGCAACTGCCAGATGCCCGCGTCGCACGTCGCCAACCACGAGATGTGATCCATCGAAAACGCCGGTTCGCCCCAGAAGTCCCCGAGCCCTGTGTTCGCGGGCGTATGGGCGGCCCAGCCGGCGGAAGGCGGCGGCACCGCCGGACTCTGGGGTTCGTAGGACTTGAATCCGATGACATCATCCGAGATCAGGGCAAAATACTCGGCGCCTTGGCCGTCCCGGGCCGAGGCCATCGACTGTCCGGAACCCCATTCCGAGTTGAACGAGTAGTAGCGGTACTCCCACTCCGGGCACAGGATCGCGTCGATGATCGCGAGGGCCTTGGCCCTCTGCGAAAACGCCCGGCCAACCGGAAGAGCTTCGATGGAATTGCGGTCCATGGATCGACTGTAACTGGGGCGACCGAAACCAACCGGAGCCGGCGGGCCCCACAACTCGGGGATCCCTCGGCGTGCTGTCGCGGTGGCAGGCGCCTCGTTGCAGTCGTACCGGACGCGAGACGAGCGTGCGTCGGCGCCGCAAGGAGGGCCGGATATGCAGACCTCTTGCTCCACCCCGTGGAGTGGAAGGTTCTGCAGACTAACGTCCGACAAGTATCGTGCAGGTCTACCGCTGGCTCGTTGGAACCCGTGAAGCAGAGCCACCCGACAGGCCATTGCCTCGGCTGCCCGGGCAATGGCCTGTCGGTGTGCTTCACACTTCACACGATCGTCAGGCACTTACGCCCGGCGACGATGCCTGCCGACGCCAGCTGCTGTCGTACCCGCCGCGGCCGCGACGAGCAGGGCGCTGCCGACAAGCCAACCGGATCCGTGTCCAGCGGTGTCGTTCGAGGGTCCGCCGCCGGCTTCGACGCCGCCCATGGGGGCGACAGCGACCTGCCCTCCGCCTTGCGGGGCGGGTGGCGCTTGCTCGCTGGGGCCGGGTGGGACGCTCGGTCCCGGTGCGCCGGGGCCGGGGACGCCTGGGCCGCCCGATCCGCCGGACCCCGCGAAAAGGCTTCCAAGCCCGACACTTCCGAGTACGCCACTGCCGAGTAGGAGGCTGCCGCTGTTGGAACCGGAGCTTCCGAGCAACGGCAGAATCAAGCTGCCCAGATCCGCACTTCCGTGCTCCCCGAGGCTGGCGCTGCCGGCCTCCGCGCTACCGGCACTGCCCAGACTGCCCTCGCCGCTGCCGGAGCTCTCACTACCGTGGMTACCCGAACTTCCCTCGCCGCTGCCGGAGCTCTCACTACCGTGGCTACCCGAACCGCCCTCACCGTCAGCGTTCGCCAGCGCCGGCGAACCGATCGCAAGCGCGGCAACTGCCGTCGCGGCAACCATGATGCGGGTCTTGATCTTCAGAGTGCGTATGTCTGTAGCTCTGTGCTTTGGCATCGCGATACAACCTCCTCGATTGGCCTGCGCAACAATTCGTAGAGATTCCGCCCAACCGCATGACGACAGAAAGAAGCTGCGGCGCCACCATTTCCTCACCCCAGTCAGAGACCAACTAAACCGGCGGCGCCCCATGCATATAGGCGAAAGCAACGTAACATCTCGATCAGCCGAAGGAAGGTGGAATAGGTTCAGGTGCACAACGCATCCCCGGCTGCGTCTGTACCGGAAGTTCTCATCCTGATAGGTCTTATCTGCACGTCAGCGCGCTATTGATCCCGTTGCGCGATCGGTGATTTCGCGTAGGGTCGATCGTGGTCGCCGGTTCAGATCTACCGTGAAGGTCGGGCGGCAAGTTCGGGGCAACGCCACACTCAATGCGCGGTGGGGTCGTGAGCGGTCCGGGCGGTACTGGAACGGGGATTAGCGGGGGGTGTTCGTCCGGTGCCGCCCCCGCCACGGCAGGTTCTGTCGATGCGTACCCGTCGGCAGGCCCTGCAGCGGCACGGTCCACAAGATCATTTGCCGCCCTCATTCCCGAAAAGCGGCACACGCCGAACAGGAGCAGTTCCTATGGTGAGAGAGCCGCTGGTGGAGCCCTATCGTCGACGGAGGAAGCCACACCGCTTCCGCCAAGCTGTCCGCCGCCGGTGAGACTCAGGTAGATCGGGTTGACGGCACCCTGGTGAATGGCTTGTTCCCGTCCGTCCGCGGTCGCTACGACTGGCATCCAGTCGCAGCGTTCGTTGGCCTGTTTGAGGTCGTCGTTGAGGCCGTCCAGAAGCATCGTGATCATCGAACCCACGATCTCGAGGTGGCTGAACTCCTCGATGGCGAAGTCCATGAACAGGTCGTACATCTGGGGTTCTTGCGCCGCAGGACGAAAGCCTGCGTGAAGTACTGCATCGCAGCCWTGAGTTCGGACGGGGGCGAGGTACCCGCAGAGGCGCCGGGGAATCCTCGGTAGGCACGCACTTCGGTGATCGTGACTCGAACGCAACACGGCATATGAGGTCCGTGACGACCTTCGGTCGGTTTCGGGTGGCAGCCTGCGGGGTATTCGGACAACGCACCGGGTCGCGCGTGCAGGATGGACGGAGGCGTTGTGAGGGTCGGGTTCAAGCTGTTCGCAGAGGCGTACTCACCGATCGAAGTGGTTCGGCAGGCGGTCCGGGCCGAGGAGGCGGGTTTCGACTTCGTCGAGATCAGTGACCACTTCCATCCGTGGCTGCACGATCAGAACCACTCGGGCTTCGCGTGGTCGATTTTGGGATCGATCGCCGCGAAGACGTCGATCCTCGAACTGGCCACCGGTGTGACATGTCCTTTCGTGCGTTACCATCCGGCGATCGTGGCCCAGGCGGCGGCAACGACAGCGTTACTGTCCGACGGCAGGTTCGTGCTGGGTCTGGGAAGCGGGGAACGACTGAACGAACATGTCGTCGCGCGCGGCTGGCCGTCGGCATCGACCCGCTCGGCGATGCTGCGCGAGTCGATCGAGATCATTCGGTTGTTGTGGAGCGGCGGCTACCGCAGCTACCGCGGTCGACATCTCGAGCTCGAGGATGCGCGCGTGTTCGATCTGCCGGAGCGACTTCCACCGATCATCGTGGCGGGTTCCGGCGGACCGGCGGCAAAGATCGCGGCCGAGATGGGCGACGGATTGTTCGCGACGGAGGCCGACCGGGATCTGATCGCCCAATACGAGAAGGCGGGCGGATCAGGGCCGAGGTACGCCGAGGTCTCGTTGTCGTGGGCGCCAACGGAGGAAGCCGCCCTGCAGTCCGCTCACAAGCTGTTTCGGTTCTCGGCCGCGGGGTGGAAGGTTCAGGCCGAGCTGCCGAACCCGGTCAATTTCGAGGCTGCCGCGTCCGTCGTCCGCGAATCCGACATAGCCGAGAGCTTCGGCTATGGGCCCGATCCGGAACCGCACTTGGAGAGGATCCGAGCGTACGCCGACGCCGGCTTCGATCATCTTGCCCTCGTCAACGCGGGGCCTGATGTCGACGGATTCTTCGACTTCTACGTTCGAGAGCTTGCATCGGCTCTGAAATAGGTCACTCGGTTCGAAGGAGAAGAGGAGGTGCCGGTGATGCCCAAGACGACCAGATCTGGGCAGCCGAAGAAGCTGGAGTTGCCGGAAACGCTCCGGCGCTCATCGGCTAAGGCGCAACGTACCTTCGCCAAGGCTCACGATGCTGCAGCGGAGGAGTACGGCGAGGGGGAGCGAGCACACAGGGTTGCGTACGCGGCCCTCAAGCACAGCTTCGAAAAAGTCGGCGACCATTGGGAACCCAAGGCCGAGAAGGGGCCGTTGGACGAGCGAGCCCGCAGCGGGGGCCCGCGAGCGACCGGTCGAAAGGCCGAGGGCGTCGACGCCAATGCGAGCAGACGGCACCTCTACGACATTGCCCGGCGTCTAGGCATTCACGGCAGATCGACGATGCGTAAAGAGGAGTTGGTCCACGCGATCGAGAAGGCGAACCGACGACGAACTGCCGCCGGCGGGGCTGAAAGAGGCACTGCGACCTCTCGCTCGATGCGAGTTAGTGAGTAGTCGGGGCCTGACACGGTGGACGTGGGTGCCTCCCGCGTGCCTGGTGGAGAGGGAAGCAACCGGGGCAGTAGGAACGAGGGGCAAGATCAGGTGAACCTACAACGGAAGAAGATCGTATTCAACGTCGTCGAGCGACGAGGGGCAGACCAGTCGGCAGTCGCACGAGTCAGTGTGCGGCCGACCTGCTGTTGACTGCGCGAAAAACGACGAGCTTCTCGAAATCCTCGTCAGGTCGCAGTAGCCCCCGCTGTCGTAGCAGGGATGCCCGCGCGGTGAGTACCGGGCCGAAGGGTATGTGCTCGGTCGATACGACGTCCGTCGAAAGTCCTTGGCGCCGCAGCTCGGTCCATGTGGCGTCGATATCACTCAGGCCTGACTGCAGGAGCAGGAGGACTCCACCAGGAGAGAGGATGCGGGCGGCCTCGCGGCAGATGCGATCCAGATACGCTCGGCCGTCCCGCCCGGCATCCCAGCAACGAGCCAGGCCGCCGACAGGCAGAACGTCGTCGGCCGCAGGAACATAGGGCGGATTGCTGACGACGAGATCGAAATCGTTCGCGCCGAACGGAATCGTAAGATCGCCATGCACCACGCGTACCCGTACGCCGTTCAACCTGGCGTTGAGCCGAATGTTCAGCAAAGCCCGTCTGTCGACGTCCACCGCGGTCACTTTGCGAGATCCGGCCAACGCAGCCGAAACCGAGAGATATCCCGTACCCGCGCCGATGTCGAGAACGCGGGTACCGGGTTCGAGCGATTCCACGAGCAGCGTGCGTGCGAGGAGATGCGTGTCCGACTGCGGCGGATAGACGCCGGGCAGTCGCCAGAACCTGCGGGGAGTCGGCTTTCGCGGACGAATCGGTTCACCCGTTCCACACAGCGTCGTGTCCGACGTCATCGCATTACTTGTCCTGCTCGGTACGCTGGCGTGCCTCGTTCGCGGACGCCTTGCCGCGCGCCTTTTCTGCCGCGGCCTCCTTTTCTGCCGCTTCGCGCTGCGCGGCGGCCTTGTCCTGCTGTGCTTTACCCTCGCGCACGAGATCGTCCTGACCCGTCACGGCGCCCGCCGCTTCCTTGGCCTTTCCCTTCACCCCCTCGACGGTGCCTTTGACTGCCTCTGCAGGCCCAGACTTGTCCTTGTCCGTCATGACATGATCTCCATTCCGTGGATACGGTCTACGCAGCCAATACCCGGTCGCGTCCGCTGGCAAACATTGTCAGTGACCGACGGCGGGAGCGTTCGCGTCCTCGGCATCCAGCGGATGCGTCACCGCGATCGGCGCCCGACTCCAGGACAATCCGTGCTTTTCCAGCTCGAGCGAGGGGAATGCGAGCGACACCGCGGTGAGAGGATAGAAGGCGCTGAACCGGTCGTAGCGGTACTCGGGATGGAGGTTCACCCGACCGAACGGCACCTCCCGGTGTCGGCCCGGTCGAGAACCAGCACGTCCCATCCTCGGTCGGCGAGGGTGATCGCCCCGACCAGTCCGTTGGGCCCCGCACCGATGACGATCGCGTCCGCTCGCTCGCTCATCCGATCACCCGAGTCTCGGCGCGGTCGAGCCGTCGCGCGAATCGGAAGGAGTCTCCGCGAGCAGCGCCAGCCGCCGGATGCACTCCCGATTGCGGGGCACCGCGGCCAGTTCGACGACGCGCTGTGGAAAGCACGACATGGGAGGCGAGGCGAGATGCTCGCCCATCGCGATCACACGGCCGACCCCGTCGGGACGTACCTGAATCTCGATCCGAGCTCGACCGAAGCCCTTCGCGCGGGCGTTGAGCCTGAGTGCTTTCCCTGGATTGCCTCGAATACCTCGGTGTGGTCGATCAGGAACGGCCACAAACCGACCGAATGATGGATCCGTGCGCCGGGTGCGGGCCATTCGGGGTCCACGGCGCGCATTCCGGACGCCCCGACCACCCAGCCCGGATACCGCCATCCGTCGGCAAGCACCTCCCACACCCTTTGAGGAGAAGCTTTGGTTTCCCAATGGGCCTCGAATCTCATGTCTGTCTCATCGCACCTGCGCCTCCGAAGCGAATGCAACTGACGGTGTATTCCCGAGGCTCCTGGAAGTTAAACGTGGGTCGGCACCGGGGCGCCTTGCGGACTGCCGGGTCTGGGGTTCCAACGGGATGGATGGTTGGGCGCGCCCCGGCCCGGGTCCACGGACTGTGGTCGTCATCGTTGGAAACGCGGGGAATGCTCGAGGGGTTTGTGCGAGATGTGTTCGGAGGGTGGCGTCGTGACCGGCGCGGTTTCGAATCGGCAGCCATCGGGGGCGCCGCTCGTCGCGATTACGACACTGGCCGAACTGGTCGCTCTGACGGCGTCGACCCACGGCATCTTTCTACGCTATTCGAGCGGGCCAGAACGCGATGCTGCCGACTGCCGAAGCCTCGACCTCGAATCGGGGATAGACACGCCGGGCTTGGCTGTGACGCCGCTTTCACCTGAACCGTGGTGGCCCGGGTCTGCCTAGGGATGGAAAGCACGTCGCCTCCACCGCTGTTGCGGTCTTAGTAACACACTCACGGCGCGCAGCAGACTCACGATGAAAAGAGCGCAGAATCGGACTGCTTTCCCTGGTTGCTGACCGGCACCGTCATCGGTCACAGCCTGGATTTGGAACCGCTTGTCACGCGTCTCAGCCCCGCTGTTCCGTTCGCGTCGCCAGGTGTGTAATCCGCACAGACGGAATCGGCAGCCGACCCGCGTGGTGTCCAACAGCGGTAGCTGGACAAGCAGTCGAGGGGAGGGTAATTGCCAACTATGGTGACAGCCTGCAAGAGGATGCTCCCCATGCCGAAGCCGTTCCCCGAGGAACTCCGCCGAGACGTCATCGCGGTCGCCGCCCGCAAGCGCTAGGCCCTCTGCGCCAGATCTCCAAGGACTTTGGAATCACCGAAGGATGCCTGCACCGCTGGCTGAAGATCGCCGATCGAGAGGACGCGATCAGCACCGGCGGGAAGTCCACCAACTCAGACGAGTCCGCAGAGCTTCCACCGGCTACGACTCCTCGCTAAATAGGAGACCTACCTTAGTCCGGGGCCTCGTTCGTGGTCACGGCCGGATGGCTGGTGTCCCGCTGACGGAGATGAGATGGGCGACTGCTTCGACCTGCTTGCCCTCCTCACTGGTAGTGGTCGGCGTCCGGAACGGATGTCTGCTGGTAGAACGTGAGTCGCCACTGGCCGTCGCGACGGGTGTAGACGCTGGACATCAGAGCGTGGAACGCCGGCGCGCCCTCGCCGCGGGAGGCCCGGCCGGTGTAGACCAGGATCGCGGTGTCCTCGCCGACCTCGATGAGGCGGTCCTCGCTGATCTCGTAGTCCCGCCACGGCGGGGCGTCGTCGAGCGAGGCGATCACCGCGTCGCGATCCAGCACGAAGCCGTGCGAGAGAACCATGACCGCATCCGCTGTCATGAGCCGGCCGTAGAAGTCAGCCCCCGTTCCCTGGCACAAAGATGCCCATCCTGCATGCTCCAGCCTCAGAATCTCTGCGCCGTCCATACGTCGACCCTAGCCAGCCCGAACCATGATGTCGTCGGCATTCGCACCGAGTGCCTCCTCACGTGCGGTCGAAGGACGGCTTCCGGCGGACAAGAAACAGTCGGTTCCGCTTGTGCCTCTATGTCATTGCCGTGGGAAGCGACGGCTCTATCAACGACCACTGCTCATCCGTCAAGTATTCGGTGCGCGACACAATGAAGAGTGTCGCCGATCAACCGCCCACATTGGGAGACACTCCCTAGGCCGGCTCTGTCCGTCGGAGGCGGGACCGACCTTTGATCTTCTTGCCGAATCTCGGCAGCGCTAGTACCAGTAGCGGCGGCCTCCGACTGCACGGCCTGTCGCGCCGAGTAGTGCGAGAATTACTCCGATTACCACGACCACGATGCCGATGGTCCAAATAATGGAGATTCCCGTCAGGAATCCGACGAGAAGCAAGATCAGCCCGAGCACAATCACCGCTACGCCTCACCCTCATTCAGATGACCATGGGGCGGCGGACCGTCCCGCGGTCAAACGAGCCCTCTGCTCATCACGGACATTCCCCGTTCGGGTGTTTCCCAAACCTCGCGGCGGCGGGGTTCGGGAGGCCACCGAAGGGGTACTTGCCGAGCGGACGGATGTGCGTCCGCCTGCTCCCAAATCAGATCCTGACGCCCTGGACAACGGGGCAGCCCACCGCCGAATCTAGTGCGAGGAAGCAAGATCGACGGCGATGTCGTCGGCGGCGGGCAAGATGGCCGACCAGACAGCCTGCGGTTCGCGGAGATCGCAGCCTCTCAGAGCCCTGCAGTAGACCGTGATTGTTCCGTCGGCGCCAACTTCGCCCACCGGAAATGGCAGTGTCGGCCATGGTCGCGAGAAGGGCCACTCCCATTCCCAACCCATCACCGACTCTACTTGCAACACAGTCGAATACACACCACCTTCCCGACCTGTCGGTCGCGCGGTCACGAGTTTCAATGCTGCACGTGCCTCATCCTCATTGCCGCCGCAGCATCTCAATCGGGGTCGTCCCGACAAAAGATCCCGGTCGATGTGAAGATGCGGGCGGTGTTGTCCGGGGGAGATGCGCGGCGCCGAGGCCTCCCGCCGGCACGGGGTGTCGGATATGTCGGTGTCGAAGCGGAAGCAGCATTTCCTCGACGCCGGTCGGCAGCTTCTCGAGGCCGACGGTGCGGGCGAATCCTGCCTGCACCATCCCGGGCTTCACACCCTGCCACGTACTTGACGTAAGACAACCTCGCGCGTCAGGAGACGCCGGCCACACGGCATCCTTGGCGTGCCGACACTCATGCCGCGACCCGCGGGGAGATCATGATCGGACACACGGACTCCAAAACATATTCGTCACGTGACTAAATGACACCCGCGACGGCAAAGCGGGAGGAGCAGCCGGGCGAGTGCCACTCGACGCGAGTAGGTGCGAGAACCAGCATCAGCCGATGCGGTAGCGCGCGAAGGGTGAAGCGCGGTAGCAGCGGCGACGGTCGGACGATCCACAGTCCATGAAAGCCCGCAAGCGCTAACCGATCTGATCATTTGCCAACAGCGGTGACGAAAATGCCAACTAGGCGTTCGTGGACGGCTCTGGCCGATCTGCGCTGGCTGGTCCGTGGCATACCGCCCGTCACGTCCAACCCGGTCTAGCGGAACTGCGAGAGATGCCAACTATCTGACGATTTGCCAAGTTCGATGACGATTCACAGCCGGGGCGAACATTCGGCGTTATCGCAGGTCGTCGTTTCACCGATAATCCACATTATGTCAAGTAATCGAGATCGGGCGGTTCCCCGAGGAGACAGGACCGAACACTGCGCCACGGAGCCGGCTGCAGGTCCGACACCCCGCTGCGGCCGCGCGACCCGTGACATCGACGACCGACGCACCCGCCGCGGGCCACATCGACTCAGGTGCGATCAGGCTCGATGTCTCCGTTTCTGCCCGCAGCTCGGACCTGCCATCCGGGCCCCGGCGAGTTCACGGAGTCGATCTCATCGACTCGCGCAGCTGAGACGAACTCCGAGTATCAGATGCCGGTCGACACCGCGTCATGTAGCGTGCCGGGTACGCGGCCGGCATCAGACAAAACGCCGTCGCGTACTGCACTCGACGACGGATGCGGCGCAGGATCCCGAACCGGAACATCGATCGGACCCGGGCCTCCCCGCCGGTCACCGCCCCCACCCACACCACTGTCATGGATAATGGCGAATATCCATGCGCGCGTGCGGGTTTCGCTCGCCTCCCCTGCGTTGTCGTGAATCGCCGCGCTGGTTGGCAACTGGACCACCCCGCCGCCGGACGACCGCCGCTGCCACGTAGCCCACCACGACCGCGGTACAGACGCCCGGGACGTAGTTGCCGAGCCGGTCATAGAGCGTGTCCTCTGTCCGAACGGGCACTTCGACGAGCAGAACGCCGTGCTCGTCGGCGGGCATCGACCCGAGCCGGCGTCCTCGCGCGTCGAATGCGGCCGACTCCCCCGTCAATGCGGCCGCCGCGACCGGGCGGCCACTCTCCGCGGCCCGCAGCGCACCGAACGACGCGAGCTGCGCGGGCGCCCAACTGCCCTGAAAGGTGGCCGTGGAGGATTGGTACACCAGCATGTCCGCCCCCGCCCGCGCCTGCGCGCGGGCCATGTCCGGGAAGGTCTCCTCGAAGGAGATCAGCGGCCCGACCCGGAAACCGCCGGCGTTCATCACGACCAACCTGTCACCGGGCTGCCGGTTCTGCCCCGCCGCGGCGGTGATCCGGTTGAGCCAGCCGAGCTGGTCGCGGAACGGGATGTATTCACCGAACGGGACCAGCCGGATCTTCCGATAGGTATCGCGGATTCCGCTGTGGTCGATCAGGACAGACGCCTTCGAGATCGCGCCGGACTCGCCGACCGGCGCGTCGACGTTGACCAGTAGGTCCGCCCCCGCGGCCGCGGACAACGCGCCCAGCCGAACGAGCAGCGCTTGGTCGGCGGCCGGATTGGTATCGACGCTGCTCTCACCCCACACCACGAGGTCGACCGGCGCGCCGATCCCTCGGGTCAGGTCTTCCTCGAAAGAGAGCAGGTCGCCGTGCACGATCCCCGGCTGCACAAGCGCGACGACCGCGACGTCGGCTGGCGGCTCCGCTGGTCGGCACGCGGACCAGAGTGGACCCGAGGCGACCGCCACCGCCACCGCCACCGCTCCGACGGCCCGGGCTGCCACGCCGCCGACCACGCACAGGGCGACCCCAATGTTCGATGCCACGATCGCGAAGCTGACCAGCCACACCCCGCCGAGCGCGGCGAGCCCGAGCACACCTGGGTGCTGCCACTGGGTGGCACCGAGCAACGACCACGGCCCACCGAGCCACTGCCACGACCGGACCACCTCGACCAGCACCCACCCTGCAGGCACGACGACTGCGGCCGCCACCGCCCCGCGGCCGGTGACCGGCTCCCGCAACGCATCCCACACCAGCACGCCCCACCCGGTCCACAGCAGCGCGAGCACACCCACAGCCAGCGGGAAGAACCAGACAAGGTTCGGCGCCACCCAGTACTGCGTACCCGCGAGGAATCCGACGCCGGCCAGCCAGCCGCGCAGTCCGGCCTCGCGCGCGGTCGCCGCGGCGCGCACCAGCAGCACCACCGGCACCAGCGACACCCACGCGAGCACGCCGAGGTTCGGCTCGGGGAACGCCAACAGCGGCAGCGCCCCCGCGGCCGCCACCCCGGCCCGCGGCACCCACCGCGAACGCGTCGCACCGACTGTCCATCCCGGTACGCGGCTCCCGTGACCGGGTGGTTTCCCGGAGGACGCTCCGCTGGACACGTGTCGATTCTAGAGTTCGGGCCTGACCTGAGCAGGTCCTCCGTTCGATCCGGGCAGAGGTAGTCGATCGAGTTGGCGGAGGTCAACGGGCCTCCCGCAGTGACCACGCACCGTCATACGATGGACGCATCCGATGTCCGGCCGAACGGAGGACGCGTGAGGGACGACGACGCACCTCGACACGATGCGCGGCGGACGAACCGTGCGGGACCACCGTTCCACTCCCCCCGACGATCTCCCGGGTCGATTGCGTGAATCCTGCAGTCGAGCGCACCGACGAATACCGTGACGTGGGTCCGGTCTTCGAGTCGATGGCGTCGCTCGACCGCAGGGACCCGCGCTACCGCGTGCTCCGCGACTCCGTGATCACGCGGTGCCTCCCCCTCGCCGATCACATCGCTCGCAGGTTCGACGGCCGTGGGGAGTTCCACGACGACCTCGTTCAGGTGGCGCGTGTCGGGCTCGTCAATGCGGTCAACCGATATGACTCCCGCGTGGGGTCCGACTTCGTCGCGTTCGCGGTCCCGACCATGATGGGCGAGGTGCGGCGACACTTCCGGGACACCGGGTGGGCCGTGCGGGTGCCCCGCCGGGTCAAGGAACTGCATCTCGAGCTCGGTCGCGCGGTGTCGGTCCTGTCGCAGCGTCTCGGTCGGCCGCCGACGCACCACGAGCTCGCGGCGGAGCTGCGGATCGGTGAGGACGCGGTCGCGGACGGACTGCTGGCCGGCAACGCGTACCAGACCGTGTCGGTGGATGCCGGGACCGTGGGGCGCCGCCACGACCATCCGCTGGCCGAGACCCTCGGTGCCGACGATCGGCGTCTCGAGGCGGTCGAGAATCACGAGACGCTCCGGCCGATACTGGCGGCGTTGCCCGATCGCGAGCGCCGGATCCTGTTGTTGCGGTTCTTCGCGAACCTCACCCAGAGCCGGATCGCCGAAGAGATCGGGGTATCCCAGATGCACGTGTCAAGGCTGCTGGCCCGGTCGCTCGCGACGCTCCGCTGCCAACTCGAGGACCAGATCGAAAGCTGACGCTGCAGGTCACACCCGATCGACGAGCCGTTCGTGGCCGGCAAGCCGCGCGCAGTTCGCGCAGCAGAAGATCCGACTCTCGTCCTCGACGCCATGGCCGAGTATCCGGCATCCGCAGTGTCCGCACACCGGCGCCATCGCGTGTGCGGCGCATTCGAAGCTGTCGAACACGCCACGACGGTCCCCCATGATCACGGTGAATGCCTTGTCGTAGTCGTTGCCACACGTTTCGCAGTTAGGCATCGTCGTCCTCCTCCTGATGGCGTCGGTCGTGGTGCCGGCCGACGACGGTCTGATACCCCGTGGGAGACGGCTCTACACCTGACGGCTGTCGACCGATTCGCCGACGGGACCGGGTGCGGGATCGGAGTAACGTGTTCAGCGGTGACACCCTGCTTCTGCTCGGGCAGTGCGTCGTTGACGAGCGAGCCGGCGCCGCAGCCGCCAACTCTCGTGTGGGCCGTCACCGCATCAGACGGCATCATTCTCGATGACGATCCTACGTCGAGAGGCCACAGCCATCACCGGGGCCGGAAGAGGTGTTGATCAAGGCCGAAGCGATCGGCGTCAACTTTTCTCGACACCTACTTCCGCTCCGGCCTGTACCCGCACGAGCTGCCGTTCGCCGTCGGCAGCGAGGTGGGCGGTACCGTCGCCGCGGTCGGCGCCGGCAACTCGGCGTTTCTGGTCGGCGACCGGGTGGTCAGCGCGGACGCAGTGGGCGCGTATGCCGACTACTGCGTGGCACCAGCGGGTCTGTTGGCGCGGGTGCCGGAGGGAGTCGCCCCCGACATCGCCGCATCGGCGCTGCTGAAGGGCTTGACCGCGCATTATCTGGTCAAGTCGGTCTACCCGGTCCGGCGCGGCGACACCGTGCTGGTGCATGCCGGCGCCGGCGGTGTCGGGCTGATTCTGACGCAGTTGGCCACCAGCCTGGGCGCCCGAGTGATCACGACAGTGTCGACGCCGGAGAAGGCCGAGCTGTCCCGCGGTGCCGGTGCGGTGGAGGTACTCGATTACCCCGACGACCCACACGAACTCGCTGCGACCGTCCGTGCACTCACCGAAGGCAACGGCGCCGCCGCAGTGTACGACGGCGTCGGCAAGTCGACCTTCGACGCCAGCCTGGCCAGCCTGGCGGTCCGGGGCACGCTGGCGCTGTTCGGTGCGTCCAGTGGGCCGGTTCCTCCGGTCGATCCCCAACGCCTCAATGCTGCCGGATCGGTGTACCTGACCCGACCCTCGCGAGGGCACTTCAACCGGACACACGACGAGTTCGTCTGGCGAGCCGGTGAGGTTCTCGATGCGATCGCGGCCGGGTCCGTCGTGGTCACTGTCGGCGAACGCTACCGACTGAGGGCCGCCGCTCAGGCCCATCGCGATCTCGAAGGCCGCAGGACCCGGGGTTCGACGGTCTTGACGCCGTAGCGTCACGGATCTGCCTTGAAAGCACGATGTCCCGCTGCGCAGGCGTGCACAGCGGGACATCGTGGAAGTTAGAGGCCAGGCACACGTCGGGGGGTGCGCCTGGCCCTCAATAAAGTATCGAGACAGTTCCGTCAGGGAAAGCTGCATCGGGGTGAAATCGGGGGTGAAGCGGTCGTCACGCGCGCCTCACCCCGAACTTCCGAGCACATCCGCCAGGCGAACGGCGTCGAACTCGCGCGTTCGACGTGCTGCGGAATCCCAGCAGGTCGGGCGCGGACCAGGACATAGTCTGCGTCCGGGGCGTGCCGCGGCGAGGGGACCCGTCCGGGCGGCCGGTGGTGATCCGGGTTCGTTACGGCTGCTTCGGTGGCAGATCAACGGGTTGGAGCGCGGGTGGAACATCGAGCCCGAGATGCGCGAGCAGGACGGCGAGTTTGGCGTCGAGGTCGTGGCCGGTCGCTGTGATGCGGGGGTCACTGAAGCTGCCGAACTGGGTGCTGGGTTGGTCGACCGCAAACCATGCCTGGCTCGAGCTGTCCTGCCAGAGCACAGTGCGCAGCGGGGCGTAGAGCATGGCCGCCGGGTTGTGGCGGAACATCCGTTCGGCGATGGTGTGGTTGCCCATCAGGTAGGCGACGCAGGGTGCGGTGTCCCCGGCGAGCCGCATCACCTCATCGGCCTGGTTCTTCGGTCAGGAACCCGAACGGAGCGGCGGCGCCGATGAAATCGAGCATCTCGGCCCACGGCGCTCTCCGGGCGACGAAGTCGGCGACCTGATCGAAGTCCAAGGCCGGGACCGCCCGTTCATATCGGGCCCGGAAGTCGTCCAACGAGGTCGTGACCGGTAGCTGCAGACGGTTGACAGCGACCGGTGTGACGATCGGGACTCGAACGGCCATGACGTGTCTCCTGGCGAGGTCTTTCCGCAGCGGGTGGTCGACGGACGAGCGCAGTGAGGTGGTGGCAACCATCAGGTGCCAGGATCTGTGCTGTTCCTGACACGAGAACCTCCTCGTCGTCGAGACGTACCGGACTGGTCCGCCGGCGTCCTGGTCGAGCCACAGGCACGTATGAGGTCACGCACCCGACGGTGCCGGCACGGCTTCTGCCTCTCAACGCACGATCACTGGTACTTCACCCTCCGGACGGCAACTGCCGTCCGGGCGGTCGGATCCCTCCACACTAACCGCGGAGGTTGTAGTCGAGCAGCCGCCGAGGACATCGATCGGGTCCGGGCCGGCAGCCGATACACTTGTCGGGCGCGGTTCGAACACACTTTCGCCGCGCGTCCGACAGTCGAAGTCCCGGAAGGACATTGGAGCAGGCCCACGTGAGTGACGATCGACAGCTTCTCGAGTCCTGGTTCGGCGAGTTCCTGTTGCACCGCAGCACCGCGAAGCCGTCACCGCACACGCTCAAGGCGTACCGCCAGGACTTCACGGCCATCGCCGGGCACCTCGCCGAGCAGTCCGGGCTCGCCGCATCGGTGCTTCCGGTGGAGGTGATCACCAAGCAGTCGATGCAGCAGGCGTTCGCGGCGTTCGCGGCATCGCACGAGGTGGCGTCGATCCGTCGGTGCTGGTCCACTTGGAACACGCTGTGCGACTTCCTGTTCTCGATCGACGCGATCGTCGCGAACCCCATGTCGGCGGTGCTGCGCCCCAAGGCGCCGAAGCGGCTGCCCAAGGCGCTTCCTGCTGATGCCGTCACCCGGCTGATCGCGACGTTGCAGGAGGACGACACCGACGGGGTCCGACCGTGGGGTGAGCGCGATTTCGCGATCATCCTGATGGCGCTGCTGACCGGGATGCGGTCGTCGGAGCTGATCGCGGTCGACATCGGCGACGTACGCGGCGCCACCGATCCGTCGAACGGCGGCGCACGGGTGATCCTGGTGCGCGGGAAGGGCAGCAAGGAGCGGGTGGCGACCGCGGAGCCGGCGTTGGTGGCCGCGTTGACCGGCTATCTGGAGTCCCGCATCGAACGATTCCCCGGCACCGCGAAGCAGCGGGTGGCGGCCGACGCCACGCCGTGGCAGCACTTCCGCAGCGCCGACCCGCTGTTCGTGGGGGCCGACGGCGCGCGGATCACCCGCGGAACGCTGCAGTACCGGGTGCTCCGGGCGTACCGCCGGGCCGGGATCAACGGCGAGCGCGCCAAGGGAGCGCTGACCCACCAGTTCCGGCACACCTTCGCCACGAACATGGCCGACGAGAACGTCAGCATCTTCACCCTCATGCGGATGCTCGGTCACGAGTCGATGAACACCACGCAGGTGTACACCGAAGGCGCCGGAACGGGCGTGCGTGAGGCCGCTGCCCGCAATCCGCTGTATCGGATGCTCGACGGCGGCTGACGAACCCGCTCGTCGTTTCCGGACATTTCATCCCGGAATACGTATACCGGAACGCCACTCGGGACGTACGGTGGTCGGCGGCGGTCGATGCGCATACCGCTGTCCTGTTCGACCTCTCCGGTGTGCCCTCTCCGGTGTGTCCCCTGAGCAGAAGGTGAATTCGTCGATGTACGCCGACGTCGGCCCGGCCGCCACGCCCCGTCACCTGCGACTCGTGGCGCCGCTGCCCGCGTCGGCCGCCGACTCCCCCGACTTCGCTGCCGACCGTGATCACAATCGGCACGCGTCGATATGGCCGGACTTCGTCAGTGTCCCGATCGTGCCGCCGACGGAGCTCGGTGCGACGTGGTGCGTGGACGACGACACCTACGTCGAGGCGCACGGTCGGCGGATACTGCTCCGCTGTGTCGACGTCGACGGCGTGGAAACCACTGTCCACCTGCAGGACGGCGTGATCGACGAGTTGGTGGCGGCGATCGTGTCGGCTCAGATGCACCACTGCCCGGCGCACGACTGACCCCGTACTCACACGTACAGCACCGGTTTCCCCGTTCCGCTGCCAAAGCTTTCGGGACCTGCGACACTGGTCAACGGTTTGTTCCGGCGGTTCGACGCACCCGGTTGCGCGTCGCGGAGCACGGACCACATTGCCGATCCCGTCGTGGTCTCATCCAACGGGATGGCTCGGGCAGCGGGGCCCTCGGGTGCCGACGCCCTGATCAGCGGTTTCCCCCGTTCCCCCAGTTCGCCGCTGTAACGGCGGTCACCACCAGGTCCCACTGAGTGCGCAGACCTCCGATGCCGGGAAAGTGAGTTGGCACACTCTGTGACCAACGGAACAGAAGCGACGCTCACCCATAGCGGCTTGCCCGTGGACGCGACGACCTCGCAGTTCTTCGAATTCCCGCAGCACAGCCCGTAATTCGGGCCAGTCAAGAGTCTGGACATCAACTTCAGTGACAGCTACTGCAGACACTCGTGCCACGTCGGCGGCGCCCGCACCGCGCGGACGGTATGCCCGGCAGCGCCCTGCATGGGTGATCATCACCGTTCTCGTTCTGGTCGAGATCATCAGCGCGTTCGAGACGTCAATGGTGTACGCCGCCATCCCCACGTTCATCAAGGAGTTCAACAGCGACGCCGCCACGGTCGGCTGGGCTGTCACGGCGTTCCTGTTGGTGGCAGCCGCATCGGCCGCGGTGTGCGGCCGCCTCGGCGACATGTACGGACGCGAGCGTGTGCTGGTCGTCCTGCTCGGTGCTGCCGCCCTCGGTTCGTTCATCAGTGCGATCGGTGACAGCATCGGCAGCATCATCGTCGGCCGCGCCATCCAGGGTGTCGCCGGCGCGATCCTCCCGCTGTGCATCGGCCTGGCCCGCGAGCACCTCCCGGCCGCGAAGGTCCCCGTCGCCATTGCAGTCATCTCCGGCTCGGCCGTCGCGGCCGGTTCGGCGTCGTTGCTGGTCGCCGGCGTGATGCTCGACCACGCGAGCTGGCACATGATCTTCGTCGTCGCGGCGGTCTATGCGGTGATGGCGCTGCTGCTGGTGCTGTTCGTTCTGCCGTGGCGCCCGCCCACCGGGACCACACAGAAGGTCGACTACCTCGGCACCCTCGCATTCGCCCCGGCGATCGCGGCCGTCCTGCTGGGCATCAACAAGTCGGGAGCGTGGGGCTGGACCGACGCGAAGACCCTCGGCCTGGTGGTCGGCGGTCTCGTCGTCCTCGCCTTGTGGGTGCTGTGGGAGCTGCGGGTGAAGGACCCGATCGTGAACGTGCGCCTGTTCACCGACCGCAAGGTGGCGCTGACGATGTGCGCGACCCTGGCGATCGCAGTCGGCCCGATGGGCATCAGCACCATGATCATCCCGATGATCCTGCAGTCCCCGACCACCGCACCGTTCGGTCTGGGCATCTCCGCCACCAACGCCGGCTGGCTGTCGTTCATCGGTTCGATGTTCGGTTTCGTGTGCACACCGCTCAGCGGCCGCATCACGCGGACCGTCGGATCGCGGGTGTCGATGCTGCTCGGTACGACGCTGTTCACGATCAGCAGCGCGATGCTCATCGTCTTCCACGACTCGGTCGCCGGCATGGTCGCGATGATCATCACCGTGTCGATCGGCACCGCCTTCGCGTACACGGCACTGCCGAACCTGATCGTCGAGGCGGTCCCGGAGGGCAACACCAGCGAGGCGACCGGCACGAACTCGGTGCTGCGCACCGGCGGTCAGGGCATCGGCACCTCGATCGCGACGATGCTGCTCGCGTCGTCGGCCGCCGCCGCCGGTGGCGTCGCACCGACCGTCAGCGGCCTCAACACGGTCGCGACGATGATGGTCGTCCTCGGGCTCATCACGATCGGCTTCACGCTGCTGATCCGCCGCGGAAGCGTGTACGACCGCAAGTGACGGTCGCACTGTGACGTCCGGCTGTGGGCGGTGGGGTTCATCCCCACCGCCCACAGCCGTCTGGGGGTGTTCCGACGCCCGAGTTGGCGGGACGGGTGACCACCAGGCGGTTACGGTGACTAGGTCAGCACGTTTCGACGAGCCTCGAGGAGCGCGGAATGAGCATCGCCTCGACACAACCCCGCCGCCATCGCGTCGTGGTCATCGGATCCGGCTTCGGCGGATTGTTCGGCACGCAGGCCCTCAAGCGCGCCGACGTCGACATCACCCTCATCGCGAGGACCACCCATCACCTGTTCCAGCCGCTGCTGTACCAGGTGGCGACCGGCATCCTCTCGGTCGGCGACATCGCACCGGCGACACGGATGGTGCTACGCAAGCAGAAGAACGCCGAGGTCCTGCTCGGCGATGTCGAGACGATCGACCTGAAGGCCGGGACGGTCACCTCGCGGCTGCTGGACCGGACGACGGTCACCGAGTTCGATTCGCTCATCGTGGCCGCGGGTGCCGGGCAGTCGTATTTCGGCAACGATCATTTCGCCGAGTTCGCGCCCGGCATGAAGACGATCGACGACGCGCTCGAGCTGCGGGGCCGCATCCTGGGGGCGTTCGAGCAGGCCGAGTTGTCCGACGATCCCGAGGAACGCGCCCGTCTGCTCACGTTCGTGGTGGTCGGCGCCGGACCGACGGGCGTCGAACTGGCCGGCCAGATCGCCGAACTCGCCCATCGCACGCTGCAGGGCGCATTCCGTCGGATCAACCCGAGCGATTCCCGGGTCATCCTCCTCGACGGCGCCCCCGCCGTGCTGCCGGTGTACGGCGGGAAGCTGAGCCGCAAGGCCGCCGAACGGCTCGAGAAGCTCGGCGTGGAGATCCAGTTGAACGCGATGGTCACCGACGTCGACGTAGACGGGCTGGTCGTGCGGCACAAGGACGGCACCGACACCCGGATCGAGTCGCAGTGCAAGGTGTGGTCCGCCGGCGTGCAGGCCAGTCCGCTGGGCAAGCAGCTCGGTGAGCAGTCCGGAGCGGAGGTGGACCGGGCCGGCCGCGTGCACGTGAATCCGGATCTGACGTTGCCGGGCTATCCGAACGTGTTCGTCATCGGCGACATGATGGCGCTGGACAAGTTGCCCGGGCTGGCGCAGGTCGCGATGCAGGGCGGGAAGTACGCCGCCAAGGAGATTCGGGCGGGACTCGACGACGCCCGGTCCGAGGATCGGCAGCCGTTCAAGTACTTCGACAAGGGCTCGATGGCGACGATTTCCCGGTTCAGTGCGGTCGCGCAGGTCGGCAAGCTCGAGATCAGCGGCTTCATCGGCTGGGTCGCCTGGCTGGTGATCCACCTGATGTACCTGATCGGGTTCCGTAGTCGCCTGTCGACGGTGATCTCGTGGACGGTCTCGTTCCTCGGCCGCGGGCGTGCGCAGATGGCGTCCACCGAGCAGCAGGTGTTCGCGCGCAACGCGATCGACCTGCTGCAGGAGCAGAGTCGAGCGCGTCGCGCCGCCGAATCACGTGAGGTCGGTTGACCGACCCCGCTACTTGTTGCCGAGCGCGGACGTCTCGGTGATGTTCTGCAGTCGGACCTGCCCGCGAGCGACGAGGCGCTGCTGCTCGTCCGTCACGGTCACGAGCCACAACTGCTGGGTGCGGCCCCGATGCACCGGGGTGCCCTCCGCGAACAGCACTCCGTCGCGGGCGGCGCGCAGGAAGTCGGTGTTGTTGTTGACGCCGACGACGTGACCGCGGTCGCCGAGCCAGATGCTGGCGGCGATGCTCGCCACCGATTCGATCACCGCGCAGTGCACGCCGCCGTGCATGATGCCCCACGGCTGGTACAGCGCGGGCGTCACCTTCCACTGCGCACGAACGCGGTCCGCGGTCAGTTCGGTGAACTCGAGGCCGAGCGCCTCGCCGAAGCCCTTGTTGAGGAATGCGTTGACCTCGGCGGGATCCGCCCCGTCCCCCAGCACGAATGCGTGCTCTGCCTCACTCGCCATGATCTGCTCCATCGATTCTGGTGGGGTGACCGAGCCCCGAGGTGCCCGACCGACCCGCCTGCCGAATATGTACCTCGTCATAGTGATCCACCGCCGTCGGCGGCACGCACTCGACCCGCCGGAAAGACGAACCGGCGGGTTCCGCGCCATATGCGCGGAACCCGCCGTGGAGGGGACCGGGAGTCACTGCAGCCCTCAGGACTCCGGCACGGTCCAGCAGTACTGATGAATCGAGAATAGGGAAGGCTGCCCTAATTCGTCAACCCCTTCGTCAGCAGGCGTGCGCCAGCATGGCCCGCGTGCGCACCGGAACACCCGCAGCCTCGAACGCGTCCAGCAGGCCCTGACCGCGCCGGGACGCGACAGACTGCGACGAACCCGCCAGGATCGGCACCCGCGTCGTCACGCCCAGGACCGCGTCGGCGACCAGGCTGCCGAGTCGCAGCTGGTCGACGGACGCGAATCCGTCCAGTGCGCACCGAATCGCCGACAGCGACGTGACGCAGCGGTGCGCAGTCCACACCAGTAGGGCTCGCTCACACGGCAGGGTGACGACGTCGCGCGAGCCGGCCAGACCGTCGTCGGGCAACACACGCAGCGTGTCGTCCACGACGCCCGCCCAGTCGATGCCGCTGTCGCTGTCCATGTGGATCCAGAGGTTGTCCACGCCGGGGTCCCACGCTCGCCCCTCCAGCACCACGAGCGCCGCGACCCGGCCGACCACCGCGTGCACGAGCGCCGACGCCACCTGTATCGCGGCCGCGTCCGGGGAGTGCAGATCGTCGAGCATGCGCTCGTACATCTGACCCACTCGATGACCCTGCAGTTCGGCCGGCTCCCCGCCTCCGGTGCACGACGCGATCGGCCACCACCGCCGCTTGCCCTGATGCGCCATCGTCGCGACCGCGTAGACCCGCGGGTAGTCCGGCGAGACGTCGCGGAGTCGCGAACACGAGTCCGCCAGTGCCGTTGCCTCGGACACGGTGAACTGGAATTGCGCGGTCGCGGACATCGAGCCTCCATCAAGCGTTCGGTTAGTTCCGTCGAGTAGTTCTTCGGCAAGCGTAGGCTAGCCTAACCATGATCGAACCGGGGGGTCTATTCGAGCCGCGGAGCGGATACCTCCCTCGCACGTTCGGTTAGGCTTCCGTAACCTGACGCTCGACAGCGTTACCTCCCCAAGGAGCACCCCAGCCGTGACGACGACCCGCCTCCCGGATATGAACCCGGATGCGTCGAGGCACACCAAACCGCAGTCGGATTTCGGGAAACAGGTTGTCCCGCAAGGCCCGGCGCCGACAGCCCTGCGCCTGCTGGCGAATCTCGTCGACCTCGGCGTCGTCGCCGCACCCCTCGTCCTCGGGTGGTACCTCGTCGATTCGCTGCGTGACGCCAACGGCGGCGGCGAGGCCGACCGCGTCGTATTCGGCGGAGCCGCGCTGCTGATAGCAATCGGAWTGTTCGTCTGGAATCGCGGATTCCGTGAAGGGAACACGGGCACCACCGTCGGCAAGGGCTGGTGCGGGCTGGTGACCTGGGACGCCGAGACCGGTGCGCCTATCGGCGTCCGGCGTGCGGTGCGGCGGGTACCCGGGATCGTCTCCGGTGCCGAGGTGGTCCGCGAGGCCACCGCGCGCGCGGACGGCTTCACCCCGATCACCCCCGACACGTCCCTCGCCGCCGTGCGCCGGCGTCGGATCCTGGGCCTGCTCGCCCTCGCAGTCCTGTTGGCGCTCGTTCTGTTCGCGAGCATCGCCGTCGGCGCCCGTCCGCTGTCGTTCGCCGAGATCTTCCACGCACTGTTCTCCTCGACCGGCGGCGAGACCGACATCATCGTGCGCACCCTCCGGATCCCACGCACCCTCCTCGGTCTGGTCGTCGGCATCGCCCTCGGCGTGGCCGGCGCACTGATCCAGGGACACACCCGAAATCCGCTCGCCGACGCCGGCCTGCTCGGCCTCAACGCCGGCGCCGCGTTCCTCGTGGTGATCGCGATCTACACCCTCGGCCTCACGTCACCGGGCCAGTACCTGTGGTTCGCGTTCGCGGGCTCGGCCCTCGCCAGCGTCGTCGTCTTCGGGCTGTCCTCGATCGGCAACGGGAAGGCGAGCCCGCTGAGCCTGGCGCTCGCGGGCGCGGCCGTCGCCTTCTTCCTCCAGGCCATGACGAACGCGGTCGTGATCCTCGACCAGACCAGCCTCGACGGCTACCGGTTCTGGGTCGTCGGATCGGTCGCCGGCCGCGGCTACGACATCCTGTGGCAGGTGCTGCCGTTCCTGATCCTCGGGCTGGTCATCGCGATCGCCAGTACCCCGAGCCTCAACGTGATCAGCCTCGGTGAAGACGTCGCCCGGTCGCTCGGCACCAACGTCGCGGTCTCGCGGACGATCGGCATCGTCGCGATCACGCTGCTCACCGGCGCCGCGACCGCCGCGTGCGGACCGATCGCGTTCATCGGACTGGTCGTACCGCACGTCGCCCGCGCGATCACCGGCCCCGACTACCGCTGGCTCGTCCCCTACGCCGGACTGCTCGGCGGCCTGATGTTGGTCATGTCCGACGTCATCGGCCGAGTCGTGGTCCGTCCCGGCGAACTGCAGGTCGGCATCGTGCTGGCCGTCGTCGGTGCCCCGTTCTTCATCGCGCTCGTTCGGCGCAGGAAGCTGGCCAGCCTGTGAGCGTCCTGAATACTCTCCCCGACGCCGCCGACGGCATCCCCGCGGCGGTACCGTCCCGGCCGGCGTTCCGGCTCGGCCCGATCTCGCTGGTGCTGCGGCCCTACATGATCGTCGTCAACGTGGTGCTCGCGGTCGCGCTGTTCCTGCTGGTGTGCGTCGGCATCGGCCGCGGAGACTTCCCGCTGTCCGTCCCGGAGGTCACCAACGTCCTGTTCGGCGGCGGCAGCAAGGTGCAGCGGTTCATCGTGATGGACCTGCGTCTGCCCCGCGCGCTGACCGCGGTGCTCATCGGTGTCGCGCTCGGCATCTCCGGTGCGATCACCCAGTCCATCGCGCGCAACTCGCTGGCCAGCCCCGACATCCTCGGCATCACGTCGGGCGCGAGCGCGGCGGCGGTCGCGTTGATCGTCCTCGGCGGCGGCGGCGGCTCCTTCGTCGGCCTGTTCGCCACGCTGGGCATCCCGCTGGCCGCGCTCGTCGGCGGCCTGCTCACCGCCACCGTCATCTACCTCCTGGCCTGGCGGCAGGGTGTCGAGGGCTACCGGCTGATCCTCATCGGCATCGGCATCAACGCGATGCTGATCGCGGTCACCGGGTGGCTGCTGATCTCCGCCGACATCAACGACGTCTCCCGCGCCAAGGTGTGGCTCAACGGGTCGCTGAACGGCGCCGGGTGGGGTCAGGTGTGGCCGGTGGCGATCGCGCTCGCCGTGATCGGCGGCTGGGCGATCATCGCGGCGTTCACCCTCGGCGCGCTGCGCCTGGGCGACGACAACGCCCGGTCCCTCGGCGTCCGGCAGCAGTCCGAGCAGGCGAAGCTGCTGTTCGCGTCGGTGATCCTGGCCGCGATCGCCACCGCCGCGGCCGGTCCCGTCGGATTCGTCGCACTCGCGGCGCCCCAGGTCGCGATGCGCCTGGTCCGCTCCGCCGGGCCGCCGATCCTCGCGTCCGCGCTCACCGGGGCCGTGCTGGTCGTGGGCAGCGACATCATCGCCCGCACCGTCCTCCCCGTGGAACTGCCCGTCGGCATCGTCACCTCGGCGCTCGGCGGCCCGTTCCTCCTGTACCTCCTCGTCCGCAACAACCGGAAGGTCTCGGCATGACCCAGCACTCCCTTGTCACCGAGCCGGCACTGTCCTCCCCCGCGCCGCGACTGGTCGCCGAGAGCCTCACTCTCGGCTACGGCGACCGCATGATCGTCGAGGGCCTCGACGTCGAGATCCCCACCGGCGTGATCACCACCGTGATCGGCCCCAACGGGTGCGGCAAGTCGACGATGCTGCGGGCGCTGGGCCGGCTGCTCAAGCCGCGCGCGGGCACCGTCCTGCTCGACGGCAAGGCCATCACGACGATGCGCACCAAGGATGTCGCCCGAACGCTCGGCATGCTGCCGCAGGCGCCCGTCGCCCCCGAGGGCCTGACGGTGGCCGACCTGGTCGCCCGCGGTCGGCATCCGCACCAGTCGTGGATCCGCCAGTGGTCGTCCGACGACGAGACCGAGGTGGCGCACGCGCTCGCGCTGACCGGGGTCGCCGACCTCGCCGATCGCCCTGTCGACCAACTCTCGGGTGGGCAGCGCCAGCGGGCGTGGATCTCGATGGCGCTCGCGCAGGGCACCGACATCCTGCTGCTCGACGAGCCGACCACCTACCTCGACCTGTCGCACTCGGTGGAGGTCCTCGACCTGGTGGACCGGATGCACGAGGAGCTGGGCCGCACCGTGATCATGGTGCTGCACGACCTCAACCTCGCGGTCCGCTACAGCGACCACCTGATCGTCATGTCGGAGGGCCGGATCGTCGCTTCCGGTGCGCCGCAGGACGTGATCTCGGCGGAGCTGCTCCTGGAGGTGTTCGGGCTCGAGGCGGCGGTCATCGACGATCCCGTCTCCGACCGGCCGCTGATCGTCCCCATCGGGACGCGGCACGTCTACGGTGCGGTGGGTGGGCCGACGCAAGACGGGTGATCAGAAGGACAGCACCCGCGAGTGTTCGCCTCGCCGGGTGCCGCCCAGATCGCTCACGACCCCACCGCGCCGCAGCGTTTGGAGTTGCCCCGAGCTTGCCACCCGACCACGATCGGTGGTCCATCCCAACCGGCGGCCACTATCGACGCTACCCACGATCACCGTGCATGCAACCCGGACGAACAGGGCGATGGCCTGCGCGTGTTCCGGTTTCAGGCGCGATCCTGATCGGGCGCATTTCGAAAGAGCAGGGATACGAGGTCATCTCGTCGTCGCGGTGGCCGCGAGTCAGGGGACGTGTCGACGTCGACCACAGATATCGACTTCTCTGATCCCGACGATGTCGATCCAGATTTGAAACCCATTGCGGGAAAACACTTGACGGTGTCCTGGCGATTCAACACCGGACGGTAACAAGCCTGTATGAGTTCGGCGACTGCCCCTGTGAACGCGCCGAACGTACCTAGGGTGGCGGGCATGGGTGTGAACCAGAAGACGATCGCATTCGATGTCATCGAGCGGCGGGAGGTGCCCCAACCCGAGATCGACCGCCTTGCTCGCAGTACCTGGCAGTCGCTGACCGCCGCCACACGGGAATCGTGCGAGCCGCCACGGTGGGTGAACAGCGGCCCTGTTGCTGGTGCGGACGCATACCTCGTGCACCGGTACGAGGGCACCGTCGCGAACTGAAATCTCAGTCGTGAAGGTCGTTCGGGCGACCCGTGGGTAAGCGCGTGGTGGTAAATGCCGGTCGGCGGAGCGGCGCCTGGTGCGATGGAGTCCGTCGGGCCGGACTCGGCTCCACACGCCCTGGATCCTCTAGGCCGTCGCTGTGCTTAGCTGCATGTGTGGGGTGGGCTTCGCCGGTGATCGGGTGGTTTCTGCGGATCTCGGCGGTGTGTGCTGCAGTGACCTGCGCGTGCACGATGATTCTCGCGCCGGCCGCCAACCGACTCCTCAGAACTTCGTTGATATCGAACCGGGATCGCCAAGGGGTGGAATGTCGAAGGTCGTGCAGGTACTCGAGAGCGAGGTCATTCAGCGATGGGCCGCTACCGTCGGCACAGTCCTGTTCCCTCTGATTGTTCTGCCTTCCCGCGTTGGCGAGGCCGTCGAGCACCCGACTGTATGGAACTGGGTTGTCGTCGTGGTCGTCGCAGGAGGCATCGTCGCCTTCGCGACCGAAGCCATCACTTTGTGGCGCAAGCGCTTCGGCTTGACCCGAGGAAGAAAGCCTGAACTCACGTTCGTTGCACCCGAGGATGTTCCGGCCTCGGATGTGGAGTCGGCGATCGCATCGACATCGGACCGCATCTCGGCGATCAAGGCGCTGCGTGAACAACATCGAAGTCTCGGATTGAAGTCTGCTGCGGATCTCGTCGACGCGGCTATCGACGCCCACCCACCCGAAACCTCGCGTAACCGGTGTATCCCGGACTCGGCGTGAGCGCACCCCGTGTCGTCGGTCCTCGTGGTCCACCAGTGAATATGACCGCACCGCCCGATGTCGGGGCCCTGCTGACCGACGACCCCACCATCACTCGACTCAGCGACCTCCCACGCCCTCGTCGCCTTGCGTACCTCGAGAGCATCGACCGCCTGGCCAACGCGGTGGAGCACGCATGTCAGCGGCACGACCCCTGACCGATCGGGCTCGTACCGGAATCAGCCACCGGTAGCGGGTCTGTCTAGACAATGCCTGACAGCTGCCAGGGCACCACCGACCCACTCGCCGACACCCCCGGCGCCGACGTTGTCCACGGCCGGAAACTTGAAACGTGTTCTACTCTGTTTGGAATGGACGACACGTACGAGGGGACGCAACGGGAATTCGATACCGGTGCAACCGATGCGGGTGCGGTACTGGTTCTCGGCGGGCGAAGTGAGATCGGGCTCGAGGTGGCTCGGCGACTGGCGCCCGGGCGGGTAGTGATTCTGGCGGCGCGACGCAGTGGCGACTTGGCCAACGAGACCGCACTCGTACACACAGCCGGCGCATCTGCAATCCACTGTGTGGAGTTCGACGCCGACGACACTGCGAGCCACCCAGGTCTGCTGGAGACCATCACCGCCGAGCACGGCCCGATTGGTGTCGCGGTGCTCGCATTCGGAGTCCTTGGCAATCAAGCCCTGGCGGAACGGGACCCGGCACACGCACTCGCAGTAGTTCACACCGACTTCGTAGCGCAGGTCAGCGTTCTCACCGTGCTGGCCAATCTGCTGCGTGCTCAAGGTAGCGGCCAGATCGTGGTCTTCTCGTCCGTAGCGGGCATACGGGTACGCAAGGCCAACTATGTCTACGGATCGGCCAAAGCCGGCCTCGACGGATTCGCCAGCGGACTCGGAGACGCCCTGCACGGCAGCGGCGTTCATCTCTTGCTGGTGCGTTCCGGATTCGTCATCGGCCGCATGACCGAAGGCATGAGCCCCGCTCCACTACCCAGCACCCCCGGTCAAATCGCGAATGCGGTCGTGAAAGGCCTGCGCAACAATCGGATCCGAGTATGGGTCCCTGCCCTGACCCGCCCAGCCTACTTCGCCGCGCGCATGCTGCCGCAAGCAATCTGGCGCCGGATGCCCAGGTAGGTTGCACCGACGGCGGCGGAGCCGGGCCCGAGCCCCGCACGGTCCCTGCGCTCTGGATGAGGGCCTATCGCTGGTGGTGCCGCCTCCGTCGATAGAGCAGGATAGCTGCCAGCGCGGTGGTGATAGCGGTGATGGTGATGGCGGGCCACGGTAGCAGCGGGTTACGTTCRGTCCCCGTTCCCTCAATCGTCATAGGTGCTCCGTCTTGCGCGACGGAGGCCTTTCTCAGGATGGGTGGTCGGGGTTCCCCGTAGACCGTGACCGCAGCTTCACGGGTTCGGTCGTTCGACGATTGTGTTGTGGCTGAGCAGCTGTTGACCGACCACTGGGCGCCGGCGGTCTCGTATGCGGAGGTGAAGACGATGTACTCGGTGCCGACCTCGAAACTACGGCCGCAAGCAGCGCCTTGCACGCTGGACGAAACCGTTGTCGTCGTGCCGATGTCACCTGTGAATACTTCGCGGACTTCGAACTCGTAGAACGCGGTCTGATCTTCGACGTGCTCGGCGGTGACAGTGCCCGTGAAGACCGACGCGGCATTCGAGACCAAGTCGATGATCTGGGGTCCGTCAGGGTCGTAGACGCACGAGCACGCGTGCGCCTGCGTCGATGCGGCCAGCGGAAGTGCACCCGCCAGTCCCATCACGGCGATAATCGAAATCAGCCAGCGCACCATCGCCCCCCCTGGTTCCGGCCGGCGTCAGTCGCCGACTCGAAACGATGCTAGGCGGCGGGAGCTTGAACCCTCTGTTTCTCCCCTACCGTCTGCCGGTCTACGAACTCGGGAGGAAACAATGCACGAAGACTGGCCGGTCGCAGCGCGTCCGCCAGGCGGGCTTGAAGTCGTTGAGCGCAGCGCCTCCGATGAAGGCCGGTAATTCCGACGGCGCGGATCGACTTGCCCGATTCAGTGGACGTGGTGTCTATTCTTCCCCGAGGGTCGAGTCGTACGTGATGACCCATCAATGGGTGCGTGAGATCGCACGGTTCCATGTGCGTCAGCCGCTTCTGGCGGTGACCTTCCGAATCCCGGACGACGAGTTGGTTGCCGTCGGCCACTACAACCACAGGGCTCGTCCCTGTCACGCGGCGGAAGCTGCGGCCGTCGTGCGTCGCTTGGACGATCCTCGCGGCTGGGAGGTGTTCGTGCCCAGGGGCATCCAAGCTGGCGAGATCAGGCAGATCCGTCCGGCGCCGCGTTCGACGGGGTGGCGGTACTTTCCTGATGCACATGGGACAGCGCCGTGTACGTGTGAAGGATGCGCGCCTTTCGGTAGTTACGGGGCGGCCCGATTGCGTGAGCGTAGGCCGCATGAGATGGATGGCCCGTTCGAACCGCGAAACGTTCTACTGGCTCAGCTTGCCGATGCCGCGTGGCGTGCTCCCGGCGTCGACGATCTCCTCACTCGGCTTGCCGCCGACGTCGACGTCCGTGAGTCGGCGGCATGGGTCCTCTCCGAGCGCCGCCGGACGGGTCGAGCTGAGGCACAGTAGCCACCTCCAGTCACCATCGAAGAGCGCTCAGTCGATTCCCGGGTACGTGACTGCGGCGGTGAGGATGGCTGCGGCCGTACCGAGGCAGAGCGGCCGGTACACCGCGTTGTCCAACCGGACGAAGCGTGGTGAGGGTTCTTCCAGACCGAGGACCTTGGTGGCTGCCCGTCCGCCTGCAACGCCGCGCGCTGCAACGCCGGCGCCCAAGGCGACCCTCGCCACCGTTGCGGCCCTGCCCATCCTGCCCACTCCCGCCACCAACGCGGCCGCCGCCGCTGCGAGTCCAGCAACAGCGAAGCAGGCCCGAGCATCAGGCATGGCGTCGCTCCCCACCACGGCATCGGCCAAATCGGCGCGGCTGCGCATCGGCCATGCCGAACCGAGGCCCCACGCCGTGTGGACCAATGCCGCCGCTGCGAGCGCCGACGAGCCGGTCAGGCCTGCGATGCGAGCCTTCGTTCCCAGGGCACGATCGGTGAAGACCGGGAGAGTAGCCATACCGCCAACCTATCGCGGGCACCGCAGGACGGACCTGCTGCCCGGTCCCGCGCCTGCCGGAGAGGCAGCTGCTGCGACGGATGTGACAGTCACCTGCTCCCCCTTCGCACGCGAAGGACTTCGCCGACCCTGCCAGATACTTGACGCACGACAGGCGAAGCGGCGGACGATGGATTGTCACGGAGGACTCGAAGTCGGCGGTGATCGAGGCGGGGGCGGGGGCGGGCGAGAAGATCCTGTGAAGGAATGGAGCCGCGGCGAGTAGTACGTGCCTGTCGGTCCCCGGCTCTACTGTCTGGCGAGTGCAGGAGCAATTGACCTCCGTCATGTGGTCAGAGACTGCCGCCGACAGTTGGGACGAGTATTTCCCTCCCACGCCCGAACTCGGCGAGCATCGCCGGTGCGCTCTCCATTGGCAACGAAATCTGGGACCCACGGCCAGGAGAGAGCATCGCCATCGTTGTCGCCATTCTCGTACTGGTCAACGGGCTTCCGAGCCTGATGGCGACCGTGCTGCCGCGCGGACGCGTGTCAGGACGATCCCAGCGCCCCCGGAAGCTGCCCCGGCGGGGTCGGAACCGGATTGACGATGTGCAAGTTCTGCGCGAACGGGATCCGCATCAGCTGATGCGTCTGCCGCCACGGATCGAGTTGAAAGCAGTCGAGCGGAAGCGGGCCGGTCACGGCCCCCGGCCAGGTGTAGCAGTAGATGTCGCTCGTACCGAACGGACTGAGCAGGTTCGAGTTGTTGTCCCACGACCTGCTGGGCTCCCACGGAAGCTTGAAATACCTCGTGTTCAGCTCGTACCCAGGTGGCGGAACGTAGGCCTGATCCGCCGCACTCGCCTGCGGCGCCGCCGCCACGGCGATACCCGTCGCGATCGCCGCACTCACCACCAGTTTCTTCAGCATTCCGATCCTCCCCCACGTCGGACAGTTCCTGCCAAGTCGATCGCGCAGCGGGCGTAGGTGTTACCGACACCGCTGTCGGTACAAGCGGCGAATCCGCACCACCACGGTGCTACGCGACCCATCCGATCGTCTATGGGACACCCTGCCGACTGTCGCCAATTCGACTCCAGTGTGATCTGCCCCCGGTCCGGGCGGGCGGGTGCGGAAGATCGGGACCTGTGCGGCGATGGTGCGCCGCGGGCGGTCAGAACCGCACGGTGAACACCACGTGCCGATCGTCGCGGGTGGCGCGCTGGAAGAAGTCGATCACTTCTTGCAGCCAACCCCAGGCGTATGCGCGCTCGTCGGCGCCGTACTCGGGATTGCGATCGTCGAGCGGCATCGCGTCGTAGCCTGCGGCGAACTCGGATTCGGTGATGCCGGCCAGATATGCGGCGACTTCAGCGACCCGGTCGGGCGTCAGGTAGGTGATCAGTTGGTCGTCGGTGTCCGTGTTGAGGTCCTCGTCCCCCAGGATCACGCCGTATGCCGGCCAGTGCTCGGGCGCGCGCTGGTACCCGGCGCTGGAGAGGGAGCACAGGATCGGGTCCCACGCCTTGTCCGTGTCGCACGAGAACTCGGAGCGCCCAGTCTCCTCGATGTCCTCGACCACCGCGCCGAGCCTGCCGTCGTCGCCACGCGCGCCGAGAAGTTCCGCTGCCACGCGGTCGGAAAGCGCGAAATGCACCCCAAGTTCCATGGTGTCACGCTAACGGCTGTGCCTGCGCATCCGACTGCGCGGCAGGGATTCGACGCGTTCCGATCGTTCCGAACTGCGGTCCTGGCCACGTCGGCACCTCATCAGCGGAGATATCGGTGTCGATGAGCCCCGGTCGGTGTACGGCCACTCGGCCGGGCGTACCTGCACCGTTGCCCCGCTCCGGTCACCTGGCCCCCTGCACGAGTCACCATCGCACGAAAGGGGTTGCCCGCAGCCCCAGTTGACGACTTTTCGAACCTGACTCGCGTTCCCCTCCGACAGCGGCGGATCTGCGGCATTCAGAAAAACAAGCACACATGCTTGCTTAGTTGGGTGGGCCCGCTTACAGTGACGCAATTCGACTGATGTGACTGCCGTCACTGCGCCGGTCTCGGTGGCCTTCCGCGCTCTCACGACGACTGATCGGAATTGTTGATGGACAAAGGAATTGACAACGGGTCGACGATTTCCACGATGCTCGCCGCTCGGGTCGCGACAGCACCCGAGTCGACGTTCGTCCACTTCGGTGGCGAGGCGTTCAGCTACGGTGAGATCGACGAGCAGTCGGACCGCGTCGCCACCGGTTGGTTGCGTCTGGGTCTCGGCCACGGCGACCGCATCGCGATCGCGGCGACGAACTCACCGCACTGGATCGTCGCGCACCTCGCTGCGGCGAAGATCGGGGCGGTGCTGGTCACCCTCAACGTCGTCTACCGCGAGCGCGAGTTCACCCACATGCTCACGCAGTCGGGGGCCCGCGCCCTGATCTGCGACGCGGAGTCGAACGGATTCGAGTTCGGCCCCTTCCTCGACCAGCTGCGACCCGACATCCCGACGGTCGAGCATCTGGTCTTCCTCGGTGGTGGCGAGACCCCGGGCCGACGACGGTGGGCGGACCTCGCAGCCACCGAGCCCGAACCGGCGATGCTCGCCCGCGCCGCCGAGGCCGTCCGGCCCACGGATCCGGCGGTGATCCTCTACACCTCCGGAACGACCGGGACGCCCAAGGGCGCCACCATCACTCACGCCAGCCTGCTCGCCTCGGCCGTCGCACAGGTGGAGCGGTTCGAGCAGTCTGCGGCGGACGTGATCCTCGGTGTCATGCCGTTCAACCACGTCGGGGGTTTGACCTGCACGCTGGGCTCAACCCTTGTCACCGGGGGCGCGATCGCGCTGCTGCCGAGGTTCCATCCGGATCTGGTGGTCGACGTGATGGCGGACACCGGGGTGACGATGTTCGTCGGCGTCCCGACCATGTACAAGATGGTGCTCGGCGCGGACTCCTTTGCGGGCACGGACATGTCGAGCGTGCGCCTGTGTGTCGTCGGCGGGTCCAACCTCGAACCGGCCCTGGCGGAGCAGGTCGCGGCGAGATTCGACGGCGTCCGGATCGCGAACCTCTACGGTATGTCCGAGACCTCCGGCGCCTGTGTCATCTCGCCGCCGGGTGACTCTCTGGAGACGGTCGGCCGCAGCATCGGGATCATGACCGGCGACTTCGAGGGCCGCATCGTCGACGACCGGAACACCCCACTCTCCCCGGGGGAGGTCGGCGAGCTGCAGGTCCGCGGCGGGTGCGTAGCGGCGGGCTACTGGCAGCTGCCCGACGAGTCGGCCGCGACATTCCTCGCCGACGGCTGGCTCGCGACGGGCGACGTCGCATCGATGTCCGAGGACGGGCACGTCAGCCTGCTCGGTCGCCGCAAGGAGATGTACGTGCGCGGCGGATACAACGTCTACCCGGCGGAGATCGAGAACGTGCTGGCCGCGGACCCGACGGTGGCGCTGTGCGCGGTGATCGGGGTGCCGGACGAGACGTTCGGCGAGACCGGGTACGCCTTCGTGGTGCCCGCACCCGGTGCTGCGGTGGACCCCGAGTGGCTGATCGAACGGTGCCGGCGAACTCTGGCCAAGTACAAGGTGCCCGACCGAGTCGAGGTGGTCGACGGCCTGCCGATGACGCCGGCAGGCAAGATCCGGAAGGTCGCGCTGACGCCGCGGACCTGACCGGCCTTGTGGGCCGATCCGGGCGGTGGCAGATCGGTGTCGAACCCTGACCGGTATGCCTGACCCGGTCTGGCGAACCGGCCCCGTCCTGCCCGCAGCTCGGTTGAGAGGACCCGCGACGCGCGGATAATGGCGGCGGGAGGCACTATGACCGCCGAAACCCCGTGGACGAGCGCCTCGTCCACCGTGTCGAGGACCTGTCCACCACCGACCCGCAGTTCCGGGCCGCGGCACCCGACTTGGCCGTGACCGCCGCCGCGCGCCGCGGCGGGCTGAGATTGTCGGAGGTCGTGGCCGCGTATCTGGACGGCTACGCCGATCGTCCCGCGCTCGGCCGCCGGGCCCACACGCTCACCACGGATCCGGACTCGGGCCGCACCACCGTCGCGCTGCTGCCGCGGTTCGAGACGATCACCTACCGTGCGCTGCGAGAGCGGGCTGCCGCCCTGGCCCGTTCGTGGCAGGCGGAGTTGCCGGGCGGTGTCCGCGCGGGTGACTTCGTGGCGGTGCTGGGCTTCACAAGCATCGACTACGCGGTCATCGATCTGACCTGCATCCGGTTGGGGGCCGTGTCGGTTCCCCTGCAGTCCAGCTCGACGGCAAGGCAGCTCGCACCGATCGTCGCCGAGACGGCGCCCCGCGTGCTGGCCGCGGAACTGGACCGGGGCGCCGCGCTGCCGGCGGTTCCGGCGTTCGTCCCCGCGCAGGACGACGATCCGCTCGCGATGCTGATCTACACGTCGGGCAGCACGGGCGCCCCCAAGGGGGCGATGTACACCACCGACATGGTCACCCGCATGTGGCAGCGGTCGCGCGGTCCGGACGCGGACGTCGACGGCCGGGTGCCGGCGATCCACGTGCAGTACATGCCGCTGAGCCACGTGTTCGGGCTGGGATGGCTGGTGACCACCCTCTCGTCGGGCGGCACCGGGTACTTCGCCGCGCGCAACGCGATGTCCTCGCTGTTCGACGACATCGCGTTGGCGCGCCCCACCGCCCTGAATCTGGTTCCGCGCGTGTGCGAGATGATCTTCCAGCGCTACCGGAKAGAGCTGGACCGTCGGCCTCCCGGCGCGAGCCCCGACGCGGTGAAGTCCGACCTGCGCCGGAATGTCCTCGGCGGACGGGTGCTCACGGCCCTCTGCGGCAGCGCGCCCCTGTCGGAGGCGATGCACTCCTTCGTCGAATCGACGCTCGACGTCACGGTGAACGACGGCTATGGCTCCACCGAGACCGGCGGCGGTGTCCTGCGCAACGGCCGGATCCTGCGGCCCCCGGTGACCGACTACAAGCTCGTGGACGTCCCCGGCTACCTGACCGGCGACGAACCGTATCCGCGCGGCGAGCTGTGCGTGAAGTCCACGAACCTGATCCCGGGCTACTACAAGCACCCCGAACTGTCGGCGAGCATCTTCGACCAGGACGGCTTCTACAAGACCGGCGACATCATGGCCGAGACCGCGCCCGACCGTCTCGTCTACCTCGACCGACGCAACAACGTCATCAAGCTCTCGCAGGGCGAGTTCGTGGCGATCTCCAAGCTGGAATCCGTGTACTCCACCAGCCCGTACCTGCGGCAGATCTTCATCTACGGCAGCAGTGAACGGTCGTTCCTGCTCGCGGTGATCGTGCCGAACCCCGACACGGTCGGCGACGGGGACGCGCACACCCTGATCGCGGCCTCGCTCCAGCAGATCGCCGACGACGCCGACCTCGAGTCCTACAAGATCCCCCGCGACTTCCTGCTCGAATCCGAGCCGTTCACTCGGGACAACGGGCTGCTGTCCGGGATCGGCAAGCTGCTGCGCCCCGCCCTCGCGGACCTGTACGGGCCGCGGCTCGAAGCGATGTACGACGAGATCGCCGCAGGACAGGAAACCCGGCTCGCGGAACTGCGCGCCGCCGCCGCCGACCTGCCCACGCTTGAGGCGGTCCGCCGCGCCGCCGCCGTCACACTGGGGGTGCCGGACGCGGACATTCCCGACGGTGACGACGCCGGCTTCGCTGACCTCGGCGGAGATTCGCTGGCCGCGTTCACGTTCGCGACGACACTGGAACAGCTCTTCGACGTCGTTGTGCCGGTGCAGACGATCGTGAGCCCCATCGCGACCCTCGGCACCATCACGAAGTACCTCGACGGCGAACGCAGTTCGGCCGCGACCCGGCCCACGTTCGCGTCGGTGCACGGCCGCGGCGCCACCATCGCCCGCGCGGAGGACCTGCGCCTGGACGCGTTCATCGACGCCGCCACGTTGGCCGCCGCGCCGTCGCTGCCCGCGCCGACCGGGACGGTGGACACCGTCCTGATGACCGGGGCCAACGGGTATCTCGGCCGCTTCCTGTGCCTCGCGTGGCTCGAGCGGCTGGCCCGCACCGGTGGGACGCTGATCTGCATCACCCGCGGCGCCGATCCGGCCGAGGCCCGGCAGCGGATCGTCGCCGCGATCGACAGCGGCGACGAGGACCTGTCCGTGCGGTTCCGCGCCCTGGCCGACGATCATCTCGAGGTGCTCGCCGGGGACGTCGGCGATCCGTATCTGGGGCTCGACCAGCCGACGTGGAGCCGACTCGCGGACTCGGTCGATCTGATCGTGCACTCCGCGGCCCTCGTCAATCACGTGCTGCCCTACAGCCAACTGTTCGGCCCCAACGTGGTGGGCACCGCCGAGATCGTCAGGCTGGCGATCACTGCACGGCTCAAGCCCGTCGACTACATCTCGACGGTCGCGGTCACCGCCCTGCCCGGCGGCGGGTTCATCGGCGAGGACGTCGACGTCCGCGCCGCGAGCCCGTCCCGCGCACTCGACGCGTCGTACGCCAACGGTTACGCCACCAGCAAGTGGGCGGGCGAGGTTCTCCTGCGCGAGGCCCACGACCTGTGCGGGCTCCCGGTCACGGTGTTCCGGTCGGACATGATTCTCGCGCACAGCCGGTACGCCGGGCAGCTCAATGTGCCCGACATGTTCACCCGCCTGATGCTGAGCCTGGTGGCCACTGGGATCGCGCCGCGATCCTTCTACCGACTGGACGCGGCGGGCCACCGGCAACGGGCCCACTACGACGGGCTGCCCGCCGATTTCACGGCCGAGGCGATCACGACCCTCGGCGCGCAGGTCACCGGCGGCTTCCGCACCTTCAACGTGCTCAACACGCACGACGACGACATCTCCCTGGACCGGTTCGTCGACTGGCTCGTCGCGTCGGGTCACCCGATCGAGCGGATCGACGACTACGACGACTGGCTCGCCCGCTTCGAGGCTGCGATCGAGTCACTGCCCGACAACCAGCGACAGCACTCCGTGCGGCCCCTGCTGAGCGCCTACGCGCACCCGGCGCCCGCGAGGCCCGAGGCGCAGCCGCCGTCCGAACAGTTCCGCGCCGCAGTGCAATCGGCGGGAATCGACGGGTTCGCGGACGTGCCGCATCTGACCGAGTCGTTGATCGACAAGTACATCGCCGATCTGCGGCGTCTCGGCCTACTCGCGGCGTCCCCGAGCGACGGGTAGCCGCCGCGACGCGCGCTCGGCCGTCACGGTCCGGGTGGCTGCACGATCCGCACGGACCGGGGCATCGCCCCGACGGTGAACCCGCATCGGCGCGCGGCGGCGGCGAACGGCTCCGGGGCGTCGTCGGCGGGCCAGTCGTCGCGCGCACCCGCCGGGCCGAACAGCGCGGCGGCGTTCGCGGACGATCCGGTGGTGAAGCGGCTCTGGTAGCGGACGCCGTCGAACTGCGCCGCGAGCGCGGTCGCCCACTGCCGGGGCACGTCGTAGGGCGTGACGGTGCACAGCTCCCGGGTGACGCCGAAATCCGCGGCGGTCTCCGCGCATGTGTCGGCCAACTGCCGCCGGGTGGGGATCCGCAGCTCCGACAGCGAACGCTCCGTTGCGAACTCGTCGGTGATCACGCCGAGCGACGCCAGCACCTCCCCCGCCGTCTCGCGGATCGCGGTGCGCTCGTCGAAGGCGACGTAGCAGGTGCCGTTCGGGTCGTCGAGGTCGAATCGGCCGCGGCCGGAGGACGCGAACCACCACGCGCCGTTGGCCGTGCGATGCCCGCGCAGCAGCCGTCGGCGGGTGGTCAGCGACCACCCGGGAAATCCGTCGAGCGACCTCGCGCCGGGCGGACCGAGCGCGACGACCTCACGGGTCATGCAGCCCACCGTTGGGCGTCGGCGCGCGCGGCGACGCGGACGGGTTCGACGGGGCCGTCGGAGACGAGCCAGTCCGCGGCGGAGCGGCCGTCCAGCGCGTCCTGCGGCGTGCACAGCCACAACGCGCATGTCCACGCGTCCGCCGCCCCGCGCAGGATCCGCCACACCTCGACGACCGCCGGATGCACGGCGCCGCCGGCGGTGAACTGCCACACCGGGTACACCCACTGGCCGTCGTCGAGCCGACAGGCGATCAGCGCGTTGGTGGCGACCTTCTTGCTCACGGCCTGACGGCTCACCCGCCACCAGCGGGTGAGACCCGAGGTGTCGTAGAACGGCCCGACGATCTGGTCGTACACGTGGCTGGTGGGCAGGGCCGCCGACATTGCGTCGGCGATCGCCTCGACGTCGGCGAACGTCTCGGCCGGGACCCCCGCCTCGGCCGCGGCCGCGAAGGTGCTGTGCACCCGCCGGGTGAGCAACTCGATCAGTTCGCGTTCCTGCTCGACCAACGACGTCACTGCCCAGTCCTCTCGCCCGTCAACCTTGTCAACCACACCCTGCCACCCGACAGTCAACCACGTCAACCAATCGGCGCGGCCGCGACGAGGCCCCCGCCCCTTCCACGTGCGTCGATTCGGTGTCGTTTCGTTGCGGTTCCCGGTTCCCGGTCCGCAATGATTGGGAGGAGCTGACCCCACATCAGGAGGCGCTCCCGTGGCTACCGCGACACATCCGGTTCGCATCGGACTGCACATCCAGCTCCAGCACGCCGACTACGACGCCATCCGCCGAACCGTGCGTGAGGCCGAAGAACTCGGCGTCGACATCGTGTTCGACTACGACCACTTCTACCCCCTGTCCGGCGACCTGACCGGAAAGACGTTCGAATGCTGGACGACCCTCGCCGGGTGGGCCGAGACCACCGACCGGATCGAGATCGGCCCGCTCGTCACGTGCAACGCCTACCGCAATCCCGACCTCCTGGCCGACATGGCCCGCACGGTCGACCACATCAGCGACGGACGGCTCATCCTCGGCATCGGATCCGGATGGGCGCAGAAGGATTTCGACGAGTACGGCTACGCATTCGGCACGGCCGGCAGCCGCCTCGACGATCTGGCCGCCGCGCTGCCACGCATCGAACACCGCCTCGCGGTGCTCAACCCGCCCCCGGTTCGGAAGATCCCTCTGCTCATCGGCGGCGGCAGCGAGAAGAAGACGCTCCCGATGGTGGCCCGCCACGCCGACATCTGGCACGGGATCGGCGATCTGGACACCCTCGGCCGCAAGAACACCCTGCTCGACGAGTACTGCGCGGCCACCGGCCGCGATCCTCACGAGATCGAACGCAGCGCACCCGTGTCACCACAGCTCGGTACCACACCACCACAGCTGCTCGACCTGGTTTTCACCCTCTTCACGTGGACGATCGGCGGCCCGCACTACGACCTGAGCCCACTGCGACCGTGGCTCGACTGGCGCGACCGGCACAACCGCGCGTGATCACGCCCGACTGTCGGGCTCCGTAATCTACGGCGCATGGAGCAGCGCCAGGAGACGGGTGGACCCGACGGCAGGCAGCGGGTTTCGAGAACCGCCGCGGAGCGGCCCGAGAACAGTTCCGTCCTGTTGGTTCCCTCGCTGGTGTTCATCGCCCTGGTCGTCGCCGCGGTCGGCAGCCTCGGGGCACCGCTGATCACCAGCGTCGCCACCACGTTGCATGTCTCGCTCGCCAGCGCTCAGTGGACGCTGACCATCACCTTGTTGACGGGCGCCATCGCCACGCCCGTCCTGGGCCGCTTGGGGGCCGGCCCGCATCGCAGGGGCACCATTCTCGTCACGCTGGGGGTGGTGGTGGCGGGAAGCGTGCTCACCGCCCTTCCCCTGCCGTTCGCCTGGCTGCTCGTCGGCCGGGCCGCACAAGGCGTCGGGTTGGGGCTGACCGCGCTGATGATGGGTGTGGCCCGCGACCATCTTCCCGAAGATCGCGCGGTCTCGACGATCGCGCTGGTGTCGGTGGCGTCCACCATCGGAATCGGCGTCGGCTACCCCCTGGCCGGACTGCTCACCGAGCTCGGCGGCCTGCGCGCCGCCTACGGGCTCGGCGTGGTCGTCACCGCAGTTGCGTTCGTCGCGGCCCTGCGCAGCATGCCCGTGCCGCCCGAAGGGCGCTCGGCCCGGGTGGACGTACCCGGCGCGCTGCTCCTGGCCGCCGGACTGCTCCTCGTTCTTCTCCTCGCCAGCGAGACGAGCCTGTGGAACCGGCATCTCGGCCTGGCCGTGGCCCTGGCGGTCGTCGCGGTGCTCCTGCTCGGCGTCTGGACGGCCTACGAACGCCACGCGAAGGCACCCCTTGTCGATGTCCGGCTGATACGACACCCGGCCGTGGCCGGAGCCAATGCCGCCATGTTCGTCGGCGGCATCGGCATGTACCTGCTGGTGTCCCTCATCACGCGCTACGCCCAGACGCCGCACGGCGCCGGCTACGGGTTCGGGCTCTCCACCTTCGTCGCCGGTCTCGTCCTCGTTCCGTTCTCCCTGATGGGCTTCGTCGCCGGCAAACTCACTCCTCACCTGCGGGACCGAATCGGCGGACCCGCACTCCTGGCTGCTACCGCCATCGTCGTGCTCGGCGCCTTCGCCCTGTTTGCCGGCGCCCGCTCGAATCTCACCGAAGTGTTGGTGTCGATGGCGATCCTGGGCTTCGGTGTCGGGAGCTTCTCCGCCGCGATGCCCGCAGTCATTCTGGCCGTCACCCCGAACAGTGAGACGTCGAGCGCGATGAGCTTCAACCAGGTCGTGCGCAGTGTCGGGTTCTCCATCGGAAGCGCTGTCGGCGGCCTGATGCTCGCCACCGGCACCCCTGCCGGGGAACTCTTCCCGACCGACGACGCCTACACGAGCGCAGCGTGCATCGGCATGGCGGCAATGGCAGTCACCGCGATCACGTGCATCACCCTCGCCCGCCGGCCCGGGCCCCGAGACGACACCGGCACGACCCCGGGAGCGAGGCGTCCGGAGGACCATGCCGGATCCGATCATCGCTGAGCGAACTCCTCGACGTAACGCCGCATCCTGCGAACGTGGGAGATCGCTCGCTAAGCTTTGTCGCATGGCACGGATCCGGTCTGTATTCACGCGCCGGCTGAACCTTGTTCAGCTCACGTGGATGGCCGTGCTGGCGTTGGTGGTTGCCGCAACGGCGATCGACGGGCCGGCTGCGGTCGTCGGCGCCACGGTTGCGGTCCTTCTTCTGCTCGCCGTGGCCGGGCAGAGTGTGCTGCCCCGACTGCACTCGCTGACCGAATCGGCCTCCGGCCCACCCAGGGAAGAGCAGCGGCTGCGTGGCGCGTTCCGCAGGCAGAGCGCCCCCGACACCCCCGGCCGCCCCTGTCGGCCTCGAGCACCCGGACAGGTCCTCGCCGCCGCATAGCACCGCTGATGCTGTGCGGCCGCCTCGGTCGACCGTCCCTTTTCCACGCCGTCACGAGTCCGCACAGGACACCGGCGCGAACTCCCACCCGCACGATGCCGTGTAACGCCGCGTCGTGCAGCAAAGAGGTGCTCACCATGCTCGACTTCATCTACTACCCCGTGTCCGCGATCCTGTGGTTCTGGCACAAGGCGTTCGGCTCGATCCTGGGCCCGGACAACGGATTCGCCTGGGCGCTGGCGGTGGTGTTCCTGGTCTTCACCCTGCGCGTTCTGCTGCTCAAACCCGCGATCAACCAGATCCGCACGACCCGCCAGATGCAGGAACTGCAACCGCAGATCAAGGCCCTGCAGCAGAAGTACGCCGGCGACCGGCAACGCCAGGCGACCGAGATGCAGAAACTGCAGAAGGAGCACGGGTTCAACCCGCTGATGGGGTGCCTGCCGGTGTTGGTGCAGGCACCGGTGTTCCTCGGTCTGTACCACGTGCTGCGCTCGTTCAACCGCACCGGAACCGGGCTGGGCCAACTCGGAATGACTCCCGAGGCCAACGCCAGTACCCCGAACTACATCTTCAGCGCCACCGATGTCCAGTCGTTCCTGAGCGCCCGTCTGTTCGGTGCACCGATCTCCGCGGCGATCGCCAGTCCGCAGAGCACCCTGGCGTCATTCGCTCCGTACGGCGGAGTCCCCACCGTGGCCACGATCGCCGCCGTGGCCGTCCCGCTGATGGTGCTCGCCGGCCTTGCCACCCACTTCAACGCCCGGGCATCGGTGCGGAGGCAGCGTCCGGACACGGCGGCCAACCCGCAGTCGGCGATCATGAACAAGCTGATGCTGTGGGGCTTCCCACTCGGCGTCCTCGTCGGCGGACCGTTCCTGATGATCGCGATCCTGCTGTACTGGGTGAGCAACAACGTCTGGACCTACGGCCAGCAGCACCTCGTCTTCGCCCGTATCGACCGGGAGGAATCGGCGAAACAGTTGGAGACTGCCGAACGACGGCCGGCCGCCGGGCCCCGACCAGGCGCCCGACCGAATCCTGCCCGGCAGAAGCGGGGTCGGCGAAAGTAACAGCCGAAGCACCGGGTTCACCGCCGGATCAGGGTCCGGACCAGGCGCACCCCCTGCCCGAACGACACCTCGGGCAGGTAGGCGCGGCCTACCGCGTTGCCGATGCTCGGCAACGCGACGGGGTCCGGGAAACACATGTGCATCGGGTCGTACCGCGGCTGGAACTTCGACTTGAAGGCAAGCAACGACCGGAACCCGTACACCGGCTCGAGGGTCTGGCCCAGCACCTCGAGCACCGAGTCCAGTGCCTCGGACAGGCCCGGCCGGACGTCGTCCGCGG
Source organism: Rhodococcus sp. TAF43 (assembly GCF_052113525.1). Lineage (NCBI taxonomy): Bacteria > Bacillati > Actinomycetota > Actinomycetes > Mycobacteriales > Nocardiaceae > Rhodococcus > Rhodococcus sp. TAF43. The sequence goes on from NZ_JBFRDL010000012.1 coordinate 73,232, forward strand.
GCGCGGCCGTGACGGTGTCGTCGCCCTGCTGCACCGTGGCCAGCGGCGCCCCGGACAGGCTGACGAACTCCGCGCCCTCCTGTTCGAGCGTGATCGCGGCCGACGCGATGAGGAACTCCATCGCCGGCCGGAAGCCCTGGTGCAGACCGTCGGCGCGCCGGCGCATGAAGTCCAGCGTCCAGCCCACCACCACGCCGTCGCGGTACACCGGCAGCCACGACRTCACCCCGTGCACGGTGCGCTGCTCGTCGACGGCGATCAGGCAACGCACCTCGGGGTCGTCCATCTCCTGCAGCCCGCCGAGCGTGAACCCCATCTCGGGCATCCCCTTGTCGGCCACCCACTCCTCGGAGATGGCCGTGATCTGGTCGGTGATCGACAGCGGTGCGGTCGAGAAGCTGATCCACTCGGCGGTGATCCCCGACTTCGCGGCGCGGTTGAGCGCGGTGCGCACGTCCTGGAACTTCTTGCCGGTGAACGCGATCGAGCCCAGATCCAGCACCGTCTCCTCGGCGACCTGCACACCCACCCAGCCCAGGTCCTCGGCCGCGGCCCGGACGTCCCCGGTCACCGAATAGAAGCACGGTGTCCAGCCGTTGGACGCGGCGAACTCGGCGAACCCGACCACGTCGTCCCGCACCCGGTCGCGCCGGCCGACCGGCCCTCCGGTGGTGAGCGCGACACCGCCGATGACGCGGTACGCCACGTAGCTGTCGCCGGCGGCGCCGAACCAGTACGAGTTGCCGTGCCAGGTCGTCATCCACGACAGCGCGCTGCCCGACCCGGAGGTGAGGATCGCCCGGGCCCGCTCCGCCGCGCCGCTTTCGGCCCCGTACGCGGGTCGCAGGAATGTGCCCGCCACCAGGAGGCAGGCCACCACCCAGAACACGACGCCGGTCCACTCGTAGAGCAAGGTCGACGCCCAGTCGACCGGCAGCAGCCGCGGATCGAGCATCTGCAGGTACACCGGCGGGACCAGACGTTCGGGGAAGTCGGCGATCAGTGTCGTCATGGTCGGCCGGCGGTCGAAGCCGCCCCGCGCCCACATCCCGCCCAGGACATAGAGGACACCGAGCCCGACCACCAGCGCCCCCAGCTCGGCGGACATCCGGAGATACGTCTTCGGGGGCGCCTTGACATCGAACAGTTTCCGCGTCGCGAGCAGCAGGATCACCAGCGCCAGCGGGGTCAGGAACGGGATGAGTGTGCGGTAGACATTGGGCGATTCCAGGCCGTAGAAGAGCGTCTCCTCGTCGGCCACGTCGATGTAGCGGACGACGAAGTTCAACAGCGACAGCGCCAACAGCACCACCTGCGCGACGGTGGCCGCGATCCACGCGAACCGCCGGCCGCGCCGCAGCCCGTCGCACAGCACCAGCAGGAACACCGACGGCATCAGGCTGAGCAGCGTCGGGCCGATGCCGGACAGCCGCAGGTCCAGCTCGCCGCGCCGACAGTCGGGATCGGTCTGTGACGCCTCGCAGATCTCGCGCACCTCGGCAGCCGTCCAGGGCACGCCCCGGAACAGGTCGCGCAGCACCGCGAGCGGCCCGACGGCGTGCGGCGACAGCGCCGCGAGCATGGTGCCGATGGAGGTGGCCGCGACCACGATCGCGACCAGCACCCGCCCCTCGCGCCGGGTCCCCGAGATCCGGGGCCCGCGCGCGGACCGGCCCACGATCCACAGCCCAAGACACAGGCCCACCACGACGGCACCCAACCGGATCACGTCCTGCAACTGTCCGGCGAACAGCACCAGCGTGATCGTCAGCGCCAACAGTCCGACGCGGATGCGTCGGCGCCACAGCGTGTCCATCGACGCGCTGGCGACCATCACGACGCCGACGATCCAGGTGGTGGGGCCGACCGCGGTCCCGATGTGCAGACGGAAACCCCAGTCGGAGTCGAGCATCTTGACGACAGTCGCCACGGCCAGGCCGAGGACCGCCCCCGCCACCTGGGTGACCGCGGCCGACACCGCGAACCGTCCCGACCCCATCCGTCGTTCGATCGGGGCCGCGACAAGGAACACGAGAACGGTCGCACCGAGATAGCCGGCAAGTCCGGACGCCCACAGACCGGCGGTCAACGGAGTCCACAGCCGCCAGTGCTCGATCGGCCCGATCCCGACCGCCAGGTGCCGATCGACGAGCTGGGTGGGGCCGTGCACGAGCGAAGCGGTCGCGAAGCCCAGCACCCAGATCACCGCGAGCAGCGTGACGCTGACCGGGGCGCCGGTGACACCGTGCCGGAGCAGGTCTACGACCCGCCGCCCGTACCGCCGCAGCGTGTTCACGAGATCAGCCCCATCCTCTTCGCCAGCCAGTCGAGTTCCTCCCGTAGACCCGTGGACCAGACCGAGAAGCTGTGGGCGCCCGGTACTTCCACGTACTGCACGTCCATGCCCGCGTTCTTCGCCGCCTCGAACACCTTCTTCGCGCCGCCGCGGTACGCGTCGTCGCGGTCGCCCATGACGATGATCCCCGCCGTGTCCGGGTAGCGACGCGTCTTCATCAGATCCATCGGATTGGCCGCCACGAAGGCGGCCTCGTCGCCGCCGAACGCCTCGTCGACGGTGCGCTGCCGGTCCCCGAGCGTCGGTTCCTCCTGCCCCGACAAGTCGAGGAACGTGGGATACACCTGTGGGTAGTTCGTCGCCAACTGCAGCGCGCACGTCCCGCCGTAGGACAGACCGGCCACCGCCCAGGAGCGGGGATCCGGGTCGACCTGTAGATGCGACTTCGTCCACGCGGGCACGTCGACCGCCAGATAGGTGGCGACGTTCCCGAGCTTGGAATTCATGCACAACGGGTTGGCGAGCTGCGACCCGGTGCCGTCCGGCACGACCACGACCGGCGCGAGCCCGTGATGGGCGCGCGCGAACGCGTCCATCGTGGCGGCCAGCTTGCCGCCGTTCAGCCAGTCCTCGGGCGATCCCGGCTGCCCGGCGAGCAGGACCAGCACCGGCAGCAGCGGCCGAGGACTGACGAAATACGACGGCGGGAGATAGACCACCGCGTCGCGCGCCGCGAATCCCGACGTCTCCCCCGGGATCGGCGCCGACGCGTACCGTCCGCTGTCGGGCATGCCGCCGGGGACCTGCGGCGCCCACACATCCTCGAGTGGGCGACCGGTGACGACCGGTCCCGTCGGCGGGGGCACCTCGGCGAAGTCGATCCGGTCGGGGTCGGGCAGACCGAGCGCCGTACCCACCGTCGGATAGGCGTAGAACACCTGATTGATCTGCACCGCCGCGACTAGCACCACCGTAGCGGCCGCCAGGACCGAGACGGGGATCATCCACCGGCGCCCGGCCACGATCCGCGGGACCAGCAGCAGCACCGCCCACAACCCGACCCCGATCCACAGATAGACCGGCTTCTCGACCGGATCGGGGAACGGCCGCCAGACGTGCTCGACGATCACGTACAGGGCCGCGGTCATCGCGGCCGCCCCGACGATCGACAGCGGCAGCGCCCACCGCAGGAACCACCGGCGGCGATCGGCGCACAGCCAGCCCGCCCCGAGGATGCCGAGCACCACGACGATCACCGGGAGCGGCCCGGACACCAGGGACACACGATCGAGCCAGCCGAACATCGGACCTCCGCCCCTGACGTTTCCCCCACCGGTATACCGCGCCGCGGGGGCGGTGCGACCCATACCACACCGACGCGCCGAAACTTACTACTGGCAGTAGTAAGCATTCGGAGCGGGCGGTCCGTAGAATCGCAGCATGGCTGGACTCGGCGAGCTCGAACGCGCGGTGATGGACCACCTGTGGTCCATGTCGGAACCTCAGACGGTGCGGCAGGTGCACGAGGCACTCGCCGCACGACGAGAGCTGGCGTACACCACGGTGATGACCGTGCTGCAGCGTCTGGCGAAGAAGCACCTCGTCATCCAGCAGCGCGACGACCGCGCCCACCGGTACCTGCCGGTGCACGGACGCGACGAGTTGGTCGCCAGCCTCATGGTCGATGCCCTGCAGCAGGCCGACGCGTCCGGTGAGCGCGCCGCCGCACTGGTGCATTTCGTGGGACAGGTGGGCGCCGACGAGGCCGCCGCGCTGCGTGAGGCTCTCGCCGCGCTCGAGGCGTCGGAGTCGGACAAGGCCGTGCAGACCGGCGATCCGGTCCGCCCGACCGGTCTCCGCCCGGGCACCGGCCGCGCGAGTTGAGACCCCTCACCTGCCATGACATGTAAACGATGAACGCCCCCACGGCGTTGGCATTCGGGGTGCTCGCGCTCGCTCTCACGGGACCCGTGCCAGCCCTGCTCAGCCGCGCACGGTGGACGTTCCGTTCCCCGCGGGCGGCCCTGGTGCTGTGGCAGGCCGTCGCGCTGGCCGCCGTGCTGTCGGCATTCAGTTCCGGGCTCGCCATCGCGAGCCGGCTGCTCGTACCGGGCCCGGACGGCCGACCCACCACGGAACCGACCGCCGAGATCGACGCGCTGGGGCTTCCGCTGTGGATCCTCTACGTGGTCGTGTTCGGACTGACTCTGTTGATCGGTGCACGGCTGATCTTCTCGATCGTGCGGGTGGCGATCCACACCCGGCGACGCCGCGCCCGCCACCGGATGCTCGTCGATCTCCTCGATCGCGGCGACGTCGACATATCGTCCGCGTTGGGCCGCATCTCGGACGTTCGCGTGCTCGACGCCGCGGAACCGATCGCGTACTGCCTGCCCGGGCTCCGGCAGCGGGTGGTCCTCAGCGAGGGCACGCTGAACTCGTTGAACGAGGCCGAGATCACCGCGATCCTCACCCATGAGCGTTCGCATCTGCGGGCCCGGCACGACCTCGTGCTCGAGGCCTTCACCGCTGTGCACCAAGCTTTCCCGCGGGTCGCGCGCTCCAAGTCGGCACTCGGATCGGTGCAGCTGCTCGTCGAGTTGCTCGCCGACGATTCCGCGGTGAAGGTGACCGGCCCGGCACCACTGGCCCGCGCGCTCGTCACCTGCGCGGGCTCCACGGCACCGCGCGGGGCGATGGCCGTCGGCGGTCCGAGCACGCTGGTGCGTGTGCAGCGCCTCACCGACCCGACCGGAGACGTCCGCATCGCCGTCGCCGCATACATCGGTGCGGCCGCGATCCTGGTGATCCCCACGATCGCCGTGGCCGTGCCGTGGCTGGTCGAGTTGAGCCGCCTGTTCTCGGTGTCCCATCACTGATTGCGCGCAGTAACGCTGGTCACAGCGCCGTGCCGGATCCTCGACACCGATCGAGATCGCGTACACTCGTTTGCGACCGCCATCGCGGTCCGATCAATCAATGTAGGCACACAGCCCCATCTCACCCGCGCAAGGCGCTCGGATGGCCAGGTGAATTGTGCCCTGGCTCGTCTCTTCGTGCGGCTGCGTGACAGCCCGCTCCGCGACGTGCCCGACGTCCGGAGAGGTAATTCCGCGTGACTAATGCTGCCCAAGATTCCGCTGCTCGAAACGAGAACGAGCCAGCAGTCGAGATTCCCGAGACCACGGTCGACACCGTGACCACCGAGGTGACGGCCGACGCCGTCGAGACCACCGAAGCTCCTGAGGTTTCCGAGACCGAGTCCGCCGAGGCCGACGGGACCGCCGAGGCCGACGGCACCGTCGAAACCGACGAGGCGACCGGCCTGACGTTCGCCGAGATCGGGCTCCCCGAGCCCGTGGTCGCCGCGCTGGCCCGGAACTCGATCACCAGCCCGTCCCCGATCCAGGCCATGGCGATCCCGGATGCCATCGCCGGCAAGAACATCCTCGGCCGCGCCCAGACCGGTTCGGGCAAGACCCTCGCTTTCGGCCTCCCGATGCTCGCCCGCCTCGCCCGCCACGACGAGCGCCCGGCCCCCAAGCGTCCGCGCGCCCTCGTCCTGGTGCCCACCCGCGAACTGGCCTTCCAGGTCGTCGAATCGCTGACCCCGTACGCGGGCTCGATCGGCCTGAACGTCAAGGCCGCTGTCGGTGGCACGCCGTTCACCAAGCAGGTCGATCAGCTGCGCCGCGGTGTCGACATCCTGGTCGCCACCCCCGGTCGTCTCGGCGATCACCTGCGGCAGAACACCTGCATCCTCGACTCCGTCGAGATGACCGCGCTCGACGAGGCGGATCAGATGGCGGACATGGGCTTCCTGCCCGAGGTCCGCACGCTGCTCGGCGACACCCCCGACGAGAGCCAGCGGCTGCTGTTCTCGGCGACGCTCGACAACGACGTCAAGACCCTCGTCCGCGAGTTCCTGCCCGAGCACGAGCTGCACTCCACGCAGGACGGCCGCGCCTCGGTCACCACGATGGACCACTACGTGCTGCTGGTCGATCGTGGCCAGAAGGACGCTGTCCTCGCGGAGATCGCGTCGCGTGAGGGCGGCCGCACGATCATGTTCGCGCGCACCAAGCTCGGCGCCGAGGGCATCACCGAACGTCTGCGTGAGCAGGGTGTGGCGGCGGAGTCCCTGCACGGCGGCAAGGCGCAGAACCAGCGCACCCGCGTGCTCGAGCGCTTCAAGAACGGCCGCACCCCGGTGCTCGTCGCGACCGACGTCGCGGCCCGCGGCATCCACGTCGACGGCATCGACCTCGTCGTGCACGTCGATCCCCCGGCCGATCACAAGGACTACCTGCACCGCGCGGGTCGCACCGCGCGCGCCGGCGAGGCCGGTGTGGTCGCCGCGATCGTGCTGCCGAACCAACGTCGCCAGTTCCGTCGTCTGACGGGCATGGCCGGCGTCAACGCCACCGCGGTGCCCGTGGCACCGGGCTCTGAGGAGCTCGCGACCATCACCGGCGCCCGCACTCCCAGTGGAGAACCGGTGCGCGAGAGCCACTTCCGCAGCGAGCGTGACGGCCGCGGCGATCGCCGTGAGCGGTCGTTCGGCGACCGTGGTCCGCGCCGCGAGGGCGGCTTCCGCGGCGGCAACCGTGACGATCGTGGCCCGCGCCGCGACTTCGGGGACCGTGGCCCGCGCCGGGACTTCGGTTCGCGTGACGATCGTCCGAGCGGCCAGCGCAGCTACGGCGATCGCCCGCAGGGTGACCGCAGCTTCGGTGACCGCGACAACCGCTCCTTCGGTAACCGTGACGATCGTGGCCCGCGCCGCGACTTCGGCGATCGGGACAACCGTGGCCCGCGCCGCGACGGCGAGGGTGGCGGCTTCCGCGGCAACTCGAGCAACCGTGACGGCGGCTTCCGGGGCAACCGGGACGATCGCCCCCAGGGTGACCGTCCGCGCCGCGACTTCGGTGACCGCGACAACCGCTCCTTCGGCAACCGCGACGACCGCTCCTTCGGCAACCGCGACGACCGCGGCCCGCGCCGCGACTTCGGTAACCGCGACAACCGCTCCTTCGGCAACCGCGACGACCGCGGCCCGCGCCGCGACTTCGGTGACCGCGACAACCGTGCACCGCGCCGCGACGGCGACGGTGGCGGTGGCGGCTTCCGGGGCAACCGGGACGGTGGCGGCTTCCGCGGCAACGACTCGCGGGGCGGCGGCTTCCGCAACGACCGCAACGACCGGAACGAGCGCAGCTTCGGCGATCGCGGTCCCCGTCGGGACGGCGACAACCGTTCGTTCGGTAACCGCGACGATCGTGGCCCGCGCCGGGACTTCGGCGATCGGGACAACCGTGGCCCGCGCCGCGACGGCGACGGTGGCGGCTTCCGGGGTAACCGGGACGATCGCGGCCCGCGCCGGGACTTCGGCGACCGCGACAACCGGTCGTTCGGAGACCGCCGCAGCAGCGGTGCGCCGTCCGAGCAGCGTTCGAGCGGCTTCCGTAGCCGCACCGACCGCCGCAGCTACGACGGTTTCGACGGCCCGAGCCGCGGCCGCAACCAGTAACACGCGGACCGGTCGGTGATCGATCGGTAGACCTGAGCATCGGCCCCGGCCGCCCGTTGACGGGCAGCCGGGGCCGATGTGCGTGACGGGTGCCATATCTCGAACAGCGGGGCCGGTTCGCGTTTCCCGGGGGTGACGAGGGAAGCTGTAACCATGACCACCGAGACCTCTGCCAGCACCGAGGCTGCCCGCGCCCAGATCGGCGTTACCGGGCTCGCCGTTATGGGATCCAACATCGCCCGCAACTTTGCCCGCCACGGCCACACCGTGGCGCTGCACAACCGCAGTGTCGCCAAGACCGATGCGCTGATCGCCGAGCACGGTAGCGACGGTGATTTCGTCCGCACCGAGACCATCGAGGAGTTCGTCGGCGCGCTGCAGAAGCCGCGACGCGTGCTGATCATGGTCAAGGCCGGCGACGCGACCGATGCGGTCATCGAGGAACTCGCGAACGCGATGGAGCCCGGTGACATCATCATCGACGGCGGCAACGCGCTGTACACCGACACGATCCGTCGTGAGGCGGCGCTGCGCGAGCGCGGTCTGCACTTCGTCGGCGCGGGCATCTCCGGCGGCGAGGAGGGTGCCCTCAACGGCCCGTCGATCATGCCCGGCGGTCCCAAGGAGTCGTACGCGGCGCTCGGCCCGCTGCTCGAGTCGATCTCGGCGCACGTCGACGGCACCCCGTGCTGCACGCACATCGGCCCCGACGGCTCGGGTCACTTCGTGAAGATGGTGCACAACGGTATCGAGTACGCCGACATGCAGCTGATCGGCGAGGCCTACAACCTGTTCCGTGACGCCCTCGGCTTCGACGCCGACAAGATCGCCGACGTGTTCACCGAGTGGAACGCGGGCGAGCTCGAGAGCTACCTCGTGGAGATCACCGCGGAGGTGCTCAGGCAGAAGGACGCCGAGACCGGCAGGGCACTGGTCGACGTCATCGTCGACGCCGCCGAGCAGAAGGGCACCGGCCGCTGGACGGTCAAGTCCGCGCTCGATCTCGGTGTGCCGGTCACCGGCATCGCCGAGGCCGTGTTCGCCCGCGCGCTGTCCGGTTCGCGTGACCAGCGCAAGGCAGCGCAGGGGCTGGCGTCGGGCGACCTGGGTGCCAAGCCGACCGATGTCGAACAGTTCACCGAGGATATCCGCCGCGCGCTGTACGCATCGAAGATCGTCGCGTACGCGCAGGGCTTCGATCAGATCCGCGCGGGCAGCGAGGAGTACGACTGGAACCTCACCCCGGGTGACCTGGCGACCATCTGGCGCGGCGGCTGCATCATCCGGGCCCGCTTCCTGAACCGCATCAAGGATGCATACGACAGCAACCCGAACCTCACGTCGCTGATTGTCGAGCCGTACTTCCGCGAGGCGATCGAGAACGCGATCGACAGCTGGCGTCGCGTGGTCGTCACCGCGACCACCCTCGGCATCCCGGTGCCGGCGTTCGCGTCGTCGCTGTCGTACTACGACGGCCTGCGCGCCGAGCGCCTGCCGGCGGCCCTGACGCAGGGCCAGCGCGACTTCTTCGGTGCGCACACCTACGAGCGCATCGACAAGCCGGGCAAGTTCCACACCCTCTGGAGCGGTGACCGCTCCGAGATCGAGGCCTGAACCTCGTCGGCGGACAGATGACGGGGGCGGACGCGACCAGCGTCCGCCCCCGTCGCACGTCCGCGGTCAGGCGCCGTGGATTTGCCGGTGCAGCACGTGCACGTCCTCGACGAGTTCCGGGATCGGTCCGACCACGGTGACACCGGGGGCGACGGCCTGGATCGGCAGCGGGCTCACCGGGGCCGGCGCCACCCCCATCTCGGTCAACCAGCCCACCAACTGTTCGGTGGAGGCGACGTAGACGATCCGGCCCAGACCCACCCAGGCGTGSGCGGCCGCGCACATCGGGCAGTGTTCGCCCGAGGTGTAGACCGTCGCGCCGGCGCGCTCGTCGATGGTCAGGTTCTCGGCGGCCCAGCGGGCGAGTTCGAACTCCGGATGCCGTGTCCGGTCGCCGCCGGCGATCCGATTGCGGTCCTCGGCCACCGCGGTGCCGTCGGCGGTGGCGAGCACCGATCCGAACGGCTCGTCGCCGGCCAGCAGGGCCTCGGCGGCGAGATCGACGCACCGCTGCAGGTGCCGGAACTCGGCGTCGGACACCGACGGCCTGGAACTGCGGGATTCGGACACGTCTACCTCCTCGTGGACCGTGGCGCGAGAGGATCGTCCACGGGAAAAGCTGAATTCTGTCATCCGCCGTACGCGGTAACCTGTGACTTCACACGCGAGCTGCGTCTGTGCCCGGGTCTGCGGCCCGGTTTCTCACCGGCCCTTACGGAGGCACCCCATCCCGATGTCCGACCGCTCCGACGTCACCTTCGCACAGTTGGGGCTTCCGCCCACGCTCGTGCACGCATTGGGCCGGGACGGGGTGAAGACCCCGTTCCCCATCCAGGCGGCGACGATCCCGGACATCCTCGCCGGACGGGACGTGCTCGGCCGGGCGCCGACCGGGTCCGGGAAGACGCTCGCGTTCGGGTTGCCGATGCTGGTGCGGCTGATCGGAAAGGCGAGCCGACCGGGTCGCCCGCGCGCCGTCGTGTTGGTCCCCACCCGTGAGCTGGCCGCCCAGATCGACAAGGCGCTCGACGAGTCGGCGCTCGCGCTGGGCCTACGGATCGCGCTGCTCGTCGGCGGGGTGCCGTTCAAGGGGCAGGCGGTGCGGCTCTCGCGCGTCGCGGACGTCGTCGTCGGCACGCCCGGCCGGATCGCCGATCACCTCGCGTCGGGGACGATCACGCTCGACGACGTCGTGGTCACCGCCGTCGACGAGGCCGATCACATGGCCGAACTCGGGTTCCTCCCCCAGGTGACGGAGGTGCTCGACCGGACGCCCACGCAGGCGCAGCGGCTGCTGTTCTCCGCGACGCTGGACGGCGAGGTCGACGCCCTGGTCCGGCGGTATCTCACCGATCCGGTGCTGCACGCGACCGCGCCGCCGGAGGCGTCCGTCGAGACGATGACGCACCACGTGCTGTACGTCGAGCGGTCGGACAAGGCGGAGGTCGTCGCGCGGATCGCTTCCCGGGCGGGACGCACGCTGCTGTTCGTGCGGACCAAGCACGGGGTGGACCGGTTGCACGAGCAGCTGCGAGCCGTCGGCATCGACGCGGGCGCGCTGCACGGCGACAAGCCCCAGGGCTACCGGACGCGGACGCTGGCGGAATTCGCCGACGGCACCCGACCGGTGCTGGTCGCCACCGACGTCGCCGCGCGCGGCATCCACGTCGACGACGTCTCCCTCGTCGTGCACGTCGATCCGCCGACCGAATCCAAGGCCTACCTGCACCGCGCGGGCCGCACGGCGCGGGCCGGCGAGGCCGGCGCGGTGGTCACGCTGGTGACCGAGGACGAGCGTGCCCCGGCGGCGAAGGTTATGCGTGCGGCCGGCGTCGAGGCGGAACCGATCGCGGTCGGACCGAACGACCCGCGGCTGGCCGCGATCACCGGTGCACGCCGTCCCAGCGGCGTGCCCATCCCGGATCCGGTGGCGCCCCAGCGGACGGCCGACGAGCGGCCGACCCGGGTGTCGCTGCGCGGCACCGCGCTACCGCCCCGCGGCGCCGCCGGGCAGAAGGACCGCGACGGGGCGCAGAAGCCCGGCCGCGGCGACCAGCGTCGGGCCCGGCCCGGTGCGGCGCCGCGCAGCCGTCGACGCCGCGGGGGTGCCTGAGCGCCATGCTCGCCTCCGTCCTGTGCGCACTGGTCGCCGCGTTCCTGTTCGCGTGCGCGTCGGTGGCGCAGCAGAGCGCGGCATCGCAGGTGCCGGAGGAGCAGTCCCTCATCGCGTCGCTGATGCGCAGTCCCCGCTGGTGGGCGGGCCTGCTCGGCGACGGCGGCGGCTACCTGATGCAGGTGGTGGCGTTGGCGCTGGGTTCGGTGCTGGTGGTGCAGCCACTACTGGTGACGGCATTGCTGTTCGCGTTGCCGCTGTCGGCGCGGTTCTCGGGGACCCGGTTCCCGCGCAGTTCGTGGGGGCTGGCGGTCGCGCTCAGCGCCGCGCTGGCGGTGTTCCTCGTCGTCGGCAATCCCACCGCGGGCGGCGTCGACGCCCCGTGGGCGCAGTGGGCCGTCCCGCTCACCGCGGTGGTGGCCGCCATCGCGGTCGCGACGCTGGTCGGCCTGTCCCCGCGGGTCGCCCCAGGTCGGCGGGCGCTGCTGCTCGGCGCCGCGAGCGGCGCGCTGTACGGGGTGGCGGTGGCGTTCACCAAGTATGTGACCGATCTGTTCGAGCGCGGGTTCGTCGAGGTGATCGGCGCGTGGCAGACGTACGCGCTGCTCGCGGCCGGGATCGTCGGCGTGTATCTGCAGCAGCGCGCCTTCCAGGTGGGCCCGCTGTCGGCGTCGCTGCCGGCGATGACGATCGGCGAGCCGGTGATCGCGGTGTTCCTCGGGATGACGGTGCTCGACGAGCGCCTGCGCGTCTCCGGCGTCGGGATCGCGGTCATCGTGGTCGCCGCCGCCGTCATGGTGGGGACGACGATCGCGCTCTCCCGCGATCAGGCCGCACTGCAGCGGGCGCCCGAGCCGGTCGCGGACTGACGGGAATGCCCGGCGGCCGGTCCGCGTTGCACCCCCGAGAATGAAATCCAATCTTCAACTATCGGGTTCGCCCGATCCACATCAGGAGGAAGCATGGGTTCGACCACCCGCTCGGGACAGATCTTCCGCCTCGGCGGCCCGTGGCAGGCACTCGATCCGTTCCTGTTCGCGGTCCACCACGTCGACCACTATCCGGAGGGCACCGCGGACATGACGCCCGCCGTCGACGTCTCCGACCGCCCGCTCGGCCAGGACTTCGGCAATCCGTCCGGCTGGAACATGTACCACGGCACGACGGTGCCCGGTTTCCCCGCACACCCGCACCGCGGGTTCGAGACCATCACGATCGTCCGGCGCGGCTTCGTCGATCACGCCGACTCCACCGGCGCCGGCGCCCGCTACGGCGGCGGCGACGTGCAGTGGGTCACCGCGGGAGGCGGGGTCAGCCACTCGGAGATGTTCCCCCTCCTGAACACCGACCGCGACAACGACTTCGAGCTGTACCAGATCTGGCTGAACCTGCCGGCCCGCAACAAGTCCGCGCCGCCGGAGTTCAAGATGCTCTGGAACGAGGACATCCCCGCCGTCGAGGTCGTGGGCGAGACCGGCACCGCGCACGTGCGGGTGATCGCCGGCCGCTTCGGGGACCGGGACGCGCTGGCACCGCCCGCCCACTCCTGGGCGGCCGAGGACAGCGCCGACGTGGCCATCTGGCTGGTGGACCTCGAACCGGGCGCGGCGATCGAACTCCCCTCCGCGGCCTCCGCCGACGCCCGGCGGGTCCTCTACGTCCACGGCGACGGGGCCCGCGTCGACATCGACGGCACCGCCGTCGAATCCGGGTGGGGCTACGCGCCCGACGACGGCGACAGCCTGTCCGTGCGCGCGGACACCCGGTCGACGGTGTTGATGCTGCAGGGCGTGCCGATCGGCGAGCCGGTCGCCGCGCAGGGCCCGTTCGTCATGAACTCCGAGCGCGAGATCATGCAGGCGTACAACGACTACCGGACCACCAGGTTCGGCGGCTGGCCGTGGCCGTCGGAGGCCCCCGTCTACAGCCGCGAGACGGGCCGCTTCGCCCGCTACGGCGACGGACGACTCGAACGCCCCGAGTCGGCACCGGCAGACGACACGGACCCGACGCTCGCCTGATACCGGGCACGGGGCCGGTGCGGGCAGTACGCTCGGCCACTGTGGAGTTCCTCGAAGGGCACCGCCCGCCGTACGACCTCACCTACGACGACGTGTTCCTCGTCCCGAACCGGACCGACGTCGCGTCGCGCTTCGACGTGAGCCTCGCGACGTCGGACGGGTCCGGGACCACGATCCCGATCGTCGTCGCCAACATGACCGCGGTCGCGGGACGGCGGATGGCCGAGACCGTCGCCCGGCGCGGTGGGCTCGTGGTCATCCCGCAGGACGTGCCGTCGTCCGCGGTCGCCGAGACCGTCGATTTCGTCAAGAACCGGCATCTGGTGGCGGACACGCCGATCACCCTCGATCCCGAGGACGCCGTCTCGGATGCGCTGACGCTGCTGCACAAGCGCGCGCACCGGGCCGCCGTCGTCGTCGACGGCGGCAAGCCGGTCGGGGTGCTCACCGAATCGTCCTGCGCGGACGTGGACCGCTTCACACGTGTCGGCGCCGTCGCGGTGCGCGACTTCGCGACCGCGCCGGTGACGGCGACACCCCGCGAGGTGTTCGCCCTGCTGGAGTCGCGGCACGATCCGCTCGCGGTGATCGTCGACGCCGACGGCATGCTCGCCGGCGTCCTCACCCGCACCGGCGCCATCCGGGCCGGGATCTACACACCCGCGATCGACCAGCACGGCCGACTTCGCGTCGCCGCCGCGGTCGGCGTCAACGGAGACGTCGCGGCCAAGGCGAAGGCGCTCGCCGATGCGGGCGCCGACCTGCTGGTGCTCGACACCGCGCACGGACACCAGCAGCGGATGCTCGACGCGCTGCGTTCGGTCGCCGCGCTCGGCCTGGGGGTCCCGCTCGTCGCCGGCAACGTGGTGTCCGCCCGAGGCACCCGGGACCTCATCGAGGCCGGCGCGAACATCGTCAAGGTCGGCGTCGGCCCCGGCGCGATGTGCACCACCCGGATGATGACCGGTGTCGGCCGCCCCCAGTTCTCCGCGGTGGCCGAGTGCGCGGCCGCCGCGCGCGAACTGGGTGCGCACGTGTGGGCGGAYGGGGGCGTGCGGCATCCGCGCGACGTCGCGCTCGCGCTGGCGGCGGGCGCGGCGAACGTCATGGTCGGGTCGTGGTTCGCGGGAACGTACGAATCGCCCGGCGAGCTGCGGATCGACCGGGACGGCAACCGGTACAAGGAGAGCTTCGGGATGGCGTCCAAGCGGGCCGTCGCGGCCCGCACCGTCGACGACACCGCGTTCGACCGTGCCCGCAAGGGTCTGTTCGAGGAGGGCATCTCCACCTCCCGGATGCTCCTCGATCCGGCGCGACCGGGCGTCGAGGACCTGCTGGACCACATCTGCGCCGGGGTCCGCAGCACCTGCACGTACGCCGGTGCCCGGACCCTCGACGAACTGCACGACAAGGCCGTCATCGGCGTCCAGTCGGCGGCCGGGTTCGCGGAGGGGCGTCCGCTCCCGTCCGGCTGGTGACTCCCCCACCCACAGCGCGAACGCATGTCCGTTTCATCCCATTCATGCCTCGACCGGTACAGTGGAAGCTCTATTTCCGGAAATATGATCGGCGCAGCATCCGTTGTTCGTGACGTAATGCGCCGCCCGACAGAGAGGACTCCGGTGCCCGAGGCACCCATACACACACCCCCCGACGCACCCCCCGTGGCAACCTCCCCGGGCTCGAATGCCGAGTCCGCCGGTGTCGAAGGTTCCTCCGAAACCTCGGAGGGGTCCTCTACCGAGCCGGGAGACAAACCCGGCGGCCCCGAACTACTCGGCGGGCGGTGCTGACGTGAACATCGCACTGACTGCCCTCAGCCTGGTCGGCTTCGTAGCCTTGACCGCAGGCACCGCCATCTTCGTGGCGGCGGAATTCTCCCTCACCGCGCTCGAGCGCAGCACCGTCGACGCCCACGCACGCGACGGTGACCGACGCGCCCGACAGGTCCAGCACGCGCACCGCACGCTGTCGTTCCAGCTGTCCGGCGCCCAGCTCGGCATCACGATCACGACACTGATCACCGGTTACCTCGCCGAACCGGTGCTGGCCCGGTTCATCACCCCGATCCTCGATGCGATCGGGCTGTCCGCGTCGACGGCGAGCGGAATCTCGCTGGCGCTGGCCCTGATCATCGCGACGTCGTTCTCGATGATCTTCGGTGAGCTGGTCCCGAAGAACCTGGCCATCTCCAGGCCCCTGCCCACCGCCCGCGCCACCGCCGGCCTGCAGGCCGGCTTCTCGCTGATCTTCAAGTGGGCGATCAACGGCCTCAACGGCACCGCCAACTGGGTGGTCCGACGCCTCGGCATCGAACCCGCCGAGGAACTGCGCTCGGCACGGTCCCCGCAGGAACTCGGATCTCTCGTCCGCACATCCGCCGAACGCGGATCGCTGGACGCCGGCACCGCGCTGCTGGTGAACCGCTCGCTGCGGTTCGGCGAGCTCAGCGCCGAGGAGCTGATGACACCGCGTGTGAAGATCGAGTCCCTCGACACCGACGCCACCGTCGTCGACCTCATCGACGCCGCCTCGCGCACCGGGTTCTCCCGGTTCCCGATCGTGGACGGCGATCTCGACAACACCATGGGCGTCGTGCACATCAAGCACGCGTTCACCGTCCCGGCGGCGCGCCGCGGCATGACACGACTCGACAGCCTCGCGCAGGCCGTGCCCGTCGTCCCGTCCTCGCTCGACGGCGACTCGGTGATGGAACAGATCCGGGCCGACGGCATGCAGGTCGCACTCGTCGTCGACGAGTACGGCGGCACCGCCGGCATCGTGACCATGGAGGACCTCATCGAGGAGATCCTCGGCGACGTCCGCGACGAGCACGACGAGCCCGAGATCGACGTCCAGCGCGTGGGTCACAGCTGGTCCTGCTCGGGACTGCTGCGCACCGACGAGATCACCCGGGCCACCGGGTACACCGCCCCCGAGGGCGAGTACGACACCCTCGGCGGCCTGGTGCTGACCTGTCTGGGCCGGATCCCGGTCGAGGGCGACGAGGTACCGCTGCCCGATTCGCACGGCAATCCGATCGGCCCCGACGGCCGCGGCTGGATCGCCCGGGTACTGACGATGGACGGCCGACGGATCGACCGGGTGCTCCTCACGCCGGTCCCCGCCATCGGCGCGACGCGAGAGGAGAACGACCGTGGGTGACCTGTTCGGTGTTCTGCTCACCGTCGTCCTGCTCGCCGGCAACGCGTTCTTCGTCGGTGCCGAGTTCGCACTCATCACCGCCCGCCGCGACCGCCTCGAGGCCCTGCACGCGCAGGGCAAGAAGCGGGCCCGCACGGTCATCTCGGCGGGCGAGAACCTGTCGCTGATGCTCGCGGGCGCGCAGCTGGGCATCACGATCTGCTCGATCCTGCTCGGTAAGGTCGGCGAGCCGGCCATCGCGCACCTGATCGAGGCCCCGATGGACGCCCTCGGTGTCCCGGACGGACTGCTACACCCGATCGCGTTCACGATCGCGTTGGCGCTGGTCGTGGTCCTGCACATCCTGCTCGGCGAGATGGTCCCGAAGAACATCGCGATCGCCGGACCGGAGAAGACAGCGATGCTGCTGGTGCCGATCCACCTCGGGTTCATCAAACTGGTGCGCCCGCTGATCGGCTTTTACAACATCAGCGCCAACGGCATCCTCAGGATGCTGCGCGTCGAGCCCAAGGACGAGCTCGACGCCACCGTCTCCGCGATCGAACTGTCGGAGATGATCGGCGAATCCCACACGGAGGGCCTGATCGACGAGGAGGAGCACAGGCGTCTGACGCAGGCGCTCGAGACGGAGGGCCGCACGGTCGCCGACGTCATGATCCCGTCCGACAAGGTCCGCACGGTGCCGCTGTCCAGCGACGGCACCACCCTCGGTTCCGTCGAGGAGGCGGTCATCGAGACCGGTTACTCGCGGTACCCGGTGCGGGACGCCGACGGCTCACTGGTCGGCTACCTGCACCTCAAGGACGTGCTCGACCGGGTCGCCGACGAATCGGTCGGACCGGAGACGGTGATCCCGCGCTCCGACATCCGACGCCTGCCCCGCATCTCGGTGACCCTGCCGCTCGACGACGCTCTTGCCGGGCTGCGCCGCGCCAGCTCACACCTCGGGGCCGTGGTCGACGCGTCCGGCAGCGTGATCGGTATCGTCGCGCTCGAGGATCTGGTCGAGGAGTTCGTCGGCACCGTGCGCGACGGCACGCACCGGATCGACGACGTGATTCCCGGTCAGAAGGCGGTCTGAGAGTTGTGAGTTCGGCAGTTCTGCCGGAAGAGGTGTGGACTGCCCGACGAGACCGCCACCGCGAGACGGTGGCGGATCTCGTCGGGCCGCACCTGCAACGTCGTGCGGCCGGCGTGAGTCACCCGGTGCACGATTTTCTGTTCACGTACTACAGCGTGCGCCCGAATCAGCTGCGCCGCTGGCATCCCGGTTTCGGTGCCGCCCTCGCCGGTGACGCCGCGGCGGACTACCTGAAGTACGCCGGGTACACGGCCACCGAGCGGGGCGTGACCGTCTCCCCCGACGTCCTCGAACACCGACGCGCGACCGTCGAGTACGTCGCCGCGCTGCTGTCCGCGACCGCGCAGCGACGCCCGCACCTGAGCTGCTTCGGCCTGCACGAGTGGGCGATGGTCTACCACGGCGGCGACGAGGCGGTACGCCACTCGCAGGTCCCGCTGCGGCTCGGGCACGCCGGCACCGACGAGGTGGTCGAGTCGATGAGTCTGCGCTGCACCCACTTCGACGCGTTCCGCTTCTTCACCGCCGACGCCGCACCCCGCAACGAGGTGCCGCTGAGCCGGGACGAGCAGGTCGCGCGCGAGCAGCCGGGCTGCCTGCACGCCGGGATGGACCTGTACAAGTGGGCGACCAAGCTCGGATCGCTCGTCGAATCCGAGTTGGTCATCGACTGTTTCCGTCTGGCAACGGACGCGCGGGAACTCGACATGAAGGCCAGCCCCTACGACCTCGCCGACTACGGCTACGAGCCCGTCCGCATCGAGACCCCGCAGGGCCGCGCCGACTACGTCCGCGAGCAGGTGGCGCTCTCGGAGCGTGCGGCGCAGTTGCGCGGGCGACTGCTCGGGCGATGCCGGACGCTGCTGACCGACCACGCGGCCGAGACGATCCTCGCCGATTAGCTATCCGCCCGTAACCACTAAATTGTTCGACGGTCTGGGGGGACATTTCGAGCACATCTCGCGCGTCTACCGCAGCCTTGCGGCGCCCGCCCGGGACGCCGATGCACACCATCGCCGCGTCCCACGCGGCACCGAATTCAGGGGGAATTCTCATGGCTCGCCATGCTGCGAAGCAAAACCGTTGGGCGCGACGCGCCGTCGTCGCCGGCGCGCTGCCGGTCGCGATCGTCGCCGCCTCGGCCGGCACCGCGCACGCACAGGACACCGGATCCGCGAACATCCCGGCCCTGCCCGAGATGCCGCAGATCGAGGTTCCGCCGCTGTACAACCCATACGACCTGAACGCGCGACCGTTCAATGTTCTGCAGCTCGGGTACGCACCCACGCCCCAGCAGCGCGTCGCGGACTACACCGACACCGGCCAGTTCCTGGGAGCTACCGCCGGCCACGTGATGGGGGGTTCGTTGATCGGCGTGCCCGTCGGGGCCATCGCCGCCGCCGTTGTCGCAGCGGGTGGTCCCGCGTCCTGGCCGGTAACGCTGGGGCCCGCTGTCGCCGCGACAGCTGCAGCAACGCTGATCGGAGGGTTCGCCGGCGGTTCCGTGGGGGCCGACCTCGGCGCCAACGCCGCTACGGATCTTGCCAACCAGCACAACGCCGAAGGCCGCACCGGATCGCTGTAGCAGTCGAGCCGTCGCGCCCCGCGCGCGAATCGGCGTCCCGCGCGCACCGTTGCGCGCGCACCGTTGCGCGCGCACGGCGCCGATTCGCGCGCGGCGCCGGCGGTCAGGGCACGCGGTAGGTCCACTCCGGGTTCGCGAACTTGTTCTCGACCAGTTCCCTCGCGGCGGCCAGTTCGGCGTCGGTGTACGAACTGGTGTGGGTGTCGTAACGGGCGCGGAAGTGCGTGAGGAACGCGGCGATGATGTCGTCGCGATCCATGCCGGTCTGTGAGCGCATCGGGTCGACCCGCTTGCCGGAGCTGGTGATGCCCTTGTCGGAGATCTTCTCGCGGCCGATGCGCAGCACCTCGGTCATCTTGTCGGCGTCGATGTCGTAGGCCATCGTCACGTGGTGCAGCACCGCACCGGCGGCGAAGCGTTTCTGCGCGGCCCCGGCGATCTTGCCCTTGTCGGAGGCGATGTCGTTGAGCGGCACGTAGCGGGCGTTGATACCGACGTCGGCGAGCGCACCCATCACCCACTGGTCGAGGAACTCGTACGAACGCTCGAAGCTCAGCCCGTCGACCAGCGAGGTCGGCACCGCCAGCGAGTAGGTGATGCAGTTGCCGGGCTCCATGAACATCGCGCCGCCGCCGGAGATTCGCCGGACCACGCCGATGCCGTGCCGGGCAGCCGCCTCCTCGTCGACCTCGTTGCGCACCGACTGGAACGACCCCAGCACCACCAGCGGCGAGTCCCAGTCCCAGAACCGCAGCGTCGGGCGGCGCTCCCCGGCCGCCACCTCGCGGGTGATCACCTCGTCGAGGGCGACGTGCATCGCCGGATCCAGCACGACGGGTTCGATGACGTCGAAGGTGTGGTCGTGCCAGCTGGTCGCGTGGCCGAGAGCGCGTCGGATCGCGATGCCCACCGACTCCGGAGTGAAGCCGATCATCGCGACGTCGTCACCCAGCGCCCCTGAGATCGCCTGACCCAACTGCGCGGAATCGGCAGCGACGGGCATGCCGGTGACCGCGGCGGTGATGTCGTCGAGCGCCTCGTCCGGTTCGAGAAAGAAGTCGCCGGACAACGACACCCGCGACAGGCGCCCGTCCTCCACCTCGACGTCGACCACCACGAGCTTGCCACCGGGAATCTTGTATTCACCACGCACGCCGGAAAGCGTATCGGTGAGTGCGACAGCGCAGTGGCGCGGAGGCCGGACACCCCTACTGTGTGATCGACGGGCTGTGTGATCGACGGGCGGGGCGCCGAGCCCACGGGACGAGAGGATTTCGATGACCGACGCGACGAATCAGGAGGCGGCCGTCGAGCTGCAGGCGACGATGTTCGACCTGCTCGGTCGCATCGCGGTGCTCGAGCGCGACGTGTTCCGCACTGTCGGCCAGGGTGGCCCCGAGTTCGAGGCCGCGCACCGGGCCGTCGTCGACTTCGCCGAGTTCACGCTGCGCCCCTGGCATCGGGCCGCCGAGGAGGCGCTGTACCCTGCGGCCGCGCCGGTCGTCCGGGCGCAACTGCTGGTCGAGGGTCTGCTCGGCGAGTGGCAGACGGTCGAGCAGGCGTACTCGCGGCTGTCGTGTGTGAGCACCGACCGGGTCCGCGTCGCCGCCGACATCAGCGCTCTGCGGGTGTTGCTGGTGGTGATGCTGGGCAAGTGCATGGATCTGCTGGTGCCGGCGCTCGCCGAGGACGGTATTCCGCTCACAGACGCGGCGGAGCGGCTCGCGGCGGCAGCGGCCGCGACCGCCGAGCAGGGATAGAACGACGAAGGCCCGCAGCGTCACACGCTGCGGGCCTTCACCTTGGGGCGACTACTTCCGGGCGAGCGGGCTGTAGAACACCAGGCCGTTGCCGTTGTTGTCGTAGACCACCGCGCGCCGCTCGTGGGCGTCGTCGTACGGGCCCTTCACGATGGCCCCGCCGCCTTCCTCGATCGCCTTCGCCGCGGCGTCGACGTCGGCGGTCTTGATGCCGACGACGACCTTCCCGGGGATCGGGTGGTCGACGGCGGTCGCGAGCGCGATCGTCACCGATCCGCCGTCGAGGGCCGCGAAGTGCGCGCCGTCCCGGAACTTCAGCGTCATCCCGAGGGTCTCGGTGTAGAACTTGACGGCCTCGTCCAGGTTCTCGGTCGAGAGCATGATCATCTTGGCGTCGTAGTCGCTCACTTGTACCTCCTGTACTTGATCAACTTCGCTCCACACGAAACGGCAGGAACGCCGCCGCGTCAACAGCAGCGCCGCTCATCGCATGTGCCGGACCGCTCGTCGAGGCGTCACCCGGCAACGCCCCGGGCCACCGCGCGATGATCGTGACCGGCCAGTATCATCTGTGCACGATCGGCCAACTCGCCTTTCGTGATCGAGTCTGCATCCGGACGCGCACCGTTCGTCCCACCGCAGTCGGCGCCCACCTCACGCGCCTCAGCTCTCCAGCTGTATTCGTCGATGCCGTCCCGGCAGCCGCACCGGACTGATCTCCTCCGGAAGCTACCGCCGGGTAACATTGTTGTCGTCCCGTTCGGCGTCCCTGCTGTGGATGCTGCTGGTGGTACCGGAAAAAGTGAGGCAGTTCAATGACTGAACGCGTGCAGGTCGGTGGTCTTCAGGTCGCCAAGGTTCTCTACGACTTCGTGAATGATGAGGCTCTTCCCGGCACCGGCGTGTCCGCCGAGACGTTCTGGGAGGGCGCGGGCAAGGTCTTCGCCGACCTGGCGCCGAAGAACAAGGCACTGCTCGCCAAGCGTGACGATCTGCAGGCACAGATCGACGCGTGGCACCGCGAGCGCGCCGGCAAGCCGCAGATCGCCGCCGAGTACAAGGCGTTCCTCCAGGAGATCGGCTACCTGCTGCCCGAGCCTGCGCCGTTCCAGGTCGCGACCGAGAACGTCGATGCGGAGATCGCCACCACCGCCGGCCCGCAGCTGGTGGTTCCCGTGCTCAACGCCCGCTTCGCGCTCAATGCGTCCAACGCCCGCTGGGGCTCGCTGTACGACGCGCTGTACGGCACCGACGCGATCTCCGAAGAGGGCGGTGCCGAGAAGGCGCCCGGAGGAAAGCCCGGCTACAACAAGGTTCGCGGCGACAAGGTCATCGCGTGGGCCCGCAACTTCCTCGACACCGCCGCGCCGCTGGCCAAGGGTTCGCACGCCGAGGCCACCCGCTACTTCGTGGTCGACGACAAGCTGGCGGTCGAGCTGGGCGGTGAGGTCATCACCGGGCTCGCGCAGCCCGAGAAGTTCGTCGGATTGCTCGGCGACAAGGACTCCCCGACGTCGGTGCTGCTGCGCAACAACGGCCTGCACGTCGAGATCGAGATCGACCCGACCTCCCCGATCGGCCAGACCGACGGCGCCGGCGTCAAGGATGTCGTGCTCGAGTCCGCGATCACCACGATCATGGACTTCGAGGACTCCGTCGCGGCCGTCGACGCCGACGACAAGGTGGTCGGCTACCGGAACTGGCTGGGACTCAACCGCGGCGACCTGTCCGAGTCGTTCGACAAGGGCGGCAAGACCGTCACCCGCACGCTCAACGGTGACCGCACCTACACCACCCCGGACGGCGGCGAGCTCGCGCTACACGGCCGCTCGCTGCTGTTCGTGCGCAACGTCGGTCACCTGATGACCAACCCGGCGATCGTCGACGCCGACGGCAACGAGCTGCCCGAGGGCATCCTCGACGCGCTGATCACCGGCGCGTGCGCGGTCCACGGCCTGAGCATCGACGAGGACCACGGTCCGCTGAACAACTCCCGCACCGGCTCGATCTACATCGTCAAGCCCAAGCAGCACGGCCCCGAAGAGGTCGCGTTCACCACCGAGCTGTTCGGCCGCGTCGAAGAGGTTCTGGGCCTGCCCACCAACACGCTCAAGGTCGGCATCATGGACGAGGAGCGGCGCACCACCGTCAACCTCGCGGCCTGCATCAAGGAAGCGGACCAGCGGGTGGTGTTCATCAACACCGGCTTCCTCGACCGCACCGGCGACGAGATCCACACCTCGATGGAGGCCGGTGCCATGGTGCGCAAGGCCGACATGAAGAAGCAGACGTGGATCACCGCGTACGAGGACTGGAACGTCGACACCGGACTGGCCACGGGTCTGCAGGGCAAGGCGCAGATCGGTAAGGGCATGTGGGCCATGACCGACCTGATGGCCGACATGCTCGAGCAGAAGATCGGCCACCCGAAGGCCGGCGCCAACACCGCATGGGTGCCCTCGCCCACCGGCGCGACCCTCCACGCGACGCACTACCACCAGGTGGACGTGTTCGCGGTCCAGGATCAGCTCAAGGGCAAGCCCCGCGCGACCGTCGACGAGATCCTCACCATCCCGCTCGCGCCCAGCACCGACTGGTCCGAGGCCGAGAAGCAGCAGGAACTCGACAACAACTGCCAGTCGATCCTCGGCTACGTGGTGCGCTGGATCGACGCGGGCGTCGGCTGCTCCAAGGTGCCCGACATCCACGACGTCGCACTCATGGAGGACCGCGCGACGCTGCGTATCTCGAGTCAGCTGCTCGCCAACTGGCTCCGCCACGGCATCGTCACCGAGGCCGACATCGTCGCGAGCCTCGAGCGGATGGCGCCGGTCGTCGACCGGCAGAACGAGGGCGACGCGTCGTACCGTCCGATGGCCCCGAACTTCGATTCCTGCATCGCCTTCCAGGCGGCGAAGGAACTGATCCTCGAGGGTGGCAAGCAGCCCAGCGGCTACACCGAGCCGATCCTGCATCGCCGTCGCCGCGAGTACAAGGCCGCCAACGCCTGATCGCGACCTGAGTCCGCATGCGGCCCCGGCACCGTCACAGGTGTCGGGGCCGCGTGCGTCAGGATGTCCGTATTCGCAACTAGACTGCGTTCGTCAGGGCCGGTCAGGAGCCGGTCCTTCGGTTGTGAAGCGAGGCGGTTGAACACGTGGGGCAACATCGCAGTGACCGACGCGCACGCGGCGTCAGCAAGGGCCCGGTCATCGCAGTGGTGTCGGTGATCCTCCTGGTTCTCGCCGTCGTCGGCTGGTTCCAACTGCGGGACCGCACCAGCAATGAGGGAACGACGGCGGCGGGTGCGTGTGTCGAGGGCGACGCCACCCTGGAGGTGGCCTCATCGCCGGACATCGCCGACCAGATCCGCGAACTCGCGGCCCGCTACACCGCCACCGATCCGGTGGTCCGGGACCACTGCGTGTCGGTGTCGGTGACCGCACACGACTCCGCCGCCGTCGCCGACGCCCTCGGCGGCGCCCCCAGGGGGCCGTGGAACGGCGATCTCGGGCCGGCGCCGGCGCTGTGGATCCCGTCGAGCAGCCAGTCGGTCAACCGCGTGGCAGCCACCGGCGGTGTGGTCGACGGACAGCCCAAGTCGCTCGCCACCAGCCCGGTGGTGCTCGCCGCCCCGAGGGAACTGGCTCTGGCGTTCACCGCGGCGGGCACCGGGTGGCAGAACCTGCCCGCACTGCAGTCCGGCAAGGACACGCTGGACGGGCTCGGGCTACCCGGTTGGGGCTCACTGAAACTCACGCTGCCCGCGGGCTCCCCCACCGATCAGGCGCTCGACGCCGTCGCCGCGTCCACCGCCGATGTCGGCGCGGGTCCGCTCGACGAGACGCAGGCCGCCTCGCCGCAGGTGACCGCCGCGATCGCGGCCCTCGCGAACGGCAGCAAGGCCATCGACGGGGCGCCGACATCGACCGCGGACGCGACCTCGGCGCTGGCAGCCCAGCCGGAACCGGCAAAGGGCACCTTCCACGCAGTGCCCTCGACCGAGCAGCAGATCCGCGCCCTCGGTAAGAAGGCGTCCGGGCTGGTCGCCTTCGCGCCCGCCGGTGCGACGCCGGTCGCCGATCATCCCGCCGCGATCCTGGCGACGCCGTGGGTCGACGAGACCCTCGGCCGCGCCGCCGCCCAGTTCGTGGACTTCCTCCGTCAGCCCGAGCAGGTCCGGACTCTCGTCGATGCCGGATTCCGGGTCGGCGACGACATCCCGGCCGCAACGGATCAGGCGCCGATGCCCCCGATCGGACAGGTGCTCGCACCGGCCACCGGCCCCGCCCAGCAACACCTGCTGCAGACGTTCGCGAATCCCGCCGTCCCGCAGGCCACCACGATCCTGCTCGACGTCTCCGGCTCGATGGGCTACGACGACGGCACCGGCACCCGCCTGAGCAACACCGTCGACGCAGTGTCCCGACAGATCGCGAGCCTGCCCGACTCGTCCGACATCGGCCTGTGGGTGTACAGCCGCGGGCTCGACGGCAACAAGCCGTACCTGGTGAAGGTGTCCACCGGGCCGCTGTCCGAGGGCACGCGACGGCAACAGCTGGACAGTGCGCTGCAGTCGCTGCGCCCCGCGACCGCGACGTCGACGTACGCGTCGGTGATCGCCGCCCACAAGAGCGCCGTCTCCGGGTTCGTCGCCGACCGCCCCAACTCGGTCCTGCTGATCACTGACGGACCCAACGACGACACGTCCACCACCAAGCAGCAACTCACCCGCGAGCTCACCGGTTCCGCACAACCGGTCCGGGTCGACGTCATCTCGATCGCCGAGAACAGCGACCAGGCGACCCTGCAGGCGATGGCCGAACAGACCGGTGGAACCTTCACCGCGGTGCCGTCGACACAGGGTCCCGAACTCGGTGCCGCGCTCGGACAGATGCTGTCGTAGACCATGGTCCGCATCGCCGTGTTCGGCGTCTTCCTGGCGCTGGTGAGCTGGTGGGTGCACCGACGTCTCGTCCGCGCGACCGGGCTGACCGGTCGCGCGGCACGCGCCGTCGACATCGCCCTGATCACCCTGTGGGTGCTGGCGCTGATCGGTCTCGGCAGCGGCGAGGTCTTCGACCCGACGTGGGCCCGGATCCCCGGCTTCGTCGGCTGGGTGTGGCTCGCGGCGCTGCTGTACCTGGTGCTCGGGTTGGTCCTGGTCGCCGCCGGATCGGGCATTGCCCGCCTGGCGGGTCGACCGCAACCCACCGACCCATCGAGGCGCCGCGTGTTGCGCGGTGCGACGGCCGCGGTTGCGGTGGCCGCCGTCGGGGCCGCCGGCTACGGCGTCGCCGAGGCCCGCACACCGGGCATCGAGCGCGTGCGGGTGCCGCTGCGGCGCCTGCCGAGCCAGTTCGCCGGCATGCGGATCGCGCTCGTGACGGACCTGCATGTCGGCCCGGCTCGCGGCGTCGGGTTCACCCGCAAGGTCGTCGAACTGGTCAACGCGCAGAAACCCGAGCTGATCCTGCTCGGCGGCGACCTGGTCGACGGCACGGTCGCGAAGGTGGGACCGGACCTCGAGCCGTTGCGCGACCTGCGCGCGCCGCTCGGCGTGTACGGCGTCAGCGGCAACCACGAGTTCTACGCCGGCGACGGTGGCCGATGGCTGGACCTGTGGGACCGGCTCGGCATCCGCACGCTCCGCAACGAGCGCGTCGAGATCGCGCGCGGCGGCGCGGTGATCGACCTCGCAGGCATCCACGACCGCACCTCCCCCACCCCGTACGAACCGGACCTGCCCGCGGCACTGGCCGGCCGGGATCCGGAACGCTTCGTGATGCTGCTGGCGCACCAGCCGAAGCAGGCGATCGAGGCGTCGGAACTGGGCGTGAACCTGCAGTTGTCGGGCCACACGCACGGCGGACAGATGTGGCCGCTCGGCTACCTCGTCCCCCTGCAGCAGCCGTCGGTGACCGGACTCGATCGGATCGGCGACACCGTCCTCTACACGTCCCGCGGGGCGGGTGCGTGGGGGCCGCCCGTTCGGGTCGGCGCCCCGCCGGAGATCACGATCCTCGAGTTGGCCAGCCGCCCGGCAGGGTGAGTGTGGGGTGTGCCCCCGTCGTCTCGGCTGCTCGAAACCGAGGTGTCGGTGGGGTGAGATTGTTGCATGGCAGGCCCTGGAATTCTGGATTTCTCAGGGGTTCCGTCGCATACCGATTTCCGTACGCCGACACCGGTCCGGATTCCGGCGATTGCCGGACTACAGCGACGGGCAGARAATCCGACGCGCCTGATCCCAGAACGGGAACAGCTCCGGACTGGTCGCCTCCGGGCGGTCGACCCGCACCCGGTCGAGGTATTCCAGGAACGTCCGCCCCGGAACGCCGGCGGTGATGCATGCTTCGAGGCCGCGTTGTGCCGCCTCCTGGGCGCCCAACCCCCTACCCCACGGGCCGAGGTCGCTCGTCACGTAGGCACCGAGGCCTTCTCCCCACCGGTCGTAGGCATGCTGAAGCTCGAAGTCGCACCCATCGGGAAGCAACTCGGCGCAGGTCACGGTACGCCCGCGGACCGTGAACGCGCTGTTCTCCACCGGTCGCGCACCGTCCTCCCCTGCGACATCGGACAGCGCCCGGAACGACGCGACTCCTACCCCGAACAGTGCCGCGACGACGAGTACCGCCACCAGAATCCGCGACATGCCGCCCCTCCCGTTGCTGCGCATCCCGGCCGGACTACGGCCGCTGGGCGAGCGTCAGCCTGATCCGATGCCGTGACGTGATCCGTCCCTGCTCGTCGCGCCAGCCGTCGACCCGCGCGAGCGCGGCGTCACGAACCCGATCGAGGTCATCGGCCGGAATCGAGTCCCACAGTTGTCGCTGCCCGTGCGAGCGAGTCCACGCGTACCACTGCTCCGTGTCGTCGAAGAACAGATCGAGATCGAAAGCGACGGTGCGCGGATGGACCAGGCCGGCGGTTCGCATCAATCCCTCGACGGCGCCGTCGCTGCCGAAGGGCCCGTTCGGATCCCGCGGATCGAGACGGAAGAAGGCGCGATCCCGGTAGGGCCCGAACAGATCCTCCATCTGCTCCCAGCGCCGATCCCACGCCCCGAACGTCGATACGCCCACGGTTCCGTGCGGCACCAGGAGCGATCGCCACGCGGTCAGGGCCGCCGCGGGGTCCGGCAGGAAGAAGATCATGAACGACGCCGTGATCGCGTCGAACGCGCCCCGCGGAAGCGTCGGCGCCGTCGCATCCATCACCTGGACACTCACGTTCGTCAGCCCCCGGGCACGCGCCTCGTGAGCGGTGGCCGCGATCATCTTGGGCGACACGTCGATGCCGACCACTTCCCCACCGGGGCCCACAGCCTCCGCGAGTCGGAACAGGACGGCGCCGCGTCCGCATCCGATGTCCAGCACGCGCGCACCCGCGCGTGGGTCGACCTCCGCTATCAGTCGTTCCGCGATCGGCCCGAAGAAAGGCACCCCCACGTTGTCGTAGCTGTCGACTACGAGGTCGAACAACTCCGCTAGTCGCGCAGCCCGTATCTCGTCCGGCACTTCGACCATCCATCGATCATCTGCCCGCCCACTCGGGCCGGTCAACGACGTTTCGGTATCGGAACGCCCCGTCGGGCTCTGCGAGTGCGCGACGGGACCGAATTGTCAGGTGCGACGAGGGCCCGTCCGCTCCCCCTCCTCCCGCCGATGTAGACGAACCCGCGAATTCGGGATTCTCCATAGTTCCGTTCTGCACGGACATCCGCCCGGGTCGATCCGGCCCGAGCGCCGAATCGGCGAGGCCCCCGGTCGTTCCAGGGAACGACCGGGCACGAGCATACGAGGTTCCGGTCCCCGTGCGCGCCGTCGATTCGACGCACGGACGGCCACACCTTGGGCCGGCCCGTGCCGAGCGGGTAGACGGCGATCTCCCGCGAGTACGGGTGATTCCACTCGGAAACGAGGCATTCGGCGGTGTGCGGGGCGCCGCGCAGCGGGTTGTCCTCGACGGGCCACTCCCCTGCCCCGACCCGGTCGATCTCGCGCCGGATCGCGATCATCGCCTCACAGAACTGGTCGATTTCGTCGAGGTTCTCGCTCTCGGTGGGCTCCACCATCAGCGTCCCCGCCACCGGGAAGCTCATGGTCGGCGCGTGGAAGCCGTAGTCGGCCAGACGCTTCGCCACATCGTCGACCGTCACGCCGGTCTCCTTGGTGAGCGGACGCAGGTCGAGGATGCACTCGTGCGCGACCATCCCGTTCTCACCGGTGTAGAGGACCGGGAAGTACTCGTCGAGACGACGGGCGATGTAGTTGGCCGAGGCGATCGCGGTGAGCGACGCACGGCGCAGGCCCTGGGCACCCATCATCTTGATGTAGGTCCAGGTGATCGGCAGGATCGACGCGCTACCGTAGGGCGCCGCCGAAACCGGCCCCGAGCCACCCAGTTCGGGGGCCATCGGATGCCCGGGCAGGAACGGCGCGAGGTGCGAGCGGACACCGATCGGGCCGACGCCCGGGCCACCGCCGCCGTGCGGGATGCAGAACGTCTTGTGCAGGTTCAGGTGGCTGACATCGCCGCCGAAGCGTCCCGGCCGCGCGAGCCCGACGAGCGCGTTCAGGTTCGCACCGTCGACGTACACCTGGCCGCCGGCGTCGTGGACGGCCGCGCAGATCTCACCGATCTCGTGCTCGTACACGCCGTGCGTCGACGGGTAGGTGATCATGATCGCGGCGAGACGCTCGGCATGATCGGCGATCTTGGCCCGCAGGTCGTCCAGATCGACGTCACCGTTCTCGCGGCACGCGACGACCTCGACGCGCATCCCGACCATCACCGCGGACGCCGCGTTGGTGCCGTGGGCACTGGACGGGATCAGGCAGGTGTCGCGGTGATCGTCGCCGCGGCTGAGGTGGTAGTTGCGGATGGCCAGCAGGCCCGCGTACTCGCCCTGGCTGCCGGCGTTGGGCTGCAGGCTCACCGCGTCGTAGCCGGTGATGGCGACCAGCCAGTTCTGCAGGTCCTCGATGACCTTCATCATCCCGGGCGCGTCCTCGGCCGCGAACGGATGCAGCTTCGAGAAGCCGGGCCACGTGATGGGTTCCATCTCGGCGGTCGCGTTGAGCTTCATGGTGCACGAACCCAGCGGGATCATGCTGCGGTCGAGCGCGATGTCCTTGTCCGACAGCGCCCGCAGGTAACGCAGCATGGCGGTCTCGGTGCGGTACTTGGTGAACGACTCGTGCTGCAGGTACGGGGTGGTCCGGTCACCGAACGGCACGGGGACGTTGTCGATGTCGGTGCCCGCCGGCAGGCCGAACGCTGCCAGCACGGACTGAACGTGGGCCTCCGTGGTCGCCTCGTCGCACGCAACGCCGACGTGGTCTCCGTCGACGAGACGCAGGTTCACGCCCCACGCCTTGGCGTTCGCGACCACTTCCTCGGCGCGACCGGGCACTCGGGCCAGGACGGTGTCGAAGAACTGCTCGTGGACCACCTCGACGCCGGCAGCGCGCAGGCCCGCGGCGAGGAACTCGGCACGCTGATGGACGCGCTGCGCGATAGCCTTCAGGCCCTCGGCCCCGTGGTAGCTGGCGTACATTGCCGCGACGATCGCGAGCAGCACCTGCGCGGTGCAGATGTTGCTCGTAGCCTTCTCGCGACGGATGTGCTGTTCGCGTGTCTGCAGCGCCAGGCGGTACGCCTTGTTGTCGTCGGCGTCGACCGAGATGCCGACCAGGCGGCCCGGGAGCTGACGGGCGTGCTTGGTGTGCACGGCGAGGTACCCGGCATGCGGGCCACCGAAGCCCATCGGGACACCGAACCGCTGCGTGGTGCCGAAACAGGCGTCGGCCCCCTGCTCACCCGGCGGGGTCAGCAGCGTCATCGCCAGCAGATCAGCGCCGACCGCGACCAGCGCACCGCGCTCGTGGGCCTCCGCGATCATCGCGGCGTGGTCGACGACCCGGCCCGACGCGCCCGGAAGCTGCGCGAGGACGCCGAAGAACTCACCGTCCGGCAGCCCCTGCGTCAGGTCCGCCTCGACGATCTCGATGCCGAGCGGCTCGGCGCGGGTGATCACCACGGCACGCGTCTGCGGGAACAGGTCGGTGTCGAGGACGAAGCGCGGCGACTTGCTCCGCGACGCACGACGCAGCAGCGTCATCGCCTCGGCCGCGGCGGTGCCCTCGTCGAGCATCGACGAGTTGGCGATTTGCATGCCGGTCAGATCGCCGACCATGGTCTGGAAGTTGAGCAGCGCCTCGAGTCGGCCCTGGCTGATCTCGGGCTGATACGGCGTGTACGCCGTGTACCAGGCGGGGTTCTCGAGGATGTTGCGCACCAGCACCGGCGGGGTGAGCGTGTCGTAGTAGCCGAGCCCGATCATGGACACGGCCGTCGTGTTCTTCGCCGCCAGTGCGGACAGTGCGGCGAGCGCGTCGTGCTCCGTCAGCGGGGCGTCGAGCGCCTCGAGACCCGCAGCGACACCGCCGGAGGTCGGGTCGAGGATGCTGGCCGGCACCGCGCGAGTGGCGAGTTCGTCGAGCGAACCCACACCGACTACCTCGAGAATGCGGCCCAATTCGGCCGAATCCGGGCCGACGTGGCGGTCGGCGAACGAATGGCTACGAGCGTCGATCAAGTGAACTCCCAGGCGGTTCGACAGGTGCAGGATGCGCTCCACGAATGGAACGGTCCTCCCCCTCTGTCGCCTGCTCGGGAGACCCGAGCGCCTGAGAGATTCAGCTGCCGCCGCATCCACCGGATGTGCGCGCCTTTCCCCGTGGGCGGGTGGGTACTCCCACCGCTTTCCAGAGGCGTCGGAGCCCGCACGGTCCTGGGTGCCTGAGAGATTGACGGGGAGGTATTGCTCCTTCGGCGTCCGAGCAGCAGCTACAGCTGCGCCCGGAACTCTCCCGCACGACGGCGACGCACCGTCAGTCTATGCCACGACCTGGCACCTGGACGAAAGCCCAGAACAGGCTAGCCGGTCTTGCGGTCGCCGCGACTCTTGCGCCGCGAGGCGAGCTCGTCCTCGGGGGCCTGGGCGGCCTCGCCGCCGTCGGCGCGTTCGGCCGGGAAATCGGCGATCGTTCCGGTGAGCTCGCGCATTGCGCCGCTCACCGCGATGCCGAAGACGCCCTGACCGCCCTGCAGGAGATCGACGACCTCCTCGGCGGACGTGCACTCGTACACGGTGGTGCCGTCGGAGAACAGGGTGATGCGGGCGAGGTCCCGCACACCCCGCCGACGTAAGTGGTCGACCGCCACGCGGATGTTCTGCAGCGAGATCCCGGTGTCCAGGAGACGCTTGACGATCTTCAGGACGAGGATGTCCTTGAACGAGTACAGGCGCTGGCTGCCGGATCCCGCGGCGCCGCGGATCGACGGGACAACCAGGTTGGTGCGTGCCCAGTAGTCGAGCTGGCGGTAGGTGATGCCGGCGATCTGGCACGCGATCGGCACGCGGTATCCGACGAGGTCGTCGGGGACGGAATCGTCGGGGAACAACCCGGGCTGCACGTCCTCGTCGACGTTCAACGCACCGATGGTCGCCTCGTCGGTGAGGTTCAACTGGTGCTCCTGCGGCCGATCTCCCACGGACTACTCCCTCTCGCGTGTTCAGCAGCGGCTGACAGGCGCGGAGCCTCGACGATTCCCCGCTACCTGCACATCGCTCACTCGTGACATCGAGTAAACCCGAACGGTGGATCCACTCAGGGTACGCCCCGCGCATACCGCGCGGCGGTCGTTCACAGCACGTGACGGTATGGCCTCGACGAACGGAGGTCAATGCAACACGCCCAAAACCCTCAACCTAAAGTTGAGGCTTAGATCGTCAGCCGTCGGTCGCCTTGAAATCGTCCGGCGACACGGACTCGAGGAATTCCTTGAACTTCTCCACCTCGTCCTCGCGCTCGTCGGGCATCACCAGACCCGCCTCCGCGAGAACCGCCTCGTCCACATAGATCGGAACACCGATCCGCAGCGCGATCGCCACCGAGTCCGACGGACGGGCCGATACCCGGACGTCGCCCTCGAACACGAGGTCGGCGTAGAACGTCCCGGCCTGCAGGTCGACGATCCGCACTTCACGCAGGGTGTGACCGAAGGCCTCGAGAAGATCCTTGATGAGGTCGTGCGTGAGCGGGCGTGCGGGTTCTACCCCCTGCTGCTCCAACGCAATCGCTGTGGCCTCGGTCTGCCCGATCCAGATCGGCAGGTACCTGTCGCCGTTGCTTTCACGCAGAAGCAACACCGGCTGGTTCTGCGGCTGTTCGACACGGATTCCGATCACACGCATCTCACTCATCGAGAATCCGGCGGCGCCGGGCACGACGAGGCCGCTACGAAGCAGGTCACCCAGGAATCGTTCGTCGATACCCGACCGTGCGATCAGGTCGTCCCGGCTGATCCGCACCTCACGATCGGCACGGAACTCCTCGGGCGACACCTCACCGGGTGCCACCGCGAGGGTGCGCGGCCGCCGAGGCAGCGAATCCACCGCGCCGACGGTCGCGACACCGCTGTCGATCGCCTCCAGCTGTTCCTTGATCACCTTGAGCGGCAGGTACTGATCCCGCTGCGCGGTGAGCACGAACCTCAGTCGCTCACAATCGGCGATCGAGAATCGCCGATACCCGGACGGCGTCCGCTCCGGACTGATCAGCCCCTCTGCCTCGAGGAATCGGATCTTGGAGATCGTCACGTCCGGAAAATCCGGGCGCAGTCGATCGAGCACCGTGCCGATCGACATGCCAGTGGCGGCCTCCTGCCGGACGGCTGTCATTGGTTGCCCGCACCAGCCGCGGATTCGCCGATCTGCGGGCCGCCGGCGTTGCCGCCGCGCGGGCCGGTCAGGAACACGAGGCGGAACTTGCCGATCTGCACCTCGTCGCCGTTCGCCAGGACAGCGGAGTCCACCGGCTCACGGTTCACGTACGTACCGTTCAGGCTGCCCACGTCGACCACCTGGAACTCGTCGTCGTCCTGACGGAACTCCGCGTGCCGGCGGCTCACCGTGACATCGTCGAGGAAGATGTCACTGTCAGGGTGGCGCCCCGCGGACGTCGTCGGCTGGTCGAGCAGGAAGCGCGAGCCCGCGTTCGGGCCCCTCTTGACGACGAGCAGCGCGGAACCGGCGGGCAGCCCCTCGACTCCGGAGACCGGAGCCTCAGCCGTCTGCGAGGACGAGCTGTCCATCTCGTTGAGAAAATCCGCACGGAAAACCGATGTGGTCTCGGCCGGCGTCTCTCCGTAAACCGCATCGTTGCCGTTCTCGCTCACCGTTTCTCCTCCTCAATCCGTTTACCCGGGAACGTTTTCTGTGTCCCCGGGGTCACGCGGTACCACTCGGCCTCGACGAATCTCGGCCACCATCACATTCCGATGCGAATCTGCGCACCGACAGGCATCTCGCTCACCTCGACCGTACCCTGACAGTGGCGGTGCGTGTAGGTGGACAGGCCGGGCGAAGACCCGCGAAATCCGGCGAAATCCTCCGGGAATCAGCTGCCGGAAACCGCGAGGTACGCCTCGGCGTCCAACGTCGCGGCGAGTACCTCGTCCAATCCGGCCTCGTCCTGGACCTCGAGGTCCACCAGCCAGCCGTTTCCGTACGGGTCGGAGTTGACCAGCTCGGGGCTGCCGTCCAGATCGGCATTGACTGCAACAACTTTCGCCGTCAACGGCGCAAAGATGTCCGAAACGCTCTTCGTCGACTCGACCTCGCCGAAGGAATCACCCACGGTCACGTCCTCGCCCTCCGCCGGCAACTGCACGAACACGACATCGCCGAGCTGCGACTGTGCGAAGTCGGTGATACCCACACGCACCGTCGTCGGACCCGTGCGCCGCACCCATTCGTGCTCTGCTGTGTAGCGCAGATCGGCGGGGGTAGCGAGCTCACTCACGGTGGCTTCCTTTCGGGGGCGGCCCCACGAGCGGGCCGGAGAAGATCAGTTTCCGGGTTGAGCGTATTGGCGCGGTTTGATCTCCCGCAAGGCGGAGACGGTGACCTGCGGCGATTGCACGATCCGCAGTTGTCCGCCGCTGCGCGCGACGGTGTCGACCACACCGCCGGGGATGTTCAGGGCCGCCGCGAGCGTCGGTGGATCACCGATCGCGACGATCCGGAACGGGGCCGAGATCCGCCGACCGTCGACGGTGACGTTCCCGCCCCCGCCGCTGACCCACGAGTCGACGCCGATGCGGATCGGTTCGGAACCGGAGCCGCTGATCTCGATCGCCTCGGCGCCGGCGGCGCGCAACTCCTGGATGAGATCGAGTAGCACCTCCGAGCCCACCGACGAGCCGGGGTCCTCGACCGTGAGGGTGACGCCCGGACCGGTCGCGGCCACGGTGCCCACCTGGATCGACAGCGCGGACAACCGGGCTTTCGCCTCCTCCAGGGCCGCGCCTGAACTACCCCCGCCGGCCTCGAGCTTCGACAGCGTCTGCTCGAGCCCGGCAATCTCCTGCCGGAGCGCGGCCTCGCGCTGGTTGAGATTGCCCAGGACCGCGAGCAGGTCGGCAGGTCGGGCCGAATCCAGGTTGTCACCCGAGCCGGTGCTGCTGACCTGTGTCACGATCGCGACGCCGAGCGCTGCCATCAGCAGCACCGCGAGCAGCCCGAACGCGAATCGGGATCGCGTCCGTGTCCGCGTCGACGAGGGCATCTCGTGGCGGCCCTCGCTGCGGGGTCCGGTGGTCTGGGTGGTCTCGGCGGTGTCGGTGGGGCCGTCGTCGTCAGGTTCCACGCCGATCACGCCCCGAACAGTCGACGCCGCAGCGCCGCAGCGTTGCCGAAGATCCGGATACCGAGGACGACGATGATCGCCGTCGACAGCTGTGTCCCGACCCCGAGCTGGTCGCCGAGCCACACGATCAGCGCCGCGACCAGGACGTTGRACACGAAGGAGACGACGAAGACCTTGGAGTCGAAGATCCCGTCGAGGTAGGCGCGCAGCCCGCCGAAGACGGCGTCGAGCGCGGCGACCACTGCGATCGGCAGATAGGGCTGGACGGCGTCGGGCACCTGCGGGCTGAACACGATCCCGAGCGCGATGCCGGCGACGAGCGCGAGCACTCCGTAGAGCGCGTATCCACCTTTCACGGTGCCCCCGTTTCCTGTGCGAATCTCACTTCACGACCGGCCGCTGCCGGGAGCTGCAGGTCGTCGGACTCGGCGATGGAGAATCCCACGCCGTACAACTGCTGAACCGTCGACATCCGCAGATAGGCGTCACTCACCACGAACCCGGTCTGCAGCTTGCGCGGCGGACCGATGGCCGACACCCGGTAGGGCGACGGCACCGGCTGGTTGTCGACGAGCATCGCCCCGCCCGCCTGCCGGATGGTGACGGCCGGACCGACCCGCACGTCGCCGACGGCGACGGCCTCGGCGCCGCTCGCCCACAACGCGTTGACGACGGCCTGCAAGTCCCGGTCGAGCACGCCGGCCTGTGGGGAGCCGGGGACGCGCTGCGACGAGTCGGACAGGTCGGGCCTCGCCGCCGGATCGGTGAGGGTGACAACCAGCCCGGGTCCGTGCACCGGTTCGGCTGCGGCGGCGGACTCGAGCGTGCGCAACTGGTCGAGGACCTGCGCGCCCTCGGCGTCGCCGGCGAGGACGGAGGCCCGGAGGTCGTCGACGCGGACGGTCAGCTCGTCCCGACCGGTGGCCAGGCCGCGGCCCCGATCCTCGGCGTCGCGCACCTTGGTCAGCATCTCGGTACGCGTCTGGTCCACATCGGAGGCGGACGAGGTCGCCTGCGCGTACGAGATCCCGAACACGAGTCCGACCAGGACTGCGCCGAGCGAGATCCATGCTCCCGCCGCGATCTGGGTCGGTCTGGAGTGCCCCTGTTCCCGGTCCTCGGCTGCTCCGGCGTACCCGGGGTCGAGGTGGTCGTTCATTAGCGACTTCAGCAGCGACGGGACCGGATTCCGTCGGACCGGCCTGGGTGTACCTGTCACGGGCCGCTCCGGGTGACGGCGCGCGGCACCGTGCGAGCCACCTCGGCCGCCTTCGCGATGTACAGGCCCGCCGTCCAGACGTAGAGGACGGTGCCCCAGATCAGCAGCGCGTATCCCCACGGGTCGGCGATCGTGGCGAAGCCCCAGTCGAGTTGCGCCGCCAACAGGAGCGGGAGCGCGAACATCAATGCGAACGTCGCCGCCTTGCCGAGGTAGATGACCTCCGGCGGCGGAAGCCCGCGGCGACGGTAGACCGGCAGAGTGAACGCCAGGATCAGGTCCCGGCCGATGAGAATGGCCGCGACCCACCACGGGATGATGTCGCGTGCGACGAACGCGATCAGCGTCGTGATCACGTACAGCCGGTCCACCAGCGGATCGAGCAGGGCGCCCAGACGCGACATCTGGTTCAGCAGGCGGGCGAGCTTGCCGTCCGCCCAGTCGGTGAAGCCGCTGAGCATCAGGACCGCCAACGCCCACCCGTCGGCCTGGGGACCGAGCATCAGGTACAGGAACAGCGGCACACCGGCGAGCCTGATCGCGCTGAGAAGATTCGGGATGGTGAGGATGCGATCGGCGTCCGGCTCCGAGCCCACGTTCTGCTGTCCTACCGCGTCCACCGACAATCCTCTCGGGTTCCCGTCCCTGTCGCAGGCCAGCTTTCCACACCCGGTGTCCCATTTCAGGGACCGACCGTTCGGAGGCGGACCGGTCAGAGCCCCAGCTCGCAGCGCGGGACCCGCGCGAGTGCGCCCGCAGAGAGGCTGCCGAGGTAGAGCCAGTCCGGCGTCTCGCGGACGCCGGTCACGGGCGAGTAGCTCCCCTTCCCGCCCCGCAGGCTGTGCACCACGCGGCCGGCGCCGTCCAGCGCGAGCACCCAGGCCCGGTGTTCGGGATCGGGTTGCACGCGGCTCGGCAGATTAGCGGTGAGGATTCGCAGACTCGGGTACGGCGCCACCCGGTCCAGCAGCGCCATCCGGGGGCTGTACAGCGCCACCCAGAAGATGCCCTCGGCGGTCTGCGACGTGACATTGTCGGGGATTCCGGGCAGGTTGTCCGCCCATACGGAGACGGCGCCGGCCCGCGGCCCCGTCAGCTCCACCCGCTGGATCCGGTACGAGCCCGTCTCGGCGACGATCACGTAGGACTCGTCGGTCGCGAGGCCGACACCGTTCGCGAACTGCAGACCGTCGGCGAGCAGGTCGATGTCACCGGTGCGTGGATCGAACCGCAGCAGACGTCCGGTACCGCTGTGCTCGAGTAGGTCGAGGCGGTGTTCCGGGACGGTGAACCGGGCCGACGAGTCGGTGAAGTAGACGATGCCGTCCCGGCCGACGGCGGAGTTGTTGCACGCCAACAGTGGCCGGCCCAGCGCCGAGTCGGCGAGCAGTTCGACGCGTCCGGTCTCGTCCACCCGCAGCAGCCCGCGTTCGCAGTCGCACACCAGGTAGCGGCCGTCGTCGAGGACCTCGACCCCGAGCGGACGGCCACCGGTGTGCGCGAGTTCGGTGGCGCGTCCGGCAGCGTCGAACCGCCACAGCCGGCCGTCGTCGCCGCCCGTGATCACCCGGCCGTCGCCGTCGACGGCGACGTCCTCGGGTCCGCGGCCGGTGGGCAGCCGCCACTGCTCGGAGCCGTCGAGCTCGTGTCCGGGAGCGAACGGTCCCGTCTCGGCGGGCGCGGGCAGCGGTTGCCACGCGACCGGTTCGATGCCGGTGCGGTCGAGGGCGCGTAGAACCGTCCGCAGGATGCTCACGAGCCCGACGCTAGTCCGGCGCGCGAGCACTCACGCGGGTTTCAGCGCCACGCGAAGGCGGGCTGCGCGAACGACGCGACCCGGGTGTGCCGCCCGTGCAGGACCACCTCGCAGAACTGATGGATCACCGCACCGGTGGGGGCGTGGATGTGCTCACCGCGGAAGGGCCAGCACGCGACGCGCTCGGTGGATCCGGGGATCGTCGTGTACTGCGTCGGGACGTCGAGTTCGTCCAGCGCGATCGCGAACACGTGGGCCACCTCGTCCGGGCTGGGCACCACGGACGCGATCGGCTGCTCCGACCACACCACGTACGGGGTCATGATGTAGCCGGAGTGGGTGACGAAGTCGTCGAGCCTCCCGAGTACGTCCTCGGGGCCGACGTGCACCCCGAGTTCCTCACCGAGCTCGCGCAGGGCCGCGTCCTGCGCCGTTTCCCCCGGGTCGAGCCGTCCGCCGGGCAGCGCGAACTGGCCCGCATGGGCGCGCATCTTCGAGGGCCGCAGCGTCAAGGGGAACACCGGAGCACCGTCCTCGCCGCGCATGACCGCGATCGCGACGGCCGCCTCACGACGGCGGGCGCGGGCCGCCGATTCGGGCTCGAAGGCCCGCAACGCAAGTTCGATCCGTTCCCGGGTGCCGCTCGTCGAATCCGCCATGACCGCCTCCTGCGTGCCGAACCGCTGTTCGCCCGATCATGCCCCATCCGTCCGGGGGCCTCGATATCGTGAAGGCCTGCGATGGGGGTTGCAATGCGCATGTCGCCGCGATCGATCGTCCGCCGCGTCCTGGGCGGCTCGGCCGCCCTGTGTGCCGCGGCCGCGCTCGTCGCAGCGCCCACTCCGGCAATTGCCGCGCCCGTCGATCCGCCGCCCTGTGCGTGGCGATTCATGTCCGACGGTCAGTCGCTCGATGTCGCTTTCCCGGATACCAACGCCACCTACTGGGTCCTCCCTTACGCCCTCGGTCCGCGGGATTCCATCGAGATGTCCGGCGCCTTCCCGTCCGCACGCTACTTCTCGCTCAACACCTACGGCACGGACCTCGACACGATCGACACGTTGCGGGACGACCAGATTCTCCCCGACCCCGGGAGCGGGAATCCCTTCACCGACGCCGACAACCGTTCGCTGCCACCCGATCAGCGGCGGTGGCACGCGACGCTGGTGTCCGGACCGGCCGACCGTACGCGCAACGAGATTCGGGCCCTGCGGGACGACGCCGCGCCGGTCGGCTTCCTGATCGTCCGGGTCTACGTTCCCGACGATCCAGGCTCGCTCAGCGGCGGCGTGCCGCTACCCGATGTCACCTACAGGCTCGGTGGAGCGACCGTCCTGGTGCAGCCGTGCTCGCAGCCGTTCGACCCGAAATCGTCCTCGGGCCCGGTCGCCGATGTGGCTCGGCGCGGTATCGACCGGGCGATCGAAACCGCCGCGTCGGGCACCTTCCGCAGCGACACACCCGAGGCGGTGTTCGTGAACCCGGCCAGCACGTCGGGCCTGTTTCCGAACGGCGACAACAAGTACATCGCCGCCCAGTTGACTCATCGGCTCGGACGGGTCGCCGTGGTGCGCGGCAAGGCGCCGTCGTTCCCCGACACCCGCGCGGGCGTGTCCGCGATCGAGCCGGATCGTCAGGTGCGTTACTGGTCGATGTGCCAGAACGACCTGGTCTCGCCGTACCCGGTGGTGGCGTGCGCCGCGGACTTCCAGACCCGGGTCGACGACGACGGCTGGTACACGTTCGTCGTTGGCGCCCCCGAGGACCTGCCGGCCTCGGATTCGACGGTCACGGTGCTGCCGTGGGGGTCGACCGACGTCCCGAAGAAGGTCCTGATCCTGCGGAACATGCTGCCGTCACCGGACTTCTACCCGACGTCGGTCCAGGCGTCCCAGTCCGGCGACATCGATCCCGCCGTCTCGATGGGGCCGTACTACCCCACGGTCGCCTACTGTTCCGCCTCCACGTTCGCCGCGCGGGGTTACCACGGCTGTTTCGAGGGCCCGCAATCATGAGCTACGACATCCGGATTCGCGACATCGACGAACAACCGACCGGCGTCGTCGACGGCAACGTCGACGTCGACTCCATCGCCGCGTTCCTGGGCCCGGCGTTCGCTGAGGTGGCCCGCGCCGCTGCAGCCCAGGACATCGTGATCGTCGGCCCACCGTTCGGACGGTTCCGGCCGCGCTCCGACGGCATCTGGAACGTCGAGGCGGGCTTCCCGCTGGCGCGCACGATCGAGCCCACCGGCCGGGTCGAGTCGGCGGCGCTGCCGGCAGGTCGGTGCGCGAGCACAGTGCACGTCGGCAGCTACGACACGGTCGAGTCGGCCTACATCGCGCTGACCCAGTGGATCGCCGAACACGGTTACGCCACAACCGGCGAGCCGTGGGAATGCTATCTCGACGACCCCGACGTCCCCCTGCCCCGCACCGAGATCATCATGCCGATCGTGTGGCCCGTCGCGAGCGGGAGCTGAGCACGCCCCGGAAGAGATCTTGTCGCCCTGGTAGGGCAAGATTCCGCATCGTGATCCGCTCGGCCCGCTTCGGCTTCTTCTCCGCTCTCTCCGCCACTGCTCTGATCCTCACGGGCTGCAGCGGCACTCCCACCGACGGGGAGCCCGTCGTCATTGCCCACCCGACCCCCGACGCGACCACCTCGGCCGCTCCGACGGAAGCCGTCCCTGCAACCCATGCGACACCGCGCACTTCCGTCGCAGGACCATCGTCGCTCCCCGTCGGCGACTCCCCCGCCGTCGTCGCACCGCCCGAGCGCGAGACCGAACCGAACAGCACCCTCACCAGCGAGGACATCCTGTTCCTGTCGTACATCACCGAATTCACGCTGATGGAGAAGTCGGAGAGCGATCAGATCCGGATGGGTCTGTCGATGTGCAATTCGCTGTACCGCGGGCAGAGTAAGCCCGATCTGACCACCGAGTACCTCGGTGACGGCCGCTACACCACCGCCGAGGTCACCAACGTCCTCGGCGCCGCGACGGTCGCGTACTGCCCCGACTTCGTCTGAGCACGTTCCGATGAGCGAACAGATCTCGTACGACGCGATGCGCCGCCTCCTCGGGCTGCCCCAGGCGCCCGCTCGAACACCCGCTCCGTGGGCGGTCCGCAAGAT
Organism: Rhodococcus sp. TAF43; assembly: GCF_052113525.1. NCBI lineage: Bacteria > Bacillati > Actinomycetota > Actinomycetes > Mycobacteriales > Nocardiaceae > Rhodococcus > Rhodococcus sp. TAF43. Next base: position 115,227 of record NZ_JBFRDL010000012.1, read on the forward strand.
CCGCGTCGGTGACGACTGTGGGCAGTGGGGCGTCTGGAGGTACACCGGCCGTGCCGCCCCGATGCACGTCCTCGTCGCGACGTACGACAACTGGCCGGACGCGATCACCCGCATCCGCTGAGGGTTTCCGCGTGTGCCGTCGAGCAGATGCGCATTCGAACATCGTTCGCATCCTCTACCGGAGGGCCGTTCGATCGAGGGGTGCGGCTTCCTACATCCGGCCGCCGACGCCGCCTGTGGGGGCGATCTGCTCGATGATGGCGAGATCGTCGGGAGTCAGGTCCAGTTCGGCCGCGGTGACGTTCTGGTCGACGCGCTGCGGGTTGCGCGATCCCGGGATCGGGACGATGTAGTCCTCGCGGGTCAGCAGCCACGCCAGTGACAGCTGCGCGAGCGTGGCGCCCTTGCTTCCGGCGAGTGCGGTCAACTCGTCGACGACGGCGATGTTGGCGTGAAAGTTCTCCGGCGCCCACCAGGGGATGTGCTGGCGGAAGTCGTCGGCGTCATAGCTCTCGCGGGAGGCTACCGCGCCGCTGAGGAAGCCCCGGGCCAGCGGTGAATAGGCGACGAATCCGATACCGAGCTCCTGGAGGACGGGGAACAGGGATTCGACGTCGCGCGCGAAGATCGAGTACTCGGTCTGCAGCACCGAGATCGGGTGTACCGCGTGCGCGGCGCGGATGGTGGACTCGTCCGCCTCGGACAGCCCCAGATACTTGACCTTGCCTGCCTCGACGAACTCCTTCATCGTGCCGACCACGTCTTCGATCGGAATGTTCGGGTCGGGGCGATGCTGGTAGAGCACGTCGATCGTGTCGACGCGGAGGTTGCGCAGGCTGGACTCGACCACCTCGCGGATGTGCGTCGGGCGCGAGTCGAGGCCGAAAGAGCGGGTGAAGCCGAACTTCGTCGCAATGACCACGTCGTCGCGAATGGGTGCCAGCGCCCGTCCGAGCAGTTTCTCGCCTTCGCCCCAGCCGTACATCTCGGCGGTGTCGAACATCGTCACGCCCAGCTCATGGGCCTTTCGGATCGCGGCGATCGACTCGGTGTCGTCGGTGGGGCCATAACCCGTGGCGGTGCCCATCGCCCCGTAGCCGAGAGCGGCAGCGGTCAGGCCCTGCCGGCCGAGAGTGCGAGTGTCCATGATGAAGCCTTTCGTCTATTGTCATGATGCGTCATACGTGTCAGTCTCTGACACTTTCGACACTGTACGCTTCCATCGTGGAAAGCTCACCGAATCCGGGCCTGCGCGACATCACGCGCGAGGCCGTGCGTGCACGGATCGCCAAGGTCGCGATCGACCTGTTCGCCCAGCAGGGTTTCGATGCGGTCACCGTCGAGCAGATCGCCGCCGAGGTGGGCATTTCGGCCCGCAGCTTCCACCGCTACTTCCCGGCCAAGGAAGACGCCGTCATCGGCGACCTCGTTCCCTGGGGTGAGTTCGTCCGCGACGCCTTCGCCGCGCGGCCGGCCGATGAACCGGTCTGGGATTCTCTGCGCGTGTCCTTCGAAGCCCTGCTGGCTCAACCGAACAGGGACGAACAAGGAAGCAAGAGGACCATGCGTGTTCTGACGAGCGCAGCGTCCCTACGCGCCCGCAACCTCGAGAAGCATCTGCTGTGGGCGAGCCTGCTCACCCCGCTCGTGCAGGAGCGACTCGCCGGCGATCTCGCGGTACTGCGAGCACAGACACTGGTGCAGGCGTCGCTGGCCTGCTTCGACGTTGCGATGACCACCTGGGCCGAGCCTGACGAGACCATGGACGCGGTGCAGCTCCTCCGTCGATCCTTCGCCACGCTCGCCCCCAAGTATCCGACATAGGGCCGACTACAGCGCTCCACGTCCCGTGAAGCCGGCCCGGCGAGGGGATTGTCCACCTCGTTCACGAACCGGGTGGGATCGCCGGTGCGCGCCAGCATGCGAGCCGCAGTCACGACACCGACACCGGGGATCTTCAGGAGCTTGGCGCCACCGGCGGCGAGCTGCGGTCACCGCACCAATTCGAAGTGCAGCGCCAGTTCGGTTGCGGCAGGGCGGATCACGGAGGCGCGATCGGCACGACGTCGTGCGGGCCGCGCTCTGAGCGAACACGCTTGTTGTTGAACCATGCTTTCGATGGCTCGCTCAAACAGATAGACGAAGCCGAAGAGTAGAGAAGTTGCTCCCGCATCGCGAGAGTCCGCCGCGGCACCAGTGATCCCACCCGCCCGCAAGGGGCTCGGGGCCGGATCACCGGCCGTAACGCCGATCTCGTCACACCGACCGGGTGGGCGGTGGCTCCCTTTCGAAATGTGCGTTCGAAATGCGTGCGGAAGCCACCGCCTGCAACTTCCCGGGATCCGTCAAGAACGGGACGTCACCACCACTCGAGTCAGGAGGCGAGCACTGAGTTGGACGTTAGTCCAACTATCCTCCCCGCGCACCTCGACAGAGCTTCTTCACCCTCGAAGTCATCCTTTCGGGGCATCCGCCCAGCCCAGCGGCCAGCTGTCGCCGCGGGCCGCACGACGTGGCACCCAGATCAAGGACCGGTGAGCGCACAGCTGGAATCCCCAGGCACGTGATGAGCTCGAGCAGCTGCTCGGCGAACGGCCCCGCCAGATTCTCTCCGGGGCGCGTGTAGTCCTCGACGATCGCCCGCCGATCGACATCGGCGAGCATCAGCTGCATCGCCGACATCAACCCGGTGCGGTTGTCACGTACAGATCGCTCGAGGTCGGGATCTGGTCGACAATGCCCTGGATCTGATCCGGCGTCAGCGGTCGGGTACGACCGTCGGACGGCAGGAGTTGCTCCACAAGCTCGTCCATGGCCCCACCTTGAACCGGCAAAACGATGAAAGCGACGTGCACCGTGAGGATCCAGGGTGCATCGAGGCTTCGCCCAGTGAGGACGTGGAGCCGGAAGCATCAGCGAGTGTGCGGACGGGACATCCGAGGGGGCGTTGGCCCTCGATGCACGAAGCCCAACTCGAATAGTCTTCGCGCCGGGGCTTCTCGCCGTTCTCAGTTCATGCCGTCGAAGAGCTGGGGCCCTCGTCGTCCGGGGCGGCGAGCGTGAAGGTGGGGTACTTCTCGCCGGGCATGCGAGCGAGGGATCGAACTCGGGCACCCTTCGAGCTGAGTCCGCCGATGATCCAGCCGAAACACCAGGCGCCACTGTCCAGCGCAACGATCGCCATCCTGCGCGGGCGATCGTCCCCGGCCTGAAGTCCGCGGAGCACGGGACGGAGAGCAATGATCGATCCCGCCAACGCTGGGCGAGCGATCTCTATGGCGGATCGGACCAGCCGACTATCCGCGCTGACGCATCGGAGACCGAAGCACAACATCGTCCACGCTCCTCCGGCGCTCGCTACAGAGCGAAGCCGATCCCGCAGTTCGGGGCGGCGACGGTGAAGGTCGGCAGCTTGCTCGCGGCGGGACCTACAAGTTCGACGCGCACACCGGACTCACGGCGCTGACGCCCGACGAGCCTGGCGAAGCACCAACCGCCGTCGTCCAGTGTGATGAGCGTCTTGCGGCCGCGGAACATCGTGGTCACTCTCCCTGCGTTCTTGTTGAACAGGACGCATCGAGCGTGCCCTAGCGGACGTGGTGGGAGCGACGGTACTTCTACCTGTTCGAGTACCTGTCTTGTTCGCCCCGAGGCAATGGGCTCGGAGTGCCGGTGGTCGCCGACAACGCCCGTACAGGAGCGGCACCGCGCAAGCACGCCCCGATCGCGGTGCCATTCCGACCCACAACCAGTGGAGCCGCGGCCACGCCGATCCCGAGGGCCTGCGCTTATGCCAGAGCGTCGCAGGATGTCCCCAGATACAAGAAAACTCAGGTGAGATGGACTCTCACCTGAGTATTCCTCGGTCGGGCTGACAGGATTTGAACCTGCGACCACTTGACCCCCAGTCAAGTGCGCTACCAAGCTGCGCCACAGCCCGTCCACGCCCTCGTTCGGGCGCCTCAGAAGATTACAACAGTGACGCTTGCGAAAGCTAATCGCCTGGTCAGAGGCAATGTTCGGCAATCGCGGACCCGATCTCGCACGGGTTTTGTCGTCGTCACACACCTGTTCGGTGAAGAACTCCGGTGTGATTCCTGCAAAACCCGTGCGAGCCGGGAACCCGTCAACGCTTGTTGCGGTCCCGCTTCTCCCGCACGCGCACCGAGATACGGACGGGGCTGCCGTCGAAGCCGAACTCTTCACGCAGGCGACGCTCCAGGAACCGGCGGTAGCCGGCCTCGAGGAAGCCCGTGGTGAAGAGCACGAAGGTCGGCGGGCGGGTGCCGGCCTGGGTCGCGAACATGATGCGGGGCAGGCGGCCGCCACGCATCGGCGGCGGCGTGGCCGCCACGACCTCCTTGAGCCAGTTGTTGAGGCGTCCGGTGGGGATGCGCTTGTCCCACGACTCCAGCGCCGTGTCGAGCGCGGGAACGAGCTTCTGGACGGCGCGACCGGTGTGCGCGGAGATGTTGACCCGCTGCGCCCACGGCACGCGGACCAGTTCGCGGTCGATCTCCTTCTCGAGCATCAGCCGCCGGTCCTCGTCGACCAGGTCCCACTTGTTGAAGGCGAGCACCAGCGCACGACCCGTCTCGGCGACCATGCTCAGGACGCGCAGGTCCTGCTCGGTGATCGGCTTCGACGCGTCGATCAGCAGGATCGCGACCTCGGCGGCCTCGATCGCGCCCTTGGTCCGCAGCGAGGCGTAGAACTCGTGCCCGCTGGCGTGGTTGACCTTCTTGCGCAGGCCCGCGGTGTCGATGAACTTCCACACCTTGCCGCCGAGCTCGACCAGCGAGTCGACTGGGTCGACGGTGGTACCGGCGACATCGTGGACCACCGAGCGCTCGTCGCCCGACAGCTTGTTGATCAGGCTGGACTTGCCGACGTTCGGCTTGCCGACCAGCGCCACCCGTCGCGGGCCCTGACCGCCGGTGCCCTCACGCGGGGTCTCCGGCAGGACGGCGAGGACGTCGTCGAGCAGGTCGCCGGTGCCGCGGCCGTGTATGGAGCTGACGGGGCGCGGTTCGCCGAGCCCGAGCGACCACAGCGACGCCACCTCTGACTCGGTGCGGCTGTCGTCGACCTTGTTGGCGACCAGGATCACCGGCGTCTTCGAGCGACGCAGCACCCGTGCCACCGCCTCGTCTGTCGCGGTGGCACCTACGACGGCGTCGACGACGAGCAGGATCGCGTCCGCGGTCTGCATCGCCAGCTCGGCCTGCCGGGCCACCGACTGCTGCAGCCCCTTGGCGTCGGGCTCCCAGCCGCCGGTGTCCTGCACCATGAACCGGCGTCCGGCCCAGTTGGCGTCGTACGAGACACGGTCGCGGGTCACGCCCGGGATGTCCTCGACTACGGCCTCACGGCGGCCGATGATGCGGTTGACGAGCGTCGACTTTCCGACGTTCGGTCGCCCGACCACCGCGAGGGTCGGTACGGCGATGTGGTCTTCGCCGTCCTCACCGTCGATGTAGTCCGCGAGGTCCCAGTCGGACTCCTCGCTCCAGATTCCGTCGCCGGCGTACTCGATCGCCGTCGAATCTCCAGAAAAACCGTCGGTCACTGCACTGCTCCAGTTCTGTCGCCTACCACCAGCAGCAACCTGCCGATCACGTCTTCGATACCCAGTTCGCTCGTGTCCACCGTCACCGAATCCGCCGCGGGACGCAACGGAGATACCGCGCGCGTGGAATCGAGGTGGTCGCGACGCTGCACATCGGCCAGGACGGCGGCGAAGTCGTCACCACGCCCCTCGGCGATGTTCTGGGCGTTGCGTCGCGTCGCCCGCGCCGCCGCGGAGGCGGTCAGGAAGATCTTCACGTCCGCGTCCGGGAGCACGACGGTACCGATGTCACGCCCCTCGACGACGATCCGGCCGGCCTGCTCCGCGATGCGGCGCTGCAGATCCACCAGGAACGTCCGCACCTCGGGCACCGCGGACACTGCGGACACCGCCTGCGTGACGGCCGCACCGCGGATCTCGTCGGTGACGTCCTCACCGTCGAGCTGCACGCCGTCGGTCTGCGGATCGGTCCCGATCGTCAGCGGCAGCGACGCCGTCGCCGCCGCGATCGCCGCGGGATCCGTCACGTCGACACCGCGGCGCAGCACGTGCAGCGTCGCGATCCGGTACATCGCACCGGTATCGAGGTAGCGGGCGCCGAGGCTCGTCGCGACACGACGCGACACGCTCGACTTACCGGTGCCCGACGGGCCGTCGATCGCGACAACCAGTGGGGTCGGTGCGGTCACAGACCCACCGCCCCGTAGAGGCCGCCGACCTCGCCGCGGCCGAGGACGCGCAGGGTGCCGGGGCGCCCGTCGCCGAGCGCGACGGCACCGATGTCGGTGCGGACCAGACGCACCACCGGGTGCCCGACGGCATCGAGGAGACGGCGCACGATGTGCTTCCGGCCCTCGTGCAGGACGATCTTCACCAGCGACTTGCCGCCGTTGATGTCCATCACGGCGAACGAGTCGACCGTGGCGGGGCCGTCGTCGAGCACGACACCGGCCTTGAGCTGCTTGCCGACGTTGCGGTCGACGACACCCTGCACGGTGGCGAGGTACGTCTTGGGCACCTCGTACGACGGGTGCATCAGCCGGTGCGCGAGGTCGCCGTCGTTGGTCAGCAGGATCAGGCCTTCGGTGTCGGCGTCGAGCCGGCCGACGTGGAAGAGGCGCTGACCGGCGGAGACGCGTTCGGACACGATGTCACCGATGCACGGGCGTCCCAGGTCGTCGGACATCGTGGACTGCCAGCCACGCGGCTTGTTCAGGGCGATGTGGACGAGGTCCTTCTTGACGACCACGCGGATACCGTCGACGCGGACGATCGCGTTCTCGGGATCGACCCGCAGGCCCTGTTCGACGACGATGCGGCCGTCGACCTCGACTCGGCCCTGGTCGATGAGTTCTTCGGCTGCGCGGCGGGAGGCGACACCGGCCTGCGCGAGTACCTTCTGCAGCCGCACCCCGTCACCCTTCAAGGGCGCGAGATCACGATCGACCTCCGCGTACTGGTTGCGGGCGGGCTTGGCGTTGCTGATCTTGGGCGCGGGCGCCTGGGCGCGCTGCGGCTTTGTCGACTTCGGCTTTCCACGCTTGTTCAGCGGCTTCTTTGCCGAAGCGTCGGGCCGGCCTGTCGTCGGCTTCTTCTTGCGGTCCGGTGTGCCATCTCGGCGAGCGGGCTTGTTCACTTTTGATCCCTGTCAGTTATCTGGGTCGATCTCGGGGTGCAGCGCGTTTGCCGACCCCGTCGAAGGTGTTGCGTTGTCCATTCTCGCAAATCGCGGGTCGGCTTCGAGGCTCTCAGCGATGTCATCGATCACATCGACGTCGGGAATAAGGGGCGCGATGGGCGGCAGATCGGTCAGAGACGCCAAGCCGAGACGTTCGAGGAACAGTTCGGTGGTCGCGTACGTGGTGGCATTGGTGTCCGGATCAGGGCCCGCTTCGGTGATCAGACCGCGCGCCAGCAGGGTGCGGATCACGCCGTCGACGTTGACGCCGCGGACGGCACTGATCCGGGCCCGGGTCAGCGGCTGCCGGTAGGCGATCACGGCGAGCGTCTCGAGCGCGGCACGGGTCAGCTTGGAGCGGGCACCGTCGAGGAGCAGGCGTTCGACGTAGGGAGCGAACTCGTTGCGGGTGTAGAACCGCCAGCCGTCACCGGCGTACCGCAGGTCGATGCCGCTGCCGCGGGCGGTGAAGTCGGCGGACATGGTCCGCAGCATCGTCTCGATCCGGGCCTCGGGCAGCCCGAGCGCCGACGCGAGGGTCGCGGGGGCGGCAGGAGTATCGAGGACCAGCAGCATCGACTCGAGCGCGGCAGCGAGTCGGTCGTCGGGCAGTTCGACGAACTCGTCCTCGAACGGGCTCATGTCGTCCGCATCGATCGACGTCATTCGTAGTCCTCCTCACTCGCGGGTGCCGACACTTCCTCGCCGGTCCAGCTCACCAGCAGATCCCCCAACGGCTCGGGCTGCTCGAACAGCACCGATCGCTCCCGGTAGAGCTCGAGCAGCGCCAGGAACCGCGCGACGATCTGCACCTGGCTCTCACACTCGACGATCAGATCCCCGAACGGGGCCCAGACGCCGGCGCCGCGCGCACGGAGCAACTCGAGGATCCGTACCGCCTGTTCGGGCACCGACACCGTCGGGACGTGCAGGTGATCCAGTCCGACGGTCGGAACCGGGCGCGGTCGGAACGCGGTCGCGGCGATCTCCGCGAACTGCCGGGGATCGACACCCAGCAGCACCTCCGGCAGCAGCCCGACGAATCGGTCCTCGACCGACACCGACCGCGGATAGCGGCGCAGGGCGGCGGTCTCGAGCTCTCCGAACAGCTGCGCCACCTGCTTGTAGGCGCGGTACTGCAGCAGCCGCGCGAACAGCAGGTCGCGGGCCTCGAGCAGAGCCAGGTCCTCGTCGTCGTCCACCTCGCCGGCGGGCAGCAGTCGTGCCGCCTTCAGATCCAGCAGGGTCGCCGCCACCACCAGGAACTCGGTGGTCTGATCCAGACCCATCTCACTGCCGAGGCCGCGGGTGTACGAGATGAACTCGTCGGTCACCTCCGCCAGCGCCACCTCGGTGACATCCAACTGGTGCTGGCTGATGAGCGTCAGCAGCAGATCGAACGGTCCCTCGAAATTGCGCAGGCGCAGCCGGAAACCCGACTGCTCTCCGGCCGACCGCTCGGCCGGCGCCGCCGCTGCGACATCGGTACTCACATCGCTACCGGCCGGAACGGTGGATCACCTCGCGGGCAAGCGCCCGGTAGGCCTCGGCGCCGCCCGACTTGGGGGCCCACGTGATGATCGGCTCCCCCGCCACGCTGGTCTCGGGGAACCGCACAGTCCGGTTGATGACCGTGTCGTACACCAGGTCACCGAACACCTCCACGACCCGCGACATCACCTCGCGAGCGTGCAGCGTCCGGCTGTCGAACATCGTCACGACGATGCCCTCGAGCGTGAGCCGGGGATTGAGTCGGTCCCGGACCTTGTCGACGGTGTCGTTGAGCAGCGCGAGACCGCGCAGCGAGAAGTACTCGCACTCCATCGGGATGATCACGCTGTCGGCGCACGCGAGCGCGTTGACGGTGAGCAGCCCCAACGACGGCTGGCAGTCGATCAGCACGTAGTCGTAGCGGTCGAGCACCGGGTGCAGCACGCGTCCGAGCGTCTGTTCACGACCCACCTCGGTGACCAGCTGGATCTCGGCGGCCGAGAGGTCGATGTTGCTGGGCAGCAGATCCAGTCCGTCGATCCGGGTGCGCATCAGGACGTCGTCGATCGACGTGCGCTCCACCAGCAGGTTGTGGACCGTCAGATCCAGATCATGGTGTGCCACACCGAGGCCCGCGGACAAGGCGCCTTGCGGGTCGAGATCCACCAGCAGCACGCGGCGTCCGTACTGGGCCAGCGAGGCGCCCAGATTGATCGTCGACGTCGTCTTGCCGACGCCACCCTTCTGGTTGCACATCGCGATGATCCGGGCGGGCCCGTGACCGCTGACCGGCGCCGGTTCGGGAACCTCGCGCAGCGGGCGTCCGGTGGGCCCCAACGGTGCCTCCGATTCGGTCTCGATGCCCTGCCCGATCTCGATCTTCTCTGCATATGACAGCGCGCCCCTGGAATACGGGTGCGCTGGCTCCGCCTCAGGCGGCTGCGGTGTCACCACGGTCCGATGCTCCCCGTCCTGTTGATCCCGTCCTGTCGATAGCTGATGCCGTAACGCTACCGCTTCGTGATCTCAAACGACTGCCAACACGCAACCGCGTCAACGTGCGCGGGGGTGGGCCTGCGCCCACACTTCACGGAGGGCACCCACCGTGACCATGGTGTATATCTGCGTCGTGGTGACCGAGGCGTGGCCCAGGAGTTCCTGGACGACGCGCACGTCCGCGCCGCCGTCGAGCAGGTGGGTGGCGAACGAGTGCCGCAGCGTGTGCGGCGACACCGCGACCGTGATGCCGGCCTTCTCGGCTGCGGTGTGCAGGCCCTGCCACGCGCTCTGCCGGGACAACCGGCCGCCGCGGATGTTGAGGAACAGCGCCGGCGTGCCCCGCACCGACAGCGCGGGGCGTCCCCGCACCAGATAGGCGTCGATCGCGGCGATCGCGGGCCGGCCGACGGGGACGACGCGTTCCTTGCCGCCCTTGCCCCGCAGCAGCACCGCGCGAGACTCGGTGTCGAGGTCGTCGACGTCCAGTCCCACCGCCTCAGAGATCCGCGCACCGGTCGAGTACAGCAACTCGAGCAGCGCCCTGTCGCGGAGAGTGCGCGGGTTGTCGGAGGCGCCGTCGCCACCGGCCGCGTCCAGGACCGCGAGCACGTCGTCGAGGGACAACGATTTGGGCAGACGACGGCCGGGGGTAGGCGGTTTCACGGCCCGGGCGACGTCCACCGACGTCACCCCCTCGGCGGCCGCGAACCGGTGCAGACCGCGGACCGCGATCAACGCCCGCGCCGCCGAACTCGCGGCGAGCGGGACGGTTCCGCTCTCGGGGTCACCCTTGCGCAGGGACACCACGAACTCACTGACATCGGCCTCATCGACCGATCGCAGATCCTCGATGCCGCGGTCCGCGAGGAACCGCGCATACCGGTCCAGGTCGCGCCGGTATGAACTGAGGGTGTTGCGCGCGGCACCGCGCTCGACGGCCAGGTGGTCCAGGTACGTGTCGATCTGTCCGCCGAGCGCCGTCATGCCGGTCCGCGGTCCGCCCCGGCGTGTTTGCGTCGCGCGAACGTCTCGGGCCGGTCGACCCAGTCCGCGTCGGCCGGGCGCAGGACCGCACCGCGTGCGCGGGCCGCCGCCAGCGCGAGGATCCCCGACACCGCGGTCGCGTTGACGATCTCGCCGCGCAGTGCCATCGCCACCGCGTCGTCGAGCGGCACGCGGGCGATCTCGAGGTCGGCCTCCTCGTCGTGCGCGTCCGGACGTCCGACGTCGTGCAGACCCTGAGCCAGGAACACCCGCACCGATTCGTCGGTGAACCCCGGCGACAACGCGACATCGACCAGCACCGACCACCGGTCGGCGGCCAGCCCGGTCTCCTCGACGAGTTCGCGGCGCGCCGCATCCAACGGCACCTCACCGGGCTCGTCGAGCAGACCGGCCGGTAGCTCCCACAGTCGGCGGCCCAGCGGGTGCCGATACTGCTTGATCAGAACCAGCCGGTCGGTGTCGTCGAGCACCGCGACGGCTACTGCCCCGTGATGCTCGACGACCTCCCGATCAGCTTCTCGCCCGCCGGGCATCGCGACCCGGTCCACGCGCAGGGCCACGATCGCCCCGCTGTACACGTCGCGTGAGTCGACCGTGTCGAACTCGTGCTCCCCCGGCAGGCTCATACGGGTGCGCTATCCGACGCTGTCCGCGGTGGCCGGATCGGCCGGTGCGTCGACCGGCGCCTGCATACCTGCCTTGCGGGCGAGGGCAGCGGCGACGAACGCCGAGAACAGCGGGTGCGGACGGGTCGGACGGCTCTTGAGCTCCGGATGCGCCTGCGTCGCAACGAAGAACGGGTGCTTGTCCGCGGGCAGCTCGACGAACTCGACGAGATGGCCGTCCGGCGACGTGCCGGAGAACTGCAGACCGCTCTTGGCGATGCGATCGCGGTACGCGTTGTTGACCTCGTAGCGGTGACGGTGCCGCTCGGAGACGTTCTCGCTGTCGTACGCCTTCGCGACGACCGATCCCTTGGCCAGCACCGCCGGGTAGGCGCCCAGGCGCATCGTGCCGCCGAGGTCGGCTTCGCCGGCGACGATGTGCTCCTGGTCGGCCATCGTCGAGATGACCGGGTGCTTGGTGTCCGGATCGAACTCTTCGGAGTTCGCGTCCTTCAGACCCACCGAGCGCGCCGCCTCGATGACGACGGCCTGCAGGCCCAGGCACAGGCCCAGCAGCGGGATCTGGCGGGTGCGGGCGAAGCGGATCGCGCCGAGCTTGCCCTCGATGCCGCGGATACCGAAACCGCCGGGGATCAGGACGGCGTCGGCCTCGCCGAGCGCGGCCTGGGCACCTTCCTCGGTCTCGCACTCGTCGGACGGAACCCACGAGATCTCGACCTTGGAGCGGTGCGCGAAACCACCGGCGCGCAGTGCCTCGGTGACGGACAGGTAGGCGTCCGGCAGGTCGACGTACTTGCCGACCAGCGCGACGCGGACCGTCTCGCGCGGGTTGTGCACGCGGTCGAGCAGGTCGCCCCACACCGTCCAGTCCACGTCACGGAAGGGCAGGCCGAGCTGACGCACGACGTAGGCGTCGAGTCCCTCGCTGTGCAGCACCTTCGGGATGTCGTAGATCGACGGCGCGTCGGGCGTGGAGATGCAGGCGTCGACGTCGACGTCGCACATCAGCGCGATCTTCGCCTTGAGCGCCTGCGGGACGTCACGATCGCAGCGCAGGATCAGCGCGTCCGGCTGGATACCGATGTTGCGCAGCGCGGCCACCGAGTGCTGCGTCGGCTTGGTCTTGAGCTCACCGGAGGGGCCGAGGTACGGCACCAGCGACACGTGGAGGAAGAAGACGTTCTCCCGGCCGACGTCGTGGCGCACCTGGCGGGCCGCCTCGAGGAACGGCTGGGACTCGATGTCGCCGACGGTGCCACCGATCTCGGTGATCACGACGTCGGGCACCTGGCCCTGGGCGTCGGGGCCGGCCATCGCGAGGACGCGGCTCTTGATCTCGTCGGTGATGTGCGGGATGACCTGGACGGTGTCGCCCAGGTACTCGCCGCGGCGCTCCTTGGCGATGACCGCGGAGTAGACCTGACCGGTCGTCACGTTCGCGAACGCGTTGAGGTCGCGGTCGAGGAACCGCTCGTAGTGTCCGACGTCGAGGTCGGTCTCGGCGCCGTCCTCGGTGACGAAGACCTCGCCGTGCTGGAACGGGTTCATCGTTCCGGGATCGACGTTGAGGTAGGGATCGAGCTTCTGCATCGTCACGCGCAGTCCGCGCGCGGTGAGCAGCTCACCGAGGCTGGAAGCGGTCAATCCCTTACCGAGAGAGGAGGCGACACCCCCGCTCACAAAGATGTGCTTGGTGGCGCTACGCGACTGGATGCGTGACTGTGGCAAAGGGGCTCCCGTGACGACTGTGCAGGACTTGGTCTGAGTTGAGCGTTCTGGGGCCTGCCGACCCACGGGACTTCACGGTAACACCTTCTCGCCCGGCCGCCTCGCACGACGCTCCAGTTCGGGAGCGACAGGCGTCACACCTGTCCTACGGCGTCGGCGCGCCGACGGTCACCGCGGTGGCGCCGGGACCCGTCCCGTACCGTCCGGAACCGCCTCCGAGCTGCTCCTGGAGCGCCAGCACCGTCGTGATTCGACCCGACTCCCGATCGACGTTGTCGACCGTGGTGAGCACCGCCGAGACGGCCGCGTCCGCACGAGCCACCGCGATCGGCCCACTGCCCTCCGCGGCGGCCGGTGGGCCTGCCAGCACGGTGCCGGCGCCACGCCCGTCGAGCGCTCCCGCGAACCGTGCGATCACCGCGCCCCGGTTACCGCCGGTGTTCTCGGGATCCCCCTCACCGGTCAGCACAACCGCCAACTGTGCAGGTTGAACGTTTCCGTCGTAGTCGATGAAGCCGCCGCCACGCAGCGTCTCGAGCGCCAGACCGCGCTCCTCGGGAGTGGTCTGCGGCTGCGCCGTCTGCGGGTTCAGGAGCAGCACCGAGCCCAGCAGGTCTCCCGCCAGACTGCCCTGGTCCACCGCGCCGGTCCGCAACTGGATGCCCGCTGGAATGATGTTCGTCACCGTCGTGCGCAACTGATCGCCGTTGACGGAGTCGACGAACGACTTGGTCAGCGACACGCGACCGGTGATCGCGCCACCGGCCTGGGCCACGACACGGTTGATCCCGTCGATGTCGGCAGGATCGGCATCCGGCGTCGTGACGAGGATCACCGAACGCTGCGCGAGGGTGTCGCGGACGATTCGGTCCGCGACGGCGGAGTCGAAACCGTCCGCCGACATGAGCTGTTCGCCGAGCTGGTTGTTCTCCTGGTTCAGATCCTCGATCTCGTTCTGCAGCTCGGCCTTGTCGTCCCGCAGCCCGGAGAGCATCCCGTTCGACAGCAGCCCGGAACCCAGCACGACGCCGATCGCGAGTGCCAGGAAGATCGCCGCTATGGAGATGGCATGTTGACGCATCGAAATCACTTGAACAGCCCCTGAACCCACAGCGCGAAGCTGTTCCACGTGTCGATTGCCCAGTCCATTGCGTCACCGCCGATGTTCGAGACGACGAGCGCCACGATCACCGCGGTCAGCGCCGCCAGCACCAGCAGCGCGATCGCCGCGCCGGACACCCGGCTGCGGTACAACGTCGCCACGGCCTTGGCGTCCACCAGTTTGGGCCCGACCTTGAGCCTCGTCATGAAGGCCGCCGGGTTGGTATCGCGGCGGCCGCGGTCGAAGAACTCGTCGAGCGAGACGGTGCTGCCGACCGTGACGATGAGCGACGCGCCGTGATGGTCGGCCAGCAGCAGCGCCAGATCCGACGGCGACGCCGACGCCGGGAACGTCATCGCGCCGATGCCGAGGTCCTGGATCCGGGACAGTCCCTGCGCGTGACCGTCCGGGTCGGCCGGCAGCACAACCTCGGCACCGCACTTGAGGGTCTCGGCGGTGATGTCCTCGGGATCGCCGACGATCAGGTCGGGGCGGTATCCCGCCTTCGTCAGGGTGTCGGCGCCGGCGCCGACACCGATGAGGATCGGTGAGTACTCCTTGATGAACGGCTTGAGAGCCTTCAGATCGGCTTGGTGGTCCGGTCCGTCGGCCACGACCACGACATGGCGATCCTCGAGGTCGACGTCGATGTCCGGCACGCCGACGCCGTCGATCAGCAGCGGACTCTCGGAACGGATGAACTCGATCGTGTTGCCCGAGAAGGCCTCGAGATGGTCGACCAGCCCGGTCCTGGCCTCGATCATGCGATCGGAGATCTCGGCCTCGGTCTGCTCCTCACCCTTCGCCAGGGCACGGTCACCGGCGAAGACACTGCCCTCGTGCAGGCGGATCTTCGACCCGTCCTTGATCGCCTTGAAGATCTCCGTCCCGGCCGAGTCGACCAGCACGATGCCGTTGGCGAGCAGCACCTCGGGACCGAGGTTCGGGTAGCGACCCGAGATGGACGGGGACGCGTTGACGACCGCCAGCACGCCGGCGGCCACCAGGGCGTCCGCCGTGACGCGGTCCAGATCGATCTCGTCGAGGACGACGATGTCGCCGTGTCCGACGCGACGCAGCAACTTGGTGGTGTCGCGGTCGACTCGAGCGATGCCACTGATTCCGGGTAGGGATTCGGTCTTTCGGGAGAGCAGCGCCGGCATCTTCATGACCTCGATGATCGCCCGTCGCACGCGGATGATCGTGGAGGCGCGCCGTATCAACTACCACACCCGTCACAGCTATACCAACAGAAAAGTCGGTTTTCGTGCTATGCGTGGGCGGTACTGCGCTCCTGCCCCGCGATCGACAACAACTCCTCGGCGTGCGCGCGGCCGGTCTCCGTGTCGTCCAGGCCGGCGAGCATGCGAGCGAGTTCGACCACCCGATCGTCCTCGGTCAGGGTGCGCACACCACTGTCGACGCCGCGGCGCACGTCGTCGGTCTTGTCCACCACGAGGTGTGTGTCGGCGAAGGCCGCCACCTGCGGCAGATGAGTGACGACAATGACCTGATGGGTCCGCGCGAGACGAGCGAGGCGACGTCCGATCTCCACCGCCGCGCGGCCGCCCACACCGGCGTCCACCTCATCGAAGACCATGGTCGCGCCCCGATCCGAGCCCGCGAGCACCACCTCGAGCGCGAGCATCACGCGGGACAACTCACCGCCCGACGCGCTCTTGCTGATCGGCAGTGCCTGGGCTCCGCTGTGCGCGGCCAGCCGAAACTCCACCTCGTCGACCCCGGACGCTCCGGCATGCAGTTCCCGGCCGTCGACCGCCAGCGGCGCCGAGTCGTTGGGTCCGGCCTCGCGGGCCCGCACCGACACGTCGAGCGCGGCCCGTCCCATCGCGAGACCGGCCAACTCATCGCTGACCGCCTTCGCGAGCTTCGTCGCCGCCTTCGTGCGGGCGGCCGTCAGCTTCACCGCGGCCTCCGCGGTGAGCTTCGCGGTCTCGTCGACGCGAGCAGACAGGTCCGCGAGCGCGTCCGCAGAGACATCGATCTTCGCGAGCCGCTCACGGGCCGTGTCGGCCCACGCCAGCACACCGTCGATGTCTGCCGCGTACTTACGCGTCAGTGCCTTCAGTTCGGCTTGACGGGTCAGCAGAGTGTCCAGCGCACCGGGATCGCTCGGTAGCCCGGACAGGTACCCGGACAGCTCGCCCGAAACGTCCGCGACGACAGCGATCGCCTCGCCCAGCCGCGGCCCCAGTCCCGCCAGGGCCGGATCGTCCGACGACTCGATCCGCGAGCGGGCCTCACCCAACAGGTCGAGGGCCGCCGACGCTCCGCCCAGCGCGTCGTCGTCGACGCCGGCGAGCGCGGCCTGCGCGCCCTCGGCGGCCGAACGCAACGAATCGAGATCACCGAGCCTGCGCACCTCGGTGACAATGTCGGTGTCCTCGCCCGGTGTCGGCGCGGCACGGTCGATCTCCTCGAGCGCGAACGTCAGCTGATCGGCCTCCTGCGCGAGTTCCCGCGTCCGGCTGGTCCGTTCGATCAGCTCCGTCCGCGCCTCGACCCACTCGGCTCGATGCTTGCGGTAGCGCGTGAGCAGCGGGCCGATCGTCTTGTCCGCGAACCGATCGAGCGCGGCACGCTGCTGATCCGGCCGCAGGAGGCGCAGCTGGTCGTTCTGCCCGTGCACGGTGAGCAGCGGGTCGGTGAACTCGGAGAGCACGCCGGCCGGGACACTGCGCCCGCCCAGGTGAGCTCGGGACCGTCCGTCGCCGCCCACGGTGCGCACCGCGATGATGCTGCCGTCCTCGTCCCGCTCCGCACCGCACGACTCGAGCAGTCGCGCAACCTCGCGGTCGACCTGTGGGGCGGAGTCGTCGACGGTGAACCGGCCCTCGACGACCGCACGCGCCGCGCCCACGCGCACGCGTCCGGCGTCGGCGCGCGCACCGCTGAGCAGATGCAGGCTGGTGACGACCATGGTCTTGCCGGCGCCGGTCTCACCCGTGAGTACCGTCAGGCCTGCGTGGAACTGAGCGGAGGCCGACGAGATGGCTCCGAGGTTGTCGATCCGAATCTCCGCCAGCACAGTTACCGCTTCCTCCCTCGCCACCCCGTCACCGGAAGATCGAACTTGCGCACCATCCGGTCCGCGAACGGCGCGGAATCCAGACGGACCCAGCGGATCGGATCCTTGCCGCGTATCACCTCGACGCGGGCACCCGCCGGCAGTTCCAGCGTGCGCCGTCCGTCGCAGAACACGAGGCCGTCGTGGCTGTCCGCCACCGTCTCGACGGCGACGATCGACTCGGGACTGGTGACCAGTGGACGCGCGAACAACGCATGCGCGTTGCTCGGAATGACCAGCAGCGCTTCAAGTTCCGGCCACACGACCGGTCCGCCGGCAGAGAAAGCGTACGCCGTCGATCCGGTCGGTGTCGCGACGAGCACTCCGTCACAGCCGAACGAAGAGACCGGACGGCCGTCGACCTCGAGGACCACTTCCAGCACGCCGAGCCGGGACCGGTTCTCGATACTCGCCTCGTTGAGCGCCCATCCGCGCTGGACGATCCGGTCCTCGATCCGGACCATCACGTCCAGTGTCATCCGGTGCTCGATGCGGTACTCGCGCCGCACCACCTGCTCCATCGCCGCCTCGAGGTGCTCGGCCTCCGCCTCGGCGAGGAACCCGATCCGCCCGAGATTGATCCCCAGGACGGGGACATCCGCGGATTGCGCCAGCTCGGCCGCACGCAGGAAGCTGCCGTCGCCGCCGAGCACGATCACCATCTCGCAATCCGAGGCAGCACCCGGCCCTTCCGGTACCACGGAGACGTCAGGCCGGTCCGACCCCGTCCCGAGTGATTCGACCCGCTCCAGATCGACCTCGTTCTCGAGAAGTCGCAACGCGATGCCCGCGCGGGCACAGATGGCCGCGACACGACGGGCCGTTTCGGTGATCTCGGCACGGCCCGAATGGGCGACCAGCAGAATCTGGCGCGGCGCGGCGACCTCCTGGCCGGCGGTCGCGGGGGTATCGGTCACTGTGGACCTTCCTGAACGGCACGACGAATGAGGTCCTCCACCGACGGCTCGGGACCGCCGGCTCCCCCGATCTCGGCCGGTGYGGTGCCGGTGGCGACGGCGGTGACGTCTTTGCGCAGCCAGAGGAAGTACTCAACGTTGCCGGACGGCCCCGGCAGAGGGCTCGCCACTGCCCCGACCGTCCGCAACCCGAGTTCGGCCGCGGCCTGCGCAACCTCGAGCACCGCGCTCGCACGCAGCTCGGGGTCGCGGACCACGCCACCGGTGCCGACACGTTCCTTGCCGACCTCGAACTGAGGCTTGACCATCGGCACCAGATCGGCGCCCTCGGCGGCGCAGGCGACCAGTGCCGGCAGAACCAGTTTGAGTGAGATGAACGACAGGTCGGTCACCACAAGGTCGGCCGGACCTCCGATGGTCTCCGCATCGATGGATCGGACGTTGGTCCGGTCGATCACGTGGACACGATCATCGGACTGGAGCCGCCACACGAGCTGGCCGTAGCCGACATCGACGGCGACAACTTCACGTGCACCGTTGTGCAGGAGAACGTCGGTGAAACCGCCGGTCGAGGCGCCCGCATCCAGGCACCGCCGACCCTCGACCGTGAGTCCCTCGGGCATGAACGCGTCGAGCGCACCGATCAGCTTGTGTGCACCGCGCGACGCCCACGAGATCTCTTCGTCGACGTCGGTCACGAGCAGCGGCGTGCCGGCCTCGATCGCGGTCGCCGGCTTGGTTGCCACGTTCCCCGAGATGAGGACGCGTCCGGCCGAGATCAATTCGACCGCATGCTCACGTGAGCGAGCGAGCCCCCGCCGCACGAGTTCCGCATCGACTCTTGCTCGACGTGCCACCTCAGACCTTGTCCACTGCTGCCAGGGACTCGACGAGAACATCGTGAGCCCGTTCGAGAATCTGTGCCTGACGTGCGAGTTCCTCGGCATCACCAGACTGGGGCGAGCTACCGGACGCGTCCCCGAGCTGCAACAGCAGCTCGTCGACACGGCGGTGGACGCCCGCCGGATCGGCTCCGCCGCCGGCGTCCGGGAGGTGTTGGCCTGGAAGTGGTACTGACGTGCTCATCGCTGCAAACCTAGCCCATTCGCCCGACAACAGACCACCTGCGACCGGCCGGTGACCCGACCGGTCGCGGCGTCACATCTCGCCCAGAAGGTACGACACGGCGGCGCGCGCCGTGTCGTCACCGGCGCGAACACGGACGAACTCGGGATGCCGCCACGCGGCAGCGAGAACCGACAGGAACGCGCCCGTGCGAGTCCCGTCCGGGACACCGGGAGCAGCGTGGATCACGAGGTCTCCCCCGACGAACTCCACCCGCCACCCCGGCCGAGTGCCGACCGCAGATGCCGAAGCCGGACGGTTGAGAGCGTCCAGCGATTCGGCGACGTAGGTCGGACGGTGCGTCTCGTCGGCGCGCAGCAGATCGGCTGTCGTGCTCACCCCGGTCAGGACCAGCAACGATTCGGCACCCACCGCGTTCGCGCCGGCGATATCGGTGTCGAGGCGATCGCCCACGACGAGCGGCCGTCCGGTGCCCGCACGATTCAGCGCATCCTCCATCAACGGAGAAGCGGGCTTGCCCGCGACGATCGGCTCCCGCCCGGTGGCGGTCCGCACCGCGGCAACCATCGATCCGTTGCCCAGCACCAACCCGCGCTCGGTCGGGAGCGTCGTGTCGACGTTCGCGGCGATCCACAACGCACCCGCCCGGATTGCCAACGTGGCCTCGGCGAGAATCACCCAGTCGGTGGCAGGCGAGTGCCCCTGCACGACGGCGACCGGCTCGTCCTGGAACCGCCGGACGGCACGGAGACCGACGTTCTCGACCTCGGCCGCGAGTGCGTCCGTCCCAACGATGAGGACGGCTGCACCGGGAGCGAGACGCTCCGACAGCAAGCGCGCCGCCGACTGCGAGCTCGTCACGACGTCCGAGTCCGCAGCATGGAAGCCGAGGTCACGCAGATGAGCGGCGACTTCTGCAGGACTCCGGCTGGCGTTGTTCGTCACATACAGCTGACGCTCGTCGCCCGCGTCGAGGGCATCCCGCGCACCCGGAATGACCTCCGGCCCCTGGTAGACGGTGCCGTCGAGGTCGAGCAGCAACACGTCGTACCCCGCGCGGAGTGGGACACCCACTGCCTCCGTCACTGACCGTCTCCGGTCAGCTCGGCCACACGCTCCTCCGCATCGGTGTCACCGTCGAGATCGGCGGCCGCCGAGTTGAGGAACCACTTGAGTCCGTCTTCGATCCGGCCGGCCGCGACGAGCGCGTCGGCGTACGCGTAGAACAGACGGGCCGCAGCCGCACCCGAGCGCGACGCGTCGAGATCCGGA
This sequence comes from Rhodococcus sp. TAF43, assembly GCF_052113525.1. Taxonomy (NCBI): domain Bacteria; kingdom Bacillati; phylum Actinomycetota; class Actinomycetes; order Mycobacteriales; family Nocardiaceae; genus Rhodococcus; species Rhodococcus sp. TAF43. The sequence goes on from NZ_JBFRDL010000012.1 coordinate 135,788, forward strand.
GTCTGCAGCGTCACCACGGCCTGGTCGAACTGCCCCAGATCCATGCGTGCACCCGCGACGACCATCCGCAGTTCGCTGGCGTCCTCACCGGTGAGCGCCCGAGCCTCGTCGCTGCGACCCAGCTCGATGGCACGCTCGGGACGACCCAGACCCCGCTCGCAGTCGGCCATGACCGCGAGGAATCCCGGCCCACCCGACATCCGGCGGGCTGCACGCAACTCGGACAGTGCCTCGGCCCACTCACCAGCGTGGTAGGCCGTGATTCCTGCGGTCTCACGAACCACCGCGATACGTCCGGCGCGCTGGCGTGCGGCACGGGCATGCGCGAGTGCCAGACGCGGGTCGTCCTCGATCAGCCGACCGGCCATCACCAGGTGCCGGGCAACCGCATTCGCATTGTTCTTGTCCAGGCTCAGCAGATCCCGGCGTACTGCGGGATCGAGCTCGCCGGCCTCGACCTCGTCAGGCAGATCCGGCTCGTCGGGGCGAGCGTCACGACGGTTCGGGCCCATGGACTCGCGGCCACGTGCCGGACCGAAGCCGCCCTCGCCGCCACGACGGCGCGGGGCGCCGCCGGTCCCGCGACGGTCGTCACCACGACTGTCGAACTGCCGACGGTCGTCACCGCGACGCTCACCGCGGGCATCGCCCGTGCGACTGTCGCCACCGCGGTACTCGCCGCGATTCTCGGTGCGCCGATCGTCGCGATCGCGCCACTGGCCTCCGCCACCGTTGGGGCGGCCGGCACGGTCCTGCCCACCGCTCGGCGCCTGACGCCGGTCGTCACGTGAACCCTGACGATCCGACGGGCGGCCACCGCGGTTTCCCTGCTGTCCTTGGTGTCCTTCGGAACGGTGAGTGCCGTCTCCGCGGAAGTTCCGACGATCACCACTGCTTTCCGACACAGCCATTCCTTTCATACAAAACACGAAAGGGGACCCAGTGTGTTGGGTCCCCTTTCGGTAACGGATGTTCGGCGGTGTCCTACTCTCCCACACCCTGTCGGGTGCAGTACCATCGGCGCTGGAGGGCTTAGCTTCCGGGTTCGGAATGGGACCGGGCGTTTCCCCTCCGCTATGGCCGCCGTAACTCTATGAAACTGTCACACATTCAATTCCC